>JANXWH010000159.1 GCA_025351245.1 Chloroflexota bacterium | reverse complement strand
CTCGGGGGGCGGGTCTCGGGGGCGTGTCGGGGACCTGACCAACGGGGGCGTACCGCGGGGGCGTGTCGCGGGGGCGTACCGCGGCGCCTGGTGGTAGCCTCGGGCCGTGGGACGGGAGGCTTCGCGATGATGGGCCGCGGCTCCGGCATGGGCCGCGGCGGGGCCGGCATGGGCGCCGGCGTCGGGTTCGGCCGCGCCATGCGCGCCGAGCACCAGCCGTCCCTGCCGCCGGAGCTTCGCCGCAGGACGGCCCGCCGGATCGTGGCGTTCTTCGGGCCGTACCGGGCGCAGGTGGTGGTCGTCCTGGTCGCCATCCTCACCACGAGCTTCCTGGGCCTGATCAACCCGATCCTGCTCAAGCTGCTGATCGACGAGGTGATCACCGGCCGGAACTTCGACCGCCTCAATCTCTACGTCGGGCTGATGATCGTGATCCCGATCGGCTCCGGGCTGATCGGCGTCGGGCAGAGCTACCTCAACAACGTCATCGGCCAGAACGTGATGCAGGACCTGCGGAACGCGCTCTATGCGCACCTGCAGCGTCTGCCGCTCCGCTTCTTCACCGAGACCCGGACGGGCGAGATCCAGAGCCGGCTTGCCAACGATGTCGGCGGCGTGCAGACAGTCGTCACCGACACGGCGACCAGCGTCACGGCCAACCTCGCGGTGGTCCTCTCAACGATCGCGGCGATGATCTACATCGACTGGCGGCTGACGCTCCTCTCCATTGGCCTGCTCCCGTTCTTCATGTACCTGACGCTCCGGGTGGGCCGTGTCCGGCGCGAGGTCTCCACGGAGACCCAGAAGACGCTGGCCGACGTCACCGCGGTGACCGAGGAGACCCTGAGCGTCTCGGGCGTCCTCCTCTCCAAGACCTTCGGGCAGCAGGCGGCGGCGACCAACCGCTTCCGCGGGCTGAACCGCAGGCTCGCCCTGCTGCAGATCCGCCAGGCGATGGTCGGGCGCTGGTTCTTCATGATCATCGGCACGATCTTCAGCATCACGCCCGCGTTCGTGTACTGGCTGGCCGCCACGCTGGCGATGAACGGCGACCCGAGCGCGCCGACCGCCGGCGCGATCGTCGCGTTCACCACGCTCCAGAGCCGGCTCTTCTTCCCGCTCGGCCAGCTCCTCAACGTCCAGGTGGAGATCGCGGGCTCGCTCGCCCTGTTCGATCGGATCTTCGAGTACCTGGATCTCGACCCGGAGATCGTGGATGCGCCGGACGCGGTGACGCTGGGGCCGGCCGACGTTCGCGGCCAGGTCCGGTTCCACCGCGTCTCGTTCCGCTACCCGACGAAGGCCGTCCCATCGGAGCGGGCGCTTTCCGCCGCGGCCGACGGCCACCGGCACGGCGACCTCTCTACGCCGGACGAGGCCGCCGCGGACGCGGTCGTGGAACCGATGGTGGAGGAAGTGCTGGTCAACCGGTTGCGGGAGCCGGGCACCGACCGGTCGACGGACGGCGAGGCGGAGGCGGACGTGGCGGTTGACGCCGCGCGCGGTGTGGCGGAGGACGTGGCGGAGGTGGCGGCGCCGCTCGCGTTCGCGCTCGAGGAGATCGACTTCGCGGCCGAGCCCGGCCAGCTGGTGGCGCTCGTCGGGCCGTCGGGCTCGGGCAAGACAACGACCACCTACCTGATCCCCCGCCTCTACGACGTCGACGCGGGCGCGGTGGAGATCGACGGACGCGACGTCCGGCGGATCGCGCTCGAGTCGCTGGGGCGGGTCATCGGCGTCGTCACCCAGGAGACCTATCTCTTCCACGCCTCCATCCGCGACAACCTGCTGTACGCGAAGCCCGAGGCGACCGACGCGGAGCTGGAGGCGGCGGCCAGCGCGGCCGCGATCCACGACAGGATCACCGAGCTGCCGGACGGCTATGCCACGATGGTCGGCGAGCGCGGCTACAAGCTCTCCGGCGGAGAGAAGCAGCGGATCGCGATCGCGCGCGTCCTCCTCAAGGATCCCCGCATCCTCGTCCTCGACGAGGCGACCTCGGCCCTCGACACGGTCTCGGAGCGGCTGATCCAGGCGGCCCTCGAGCGGCTCATGGAGGGCCGCACGACGATCGCGATCGCCCACCGGCTCTCGACCATCCTGCGCGCTGACCAGATCCTGGTCTACGAGCGCGGCCGCATCGTGGAGCGCGGCACGCACGACCAGCTGCTGGCGCAGGGCGGCCTCTACGCCCGGCTCTACCGGGAGCAGTTCGTGGCGCCCATGGAGGCAGTCGGGACCGCGTAGCGGGCGCCGCGCCGTCGTCGTTGCGCACCCTGCAGCAAATCGGGCGTGCGAGGCGCCCAGCGCTCCGCGCTGACGGCTTTCGCTGCTCCACCCGCAACAACGCGAGGGAGCGGGGCGCCGGCGAGGTGTCGCGAGGCCCGTTTGTTGCAGTCCGGGCAACGTCGGCCTTCTGGACGGCGTTCCCCAGTCCGGGCAACGTCGGCCTTCTGGACGGCGTTCCTGACCTCGCTCGTCGCCCGGGGTCTGTCGGGTGTCCGCCTCGTGAGCTCCGACGCCCCCCTCGGCGCCAAGGGGTGCTCGTGGCGAGGCTCGAAGGCCGACCGCGTCCGCCGAACCCGCGACGGCGCCGCCTCCAGCCGCGCTGAGGCTGCCCGGCCAGCGGGCCGATCGGCCCGCTGGGCACGTCCGCCGGGCACTGGCGAGCCCCCGTCGCAGGGCGCACGGTCGAGCCGTCTCAAGGTGGAAGGAGGCCCCCATGCGCATCGCCCGTCGCTTCGCTGTCGTCGTCGGCGCGCTCGCATTCGTGGCCGGCTGTTCCGTTGGTGGCGCGAGTCCCTCCCCGTCAGCTCTCGCCACGCCTGGGGCTGAACCTACCGCGTCGCCGCCCGCCGTCCCGACGGCCGCGCCTTCGCCGCCGGCGACGTCCTACCCGGCGCCGGCGGTCAGGCAGACCCCCTCGGACGTGCCTGGAATCGCGGCCCTCGAGGCCTCCGTCCCACGCGCACGCGGCGATCCCGAAACGATCGGCCGGCTCGTGGCGGGCGACAATGGTTTCGCGGCTGGTCTCTACCATGCGGTCGCGGACGGCGCGAATCGCAATCTCGTCGTCTCGCCGTATAGCGCGATGGCCGCCCTCGCGATGGCTTTCGGGGGCGCACGGGGGACGACGGCCGAAGAGATGGCGGCCGCGTTGCGTGTCGGCGACGATCCGGGCGCGTGGCACGCGGCCCGAAACGCGCTGGCCCAGCAGGTCGCGGCCCCGCCGGAGCCGACCGACACGGGCGACCCCTTCGTCCTCGAGTCGACGAACGCCCTCTTCGGCCAGGCGGGCTACGCGTTCGAGCCGGCGTTCCTGGACCTCCTCGCCGCGGACTACGGCGCGCCGCTCATGACCGTCGACTATGCCGCCGACCCGGATCGCGCCCGAGCCGCGATCAACGCCTGGGTCGCGGCCCGCACCCGCGGCCGGATCCCGGAGCTCCTGGCACCCGAGATGGTCACCCCGCTCACGCGCTTCGGCCTCGTCAACGCGGTCTACTTCAAGGGCAGTTGGGCCCAGCACTTCGCGACCGCGAAGACGCGGCCTGGCGCGTTCCATCGCCTCGACGGGTCCAGCGCGAACGTCCCGACGATGCACGGCCAGATCCCGGGCGAGTATGCCCACGCGGACGGCTGGCAGGCCATCCGCCTCTGGTACGCGGGCGGCAGAACCGTGATGACGATCGTGATCCCCGACGACGGCCGCTTTGCCGAGGTAGAACGGGCGCTCGACGGTCCGTTCCTCTCCCGGCTTGCGTCGGACGGCTCGGACTGGGAATTCGACCGGCTGACGCTCGCCCTCCCCCGCTGGTCGGCCGCCACCTCGGTGGACCTCAGGAGCGCGTTGCCGCAACTCGGTGTCCGGGCGCTCTTCAAGGCGCTGCCCGGACCCGGCTCCGCGGATTTGGACGGGATCGCGAGCGACAACCTCTTCGTCGGTGCGGCAATCCAGAAGGCGACGATCACGGTCGATGAGAACGGGACCGAGGCCGCCGCGGCGACGGCCGTTATGGGCGGGACGACCGGCGGCAGTCCGGTTGCGCGGACGCTTGCCATTGATCGACCCTTCCTGTACCTGGTCACCGACCAGGCGAGCGGGACGGTGTTGTTCATGGGACGTGTGCTCGACCCATCTCGGTGACTACCGGGGCACGCCAGTCGCTCAAGCATTTGCGCAAGCGCGCAAGACCTGCGGTAGACTGGACGGCCGATCGAGCCGGCCCGCGCCTGCCCGCGCTCCGAATTCACATTCGCCCAGGAGCAGACCAGCCATGGCCGTCAAGACCGCCGAGATCCGCCACGAGGGCGGCCTTCGTTTCGTTGCGCGCACCGGGTCGGGGTTCGAGATCGCAATGGACAACGAGACTGGCGCGAGCGCGCCACGGCCGACGGAGGTCCTCGCCGCGGCAATCGGCGGCTGCACCGGGATGGACGTGGTCAGCGTCCTCCAGAAGAAGCGCCAGGCCGTCTCGCGCTACGCGATCCGTGTCGAGGGCGAGGAGCGCGACACCCATCCGCACGCCTTCCGGCGGATCGACATCGTCCACGAGGTGGAGGGACCGGCGGTCGAGGTGGAGGCCGTCCGGCGGGCGATCGAGCTCTCGGCGACGCGGTATTGCTCGGTGTCGACGGCGCAGGCGTCCGGCATCGCGGAGATCCACCACCGCTACGTCGTGACCTCGCCCGAGGGAACGGTGCCGGTCGAGGGCGAGGCGCTCGTGACGGGGCCGGGCCTGATCCTGCCGCCCAACGAGAGGTAAGCGCCGGGGCCACCCATCGGCACGGGACCGCACGGGGCCGACGCGCCGAACGCTGGGTCGCAGCCCGACGGATGTCGTCCGGCGCCCGGCCGGGCCGCACGGGGCCGACGCGCCGAACGCTGGGTCGACGCGCCGACCACTGGACCGCAGCCCGACGGATGTCGTCCGGCGCGGGGCCGCACGGGGCCGACGCGCCGACCGCTGGACCGAGCGCACCACCCGGCACATCGCGGCGGCGGTCGGAGTCGACGTGCCTTCCCTCCGGAAGCATCCCATTCTCCGTGCCGGGTCAGGCGGTTGACGGCCAGGGCCAGCGAACGGACGGGGGCGGCGGAGGGCTCGGCTCGGGCAGTCCTGCCATCGGTCCCCCGGGCCCACGCCAACACCCGAGTCCCGGTCCGTGGCCCTCGGGCGACCCGAGTCCCGGGCCGTGGCCCTCGGGCGACCCGAGTGTGCACCG
>JANXWH010000102.1 GCA_025351245.1 Chloroflexota bacterium | reverse complement strand
CCCAAAGGGTCCCGCCCTGACCGCCGGTCATGCAGGGGTTGATCTGGAAACTGACGTCGAAGCTCCACAGCTGGCCCGGGGTGAGCGTCCCGAGCTTGATGACGTGCGGCAGGTAAGCGATCGCGTTGCGCGGGATGTTGTAGCAGCCGCTCGTATCGTTGGTCGACATGACCCCGGAGCCCGGGGTGCCCTGCGCGTACCGATTGTTGAGGTTGTCATACACGACGCCGTTAACCGTGAACTTGCCGTACTGGCCGAGGTCGTTGACGGCGCTCCACGCCTTGTTGGTATTGTCGAAGGCGAGGTAGATGTCCTCGTTCCCGGTCCCGGTGTTCCGCACCGACACGGTCTGAGTCTGGGTCTCACCCGGCATCAGGTTGGCGAAGTTGATCGCCGTACCGCTGACGCCGACCGCCACCGTCCCGAGGTTGCCGGTGATCGCGCCCGGCTGCGTGGCCGTGAAGTACGCGCCGCTGCTCGCGACCATGGTGCTGATGAGTGCTCCCGCCGCGACGAGCGTCGTGATGACGGCGCCGAAGCGCGCGAACTTGCGCTTGGACATGACCTGTTCTCCTTGAATGAGTCCGTAGTGACGACTCCGCTCCGGCAGAGGAGCGGTCGCGCGGTCACTGATCCGCTAGGCTCCCTCCTCGGCCACGGTCGGCGATCCGCCGGTGGCCATCCGTCTGGTCGACGGGGAGATGCCTGCCGCCTGGCGCAGGTGAGTCATTTCCCCTTTTCCCTCATGACCGCGGCTGGGGAGCGGAGAGAGCGCCGGGTCACCGTGGGCACCTGGTGACTCTCAACGCCAGCCGAGTTGCCCTACCTTTGCGCACGACCACCCGGCCGCCATCCGGGATTCCACGGACCGAGGTACGGGTTCAGCCCTCAGTGGACGTGGAAGAGATCCGTACCCGTCTGCGTACTTCCCCCATCGCGGGCGAGCGCCCGGGCGCCGTACAGTCGCGCCGTGGAGCCCTCACGCCGCCATGCGGCCTTGGGCCGCGCACCCGGTGACCTGCGGGCGGACAATCCCGCGATCCGGGACGCGGTCCAGATCGTCGCGCGCGCTGCATCGGATGAAGCCGCCGCTGACCAGGCGCGCGAGGAGTACCGCACGCGAGCCATGTCGGCGCTCGAGCCCGATGCCGCGATCGCGCCCCTGCTCGGTCCGGACGAGCACGTCCTGGCGGTGCGCCGATGCGCGATGTTCGACCGGCGCCAGCCCCGGCCCGGCTCCGACGCTCCGGCCGAGCTCGCGGGCGACCTCTACGTGACGTCAAGGCGCCTCGTGCTCGTCGGCCGGCTGACCCTTGCGATCGAGCTCGCGGAGATCGAGGACGCCGTGCTCTCTGGGGAGCGCCTCTTGCTGGTCATGCGCGACGGGAGGGGCGCCTCGCTGGACGTTGCCCGGCCTCGTCTGCTCAGGGTCGAGATCGCGACAGCGCGCGCCCTCGCGAGGAGCTGATCGGCCCCAGGTGGAGGCGAGGCGCCGCTTCAGCCCACCCCGCGGAATCGCCGCGCGGCCTCGGCGCGGTTCCTCGCGCCGAGCTTGTGCAGCACGCTGCTCACGTGCGTCTCCACCGTGCGGGGCGACACCGTGAGCGACCCGGCGATCTCGCGGTCGGTCAGGCCGTCCGCGAGCAGGCGGAGCACTTCCTCCTCGCGCGTCGTAAGCGTCGCGAGGGCCGGGTCGGCCGAGGCGGCCGGGCGGCTCGAGGTTTCCACGAGGCGCTGGACGAGTCGCGCGGCCAGTCGTCGCGGCATCGCAAGCTCGCCGTCGTAGGCGCTGCGCACGGCGCGCAGGAGTGCCTCCGGCGACAGATCCTTGGTCAGGTATCCGCGCGCCCCATATCGCATGGCGTCGAGAAGGTGGCGGTCCGTGCTCGACACGGTCAGCATCACGATCCGCGTGTCCGGGAGTCGGGGCGCCAGCTCGCGCACCAGCCCCACGCCATCCATGCCGGGCAGGTCGATATCAACGAGAAGCACGTCGGGGCGAATCTGCGGGGCCAGCTGCAGCGCCTCCTCGGCGGTCGCGGCCTCGGCAACAATCTCGACATCGGGCGCCGTGATCGCCTGGCGCACCGCGGCCCGAAGCAGCGCGTGGTCGTCGACCAGCATGACGCGAAGGTGTCTTGGCCGTAGCGGCTCCGTCATCGAGAGCCCGTACCCATGGGCACCGCGGCAATCTCGAGCGGCACGGAGAGGCTGACACGCGTCCCGTCCTGGGGCCGCGAGTCGATGAGCAGCTCACCACCGATCAGCGCGGCCCGCTCCCGCATGCTGGCCAGGCCGAACGCGGTCCGGCCGGCGGCGTCAGGGTCGAAGCCGCAACCATTGTCGCCCACCACCACGACGAGCCGACCGGCCTCCACGCTGGCCCGCACGCGCACGACGGTTGCGTCCGCATGTCGTCGCGCGTTGTTGAGCGCTTCCCGCACAATCCGGAGCGTCTCCGCCTGGGCGCGCGCCGAGAGCCAGGGAAGGCGCTGCTCGTACTCGCACGCAAACTCGACGCGCAGGCCGAACCGATCCGCGAACTCGTCGACACAGCGCGACATCAGCTCGCTGAACGTGCCCGTCGGCTCGTCTGGCAATCGCATCGCGGCTACGGCCTGCTGCGCCTCGGCGAGTCCGGCGTCGATCGCCTCGCCGAGCTCGCGGGCAAGAGCACGCGCCTCAAGCCCGAGGTCGGGCAGGACGGCGAGACGTCCCGTCTTCAGCTTCGCCAGCCAGAGGTCCTGCGCCAGCCCATCGTGCAGCTCTCGCGAGAGGCGGGCGCGTTCCTCCAGCGCAGCCCGTTCCGCGTCGGCCACCCGCAGCCGGGCCAGGTCCCGGTTGGCCGACCGCAGGCGCGCGAGGATTTCCCCCGCCTGGGCCTGGATGCCGAGCAGGAGGATGACGTCGAACGCCAGCCGCAGGAGGTCGCCGCTCGTGACCAGTCCCGTGTACGTGCTAGGAAAGATGGCGGTCTGGACCTGCCCGAAGGCGGCGAAGACGAGGCCGATTGCGAGATAGCTGTCGCCGATCAACCTGTCGCGGCGGTGCAGCCGGCGCGACAGGCCGGCCGCCCAGAGGAACAGCGCCGCCGCGAGAACCTGGGCAAACGCGCCGAGCGGCATCGGAGACGGCATCGAGGGGGCGGCGTCTGGCGTGCCTGCTGGCAGCCCCGCCAGACGAACGGACCCCAATGAGGGCAACCGGTCTGCACCTACCTGGGCGAGCACGATCACGATCAGCAGCACGACGGCCGACCCAAGCACGACGGCCGGCGCATGGTCGACACGCCTCATGCGGAGTGAGGCCAGGCTGCCCAGGACGAGCAGCGCGGCCGCGTACAGTCGGGCGATGGTGAAGATGTAGAGGGGCGCCTGGCCAGGCGATGCAAGCGCCATTCCGGCCTGAACGTCGAGGCCTGTCGTGACGAGCATGACCGTGAGGCCATTGGCGAGTGCCAGCACCAGGAACGCCGCTGCCTGGAATGCCGCCGCGGGATCGCCCCGCTGGCGGAACCGTACCCAGGCCATCACGGCCACAGTGACCGTGACAGCGGTGGTGATCGTGTCGAGCACGAGGTCGAGCGAAGGCGCGACGACGCGTGCGCGTAGACCGGGCACGAAGACGGATGCGGCCGTGCCGAGCGCCAGGGCGATCACCGCGGTGATGAGGGCCCCGTCGAGGGACATCGAACGCCGCCAGGAGGATGGTCGCAGGGACGGGATGCGACTGCCTATGGGGGGTTGCTCCTGCATGGTGCCCACGTTATCGGCCGGTTCCACAAACGAGCGTCGGCGATCCGCTCAGGGCGAAGGACTCGGCTCCCTCGCCATGCGAAGTGGACAGAACGTACTCGTACCTTCGTCCCATCGCATGTGACGTTCGGCCTGTCCTCATCGGCAGATCTCGCCGAACGGTGACCGGGGAAACGACCCAGTGGGGTCACTCACCGGACCGCCCACTTGCACAGGTGAAGTACCGTGGCGACGTGCCCTCGGCCGACCCACGGCCACCGCCGGCTCCGGCCGGCGCTCGCCCGCGCCGCCCACCGGGCGGTCCACCCGAGGCAATGCCCGATGACCGACGCGAACCCGCCGCGCCGTCGCGCACCCGCCCGCGCGCCCCGTCGTGATCGCGCGCCCCATCGTGATCGTGCACTCCTGCGAGCGGTCTTCCGTGATCGTGCGCTCCCGCATCGTGCACTCCCGCGGGCGGTCTTCGCCGTGCTCGCGCTTGTCGCCGCGCTCGCCGGCACCATCGCCGCGGTGCCGCCCGGCGCCGCCGCGGCCGGACCGGACGCGGGAATTCGCCCACGGGCCAGCCGCCCTGTCGCGGTCTCACACGAGGTCTACGGCTACCTCCCGTACTGGCGCCTGGACGCGGGCACCGTGCACCGCCTCGACTTCGGGACGATGTCCACGATCGCGTTCTTCGCGGTCCCGATCGCAGGGAATGGGGCACTGGACACGCGTGCCGCCGGCTTCCGGGCCTACGTCAGCCCGGCGGCCGCCACCGTCACCAACGCCGCCCACGACGGCGGCGTTCGAGTGGTCCCGACCTTCCAGCTGTTCGACCGCGGTTCGCTCCCGACGCTCCGCGCCTTCCTGGGAAGCCGGCGGGCGCAGGACCGGTTCACCGCCGAGGCGCTCGCCCTGATGGTCCGCCGGCGCGCCGACGGCGCGAACCTTGACGTGGAGCCCGTCCCCCAGGCGCTCGCGCCCGCTTTCGCGAGCTTCGTCGATCGCTTCGCGCGGGCGGTCCACCGGCGAATCCCGGGCGCCCAGGTCGTGGTGGCGCTGAGCGTAGGCGCATCCGCCTCGGCCATCGAACAGATCGGTCGGGCCGCGGACCGGCTGTTCATCATGGGCTACGACTTTCACGGGCCCGGATCGGCGATCCCGGGTCCGGTCGCTCCGCTCCTCGACGGCCCGCGGACGGTCGCCGACACCGTCGCCCGCTACGCCCGCTACATCCCCGTGGGGAAGCTGATCCTCGGCGTGCCCGCCTACGGCTACTCCTGGCCGATCGTCCAGGTCGCGACCGGGTCGCGGGTCCAGGCCAACGTGGCGCGCTACGGCGGCGTCCGGGGCGTCTCGTTCGGGGCCGCGCTCGCGTTCCTCGCGGCGCATGGGTCAATCGTCCGCAATGCCGGCCCGGACGGATCGTGGTTCCGTTACTGGAACGCCGATGAGCGAACGTGGCGCGAGGTCCAATTCGAGGACCACCGGTCCATGGGCGCGAAGTTCCAGTTCGCCATCGCGAGCGGGCTGGCCGGGGTCGGGATGTGGACGCTGGACGTCGACGCCCGCGGGTTGCTCGCCGGCGCTGTCCGATCGACGTTCGTGACACCGGTCCGCCAGCTGGCGATCGTGGCCTCCGTGGCGAGCGTCCGCGTGCGCAGCGGGAGTGTGGTCGTGAACGCGGCTCTCGTCCTCCGCAACGCGGGCAGCATCCCCGAGCGCGGCATCCTGGCGTGGCAGATCCTGGATCCCGCCGGGCACGCCGTCGGGACAGCGCAGCGCCTTGTGCTCGTGCAGCCGGGCGTCCGGATCAACCTCGCGGTCCCGACGCAAATCGGCGCGGCGTCTGCCCGGCGCGCCGGCACCTACCGGCTGGTCGTCCGGTTCGACACGCCGGGCCACGGGTGGACTGCACCGACAGTTCGGTTCCGGCAGCCGTACTGAGGTCAACGCCGCGAGAAGTGGCGCCGACGGGGAGCTGGCGGCGGCGCCGCGCTTTCGCTCAGCGCGTGGCCCCGTCGCCCCGTGCCCCCGTCGCCACGTCGCCCCGACAATCTGCCCGAATTACCCCTTCCCGTGGTCGCATCTCTGCGGGTAGACTTCGCGGCCTCCGCGCCCCATGGCGACGGAGACCAGGGAGGGGTGGGTCCGGGTGGCCGGTCTGGGCGCGGGTGGTGGAGCGGGCGGCGGGCCGCTGGCTGGCCTCGGCGCGCTCGCCGCCGGCAACGGCCTCCTGGCACTCGCAGCCGGACTGATCGTCGGGGTCGTGGGGACCGGCACGCTCCTGGCGACCGGCGCCGTCCACGCCGGCGGCGGGACTTCGGCACCGGCGACCTCGGCGGCGAGCCTCCAGCTGGTCGCCTGCCCGGATGTCGGGCCCGTGATCGGCACGATCCCACGCGGCGAGAAGATCCTCGTGACCGGCCGGAGCGCCGACGGCGGATGGCTCCAGGTCTTCTACCCCGGGCCCGCATTCGACCGGGCCTGGACGAAAGCCGGGCCGCTCCACCTGGAGGCCGACGCGAGCGGGTTGCCCATCGCCGCATGCGAGGCGCCGCCGACACCCACGCCGCGTCCATCGCCGGATGCGTCGACGGCGGTCGAGCCATCCCCAGAGGCGAGCCCTTCAGCCGAACCCTCGCCGTCCCCCAGTCCAAGCCCGTCCCCCAGCCCGTCCGCGACGCCGAGCCCGACGCCAAACGCGGCCCCCTCGGTCACCGGGCTCACCGCGTCGACGAAGACGCTGAGCTTCGACCAGGGCGCCTACTGCCCCACGGCGCCGAAGAGCACGACCATCTCCGTCAAGGTCACGGACGCCAGCGGGATCGCCGCCGTCACGCTCTTCTTCAAGCGCCCCGGCACCACCACGTACGT
>JANXWH010000234.1 GCA_025351245.1 Chloroflexota bacterium | reverse complement strand
CGCCGGCTGCGCCCGTGGCGAGATGGCGCCCATTTTCATGACTCGTTCAGGTTCGCCTGCCATACATGGGCCGTGCGCCGACCTACGCCCTCCGGCGTTCGGCTCGAATCCCCGCAGAGGACTTCAGGAGAGATCGACATGGAATTCGCTCGCACGGAGCAGCCCGAGGGACTTCCCGACGGCCCGCCCACAGAGCAGCCGGCCAGCCAGCCGGAGTACGTGGCGGCGGTTCAGCCCGTCGCGGCACCGGCCCGCCGATCGCGCCCGCTGATCGCGGGCGCGATCCTCGCCGGCGCGATCGGCCTGACCGCGGTCGCCGTCGGCCTGGCCTCCGGCGGCGCTCCCGCAGCCGCGGCACCGGCCGTGGCGAACGCGCGGGGCGTCCTGCTCGGTGCGGACACCGGCACGTGGACCGCACCGAACGGCGGCACCGCGACCGCGCCGAACGTGACCGGCATGATGGGCGACCCTGACGGCAACGGGTTCGGACCCGGCGCGGGCATGGGTCGCGGCGGACACATGGGCAACCGCGGCATGTTCGCCTCCATCTCCATCACGTCAATCGACGGAACGAAGCTCACCCTGGCGACCGCCGACGGCTGGACCCGGACCATCGACGCCGCGGGCGCGACGGTCACGAAGGGCGGCCAGGCCGTGAACCTCTCGACGCTCAAGGTGGGCGACTCGATCGTCTTCGACCAGGCGCGCCAGGCCGACGGGGCATACAAGATCACGACCATCCGGATCGTGCTCCCGCACGCCGGCGGCACGGTCAAGTCCGTGAGTGACTCCAGCGTCACCCTCACCCAGCGTGATGGCACCCCGAAGGTGATCGCGCTGACGGGCTCGACCACGTACCAGCTGGCGGGCGCCGCGTCCACCAGGGCCGCCCTGACCGTCGGCGCCGATGTGGTCGCCGAGGGGACGACCGCGACTGACGGCACGTTCACCGCCACGCTCGTGAACATCCGCGCGGCCCAGGCGGGCGGCACGGTCACCGCGAAAACTGCGACGTCGATCACGGTGAAGACCCGTGACGGCTCGTCGCTGACGATCAAGGTCGGCTCGACGACCAGCTACCAGGTGGCCGGCTCGACCACTGCCACGCTCTCGGACGTCGCGGTCGGTGCGAACGTGACGGCCAAGGGCACCCGGAACGCAGACGGGACGTTCTCCGCGACGATCGTCCGGGCGTTCGCGGCGGGGTCGGGCATGGGGCCGGGCTGGGGCCCGGGCATGGGGCCGGGGATGCGCGGCGATCACGGGATGCCGTGGTCACAGGGCAAGCCCGGCACGCCCGGCACGCAGGCCAGCCCTGCCCCCACGGGGACCACGAACTAGCGCCGGGTCGCGGCGTCCCTGCGATCGACGGAGGCGCGGCCGGTTCGCCGGCCGCGCCTCCGTTCGTGCAGGTCGCGTAGGCTGTGCAGATGGCCGACCTCGCCCCCGCGCCCGATCCGACGCCGCTCGCGCCGGCCGTCGAGGCAGGCAGCTTCGCCTCGCTGGGCCTCGACGCGGCGCTGCTCACAACGCTGGAGGGTCTTGGGTACGAGGAGCCGACGCCTGTTCAGCGCGAGGCGATCCCGCCGCTCCTCGCGGGGCGCGATGTGCTGGCGGAGGCCCCCACCGGGACCGGCAAGACGGCCGCCTTCGCGCTGCCGATCCTTCAGAGGCTGGCGGCCGGCGGCGGCCTCGGGCGGGCCGGCGAGGGCCGTACCCTGGCACTCGTCCTCGTCCCCACCCGCGAGCTGGCGATGCAGGTCGCCGAAGCCGTCCACCGATATGGGCGCGGCCTGGACGCCCACGTCCTGCCGATCTACGGCGGCCAGGCGATCGGCCAGCAGCTCCGCGCGCTCCGGCGGGGCGTGGACGTGGTGGTCGCGACGCCCGGACGGGCCGTCGACCACCTGACCCGCGGCAGCCTCTCCTTCGACGCCGTGGAGGTGGTCGTCCTCGACGAGGCCGACGAGATGCTGGACATGGGTTTCGCGGAGGACCTTGAGGCGCTCCTCACGGCGACGCCGCCGGGACGCCAGACGGCGCTCTTCTCGGCCACGATCTCGCCGACAATCGCGCGGATCGCGGCCCGCCACCTCCGGGAGCCGGTCCAGGTGGCCGTCCGCCCCGAGCGGCTGTCGCGCGAGGAGATGCCCCGCGTCCGCCAGCGGGTCTACGTCGTGCGCGGCTCCGACAAGCTCGCGGCGCTGGCGCGGATCCTGGACCTCGAGGATCCCGCCTCCGCGCTCGTCTTCGCGCGAACACGGGTGGAGGTGGACGATCTCGCCGAGGCGCTGGCGGGCCGAGGCCACGACGCCGCAGCCCTGCACGGCGGGATGAGCCAGGAGCAGCGCGACCGCGTCATGGGCCGCTTCCGAGAGGGTGCCCTGGACGTGCTCGTGGCGACGGACGTCGCGGCGCGCGGCCTCGACATCGAGCACGTCTCCCACGTCGTCAACTTCGACATCCCATCCGATCCGGACATGTACATCCACCGGATCGGACGGACGGGCCGGATGGGCCGCGAGGGCGTCGCGATCACGCTCCTCGAGCCCCGCGAGCACCGTCTCCTCCGCAACATCGAGGCGGCGACGCGCACGAAGCTGGAGCTCGCGACCATCCCGACGGTTGCCGACCTGCGCGAGCGGCGCCTGGAGCTGCTCCAGGCCGGCCTCCGCGAGCGGCTTCTCGAAGAAGGGCTGGAGCGCTACCGCGGCGTGGTGGAGCCGCTCGCCGACGAGTTCGACCTCGTGGAGATCGCGCTCGCGGCGGTCTCACTCCTCGAAGGCGCGAACGCGCGCGACGCAGAGGAGGTCGAGATCGCACCGGCGACGCTCCCCGTCGATCGCCCCCTCCGCCCCGCCCCCCGATCCGGCCGCTCGGGGTCCGCGCCCTGGCCCGGCGGGCCAGGCGGCCCGGCACGGCCGGGTGGCCGGCCTCTGCCCGGCCGGGGCCCCGTTCCGTCGAATCGAGAGGCTCCCCAGGCCCCGATGTCGAACGGGCGGCGGGCTTCCGGGCCGTGGGTCCGGCTCTATGTGGGTGGCGGCCGCCGCGCCGGCATGCGGCCGGGCGACCTGGTCGGCGCGATCGCGAACGAGGCAGGCGTTCCGGGCTCGGCCATCGGCGCGATCCAGATCGCCGACTCCTTCTCGCTGGTGGACGTGGCCGACACCGCGGCCGATCGCGTCGTCGCGGCGTTGCGCGGAGCCACGATCCGGGGTCGCACGTTCGCGGTCCACCGCGACCGCGACGCCTGACCGGCACAACCTTTCCGCATCCGCGGCGCCACTCCCTCGCTTCCGTCCGGGTCGGCCGATGCTAGGATCCGCGTGAGCCCGAGTCGGCACCTCGTACGGGGTCCGTCCGCGCCGCCCCGGCGGCCGGATACATGGACCCGCGATGACCCGACGGGGTCTTGAGGAGTCCGCACATGGCGACCGTCACCTTCGAGCATGTCACCAAGAAGTTCGGGGACGTGATCGCCGTCGATGACTTCAACCTGGAGATCGCCGACGGTGAGTTCATGGTCTTCGTCGGGCCGTCGGGCTGCGGCAAGACCACCAGCCTGCGCATGATCGCGGGACTCGAGGACATCACGGAAGGCGTGGTTCGCATCGCCGACCGGGTGGTCAACGACGTCCCGCCCAAGGATCGCGACATCGCGATGGTCTTCCAGAGTTACGCCCTCTATCCCCACATGAGCGTGTACGACAACCTCGCCTTCGGCCTCAAGCTCCGGAAGGTCCCCAAGAAGGACATCGACCGGCGGGTCAAGGAGGCCGCGGAGACCATCCAGCTGACGACACTCCTCCAGCGCAAACCGAAGGAGCTCTCCGGAGGCCAGCGCCAGCGCGTCGCGCTGGGTCGGGCGATCGTCCGCGAGCCGGCGGTCTTCCTCATGGACGAGCCGCTCTCCAACCTCGACGCCAAGCTCCGGGTCCAGACCCGTGCCGAGATCGCCCGGCTCCATCAGCGCCTCAAGACGACCATCGTGTACGTCACCCACGACCAGGTCGAGGCGATGACGATGGGCCAGCGCATCGCCGTCATGAGCCAGGCGAAGCTCCAGCAGGTCGGCCCGCCGCAGGAGCTCTACGACCACCCCCTGAACAAGTTCGTCGCCGGCTTCATCGGCAGCCCCTCGATGAACTTCCTGCCGGTCGAGCTGACGGGCAGCGGCGAGAGCGCGGTGCTCAAGGCCGAAGGCCTCACGGTGCCGCTCCCACCCGCCTTCCGGGAGGCCGTCGGGGCGACCACCGGGGGCGGCCTCGTCCTTGGAATCCGCCCGGAGCACCTGGACGTCCACTCCACCGACGGACCGGCGGCGACGGCCCAGGCGAAGGCGGACGTCGTGGAATACCTCGGCAACGAGGAGCTCCTCCACGTCATCCTCGCCGGCGTGGACATCGTCGCGGTCGTCGACTCGGCGCGGAACGTGCACCCGGGCGATGTCGTCACGCTCCACGTCCCGCTCGACAAGATCCACCTCTTCGACGCGAAGAGCGAGGCCTCGCTGCTCCGGAGCAAGATGCCCGCTGCAAGCTGACGCCACCGCCGGCTGACGAAGCCGCAACGCGACGAGCCGGGCCGCGAGGCCCGGCTCGTCGATTCCGGGAGCGTGCCATCATGCCCGGCATGTCCAATCTGCCCGTCGGCCGCCACTTCCCGTCCCCGGACCCGGTCGAGGATCGGCTCGCCGAGCGCATCGTCGATTCGACGGTCGTCCATCGCGGGCACTACCTGGAGGTGCGAGTCGAGACGACCGAGCGCGCCGACGGGAGCCGACACCGGCGGGACGTCGTGCGCCATCCGGGCGCCGTGGCGGTCGTCGCGCTCGACGAGGCCGACCGCCTCCTGCTCGTCCGCCAGTGGCGCCAGCCCGCTGGCCGGTCGCTCCTGGAGATCCCTGCTGGGACGCTGGATCGCGACCCGGTGACCGGCGCAGTCGAGGATCCAGAACTCGCATCGCGCCGCGAGCTGGAAGAGGAGACCGGGTACCGCGCCGCCAGCTGGGAGAAGCTCGGCACGTTCTGGACGGCGCCCGGTTTCGCGTCCGAGCTGATGCACCTTTACCTCGCGACGGATCTCGTCGCGGCCGGGCACGGCAGGCTGACGCCCGACGCAGACGAGGCGCTCGAGCTGGTCCGGCTTCCCGTTGCCGACGCGCTCGCGGCGGCCGAACGGGGCGACCTCCACGACGCCAAGACCCTGATCGGGATCCTCCTGCTCGGCCGGCGCCGACGCGGGTAAACCTCCGGGCCCCACCCGGAGCCCGGAGGATCGGGTGGTGCCAGCCGGTCGCAGGCCTCAGGCGGCGCCAGGACCGAGCCGCCCCAGGCCACCCCGATAGAGCCGGCTGTCAGGAGCGAGGGCGACGGCCAGTCGAAGGTGCGTCCGGCCCTGGGCCCGGCGGCCCAGGCGGATCAGGCTCCGGCCCAGCGCGTAGTGCGCGTAATGGTTCGACGGATCGATCTCGAGGAGCGCCTCGAACGTTTCCACGGCGCGCTCGAGTTGGCCGCTCATGAACAGTGCCCGCCCGAGCGGCTCGAGGATGGAGCCCTTGGCCGGCTCGATGGCGGCGGCGCGAACGAGGACCACGGCCGCCTGCGCAGGATGCCGTTTGGCGAGCAGGGCCGTGCCCCGCTGGAGCAGCTCGTAGGCGCCCTCGGGATCCGACGCGGCGCCTGCTGGCTCCCTGCCGGGACCGGACGGACTCATGCTGCGGTCAGGCTTCCGCCACGGCTCGGCAGGTGACCGCCCGCTCCAGGTCGTCGGCCGCCTCCAGCAGGAGCCGCCGCAGGGTGGGAAGACGGTCGCCCTCGGCCGCCGCGAGCGTCCGGGCGCGCGCCACCATCTCCGGTTCCACGCGGTAGGCCGGGAAGAGGCGGGCAACGTAGGTGTTCGAGAAGGCGTTCTCATGGCCGGCCACGACGCCGGGGACGGCCGCGAAGAACGCGTCCACGTACGGCGCCAGGAGCGTGGCCTGGTGAGCATGGTTGAAGCCCGCCATCGCGGCGCGCGTCCGGTGAAGGGAGCCGTAGCCCTCGGCGTGGATCCGTGCCCAGGCCTCGGACTTCGCGGCCGCGTCCGGGGCCGCCACCGTGGCCGTCAGTGCGAAGCGCTCGCCACGATCCGTTCGGTCGCGGGCGCGCTCGTCGGCAATCCGCTCGGCCGCGTCGGCGAGCCCGAATGCAGACGCCGCCGTGACGATCCCCCAGCGCATCTCCTGGTCGACCGCGACCTCCGGGAGCACGAGCGTGCCGTCCAGCAGGCCGGCCAGCAGGGCCGCGTCGGCGGCGTCGGCGAGCGCGCTGATGGCCGCCCGCAGCCAGAGCCGGCGAAGGTCCCCGGGGGGCAGCCCCTGCAACGCCCCGAGGGCGGTGGCGACGAACGACCGGGCGGCCGCGACCCGCCGCGCCTCCGGCACGTAGCGCGTGATCGCGCCGCGGGCCGCGTCGAGCGCCGCGTCGACGATCTGGTCGTCGGCCTCGCCCGGCAGGACATCCCGGACCAGCTCGAGGAACGCGGCGGATGGGTGCAGGCCGTCGCGCACCATCTGCCAGAGCGAGCCCCACAGGAGCTGCCGCAGGAGCGGATCCTCCAGGCGCGGCAGCAGATCGGGGAGCGCCTCCCGAGACGCGTCGTCGAGGACCACCTTCGCGTACGCGTGGTCGCCGTGGTTCGGGAAGACAAGGGACGGCGCCGCGAATCCCGCCACCGCCTCCACCCACGTCTCGGCGCCGTCGACGTGAGCGGCGATGACGTCGACGGCGGTCCCGCCGTCCTGCAAGGCGCGAACCAGCGCGATCTCGAGCGCGTGGGGGCGCAGCGTGGGATGGGAATCGGGAGCGTCCTGGGCCAGCTCGAGCCGATCGATCCGGCCGTCCGGCGCGGTCCAGCGCGCCGCCAGCGTGTTCAGGGACGCGGTCTCCACCCAGCGCCGGGCCCAGTCTCCCAGGTCTCGGCCGCTCCCCTGCTCCAGCGCGGCGAGGAAGTCGGCGAGCGACGCGTTGCCCCAGGCATGACGGTCGAAGTAGACGCGCAGCCCGGCGGCGAACGCGTCGTGGCCCACCCAGGCAACCAGCTGCTTGAGCACGGCGGCACCCTTGCCGTAGGTGATGCCGTCGAAGTTGTAGAACGTGGCGTCCGTGTCGACGACGATCCCGGAGATTGGGTGGGTGGTGGAGCGATCGTCGGCCTGGTAGCCCCACCGCTTCACGTCCGCGTGGAACGCGCGCCAGGCACCGTCGAAGCGCGTGGCCTCCGACAGCGCGAGGTAGGAGACGTAGGTCGCGAAGCTCTCGTTGAGCCAGAGGTCGTCCCACCAGCGCATCGTGACGAGGTCGCCGAACCACATGTGAGCAAGCTCGTGGAGGATGGTCTCCGCCCGCCCCAGGCGCTGGGTCTCGGTCGGCGGATCCCGGTAGACGTGCTGCTCCGTGAACGTGACGGCGCCCGCGTTTTCCATCGCGCCGGCGTTGAACTCGGGGACGAAGAGCTGGTCGTACTTCGCGAACGGATACGGCCGCGCGAACAGATCCGCGTAGAAGTCCATCCCCTGCCCGGTGATGGCGAACATCTCGTCGGGGTCCACGAACTGCGCGACCGAACGCCGGCTCCAGACTCCGAGCGGGATTCCGCGGTGCTCAGCGTGGACGCCGACGTACGGCCCGGCGATCACCGCGGCCAGGTACGTGGAGATGGGCGGCGTGGTGGTGAAATGATGGGTACGCCGACCGTCGGGCGCCTCGTCAACGGCCTCGACCGGGTTGTTCGAGATGACGGCCCATGCGGCGGGCACCGTCGCTCGGATCGCGAGCGTCCCCTTGAGGTCCGGCTGGTCGAAGCAGGGGAAGAGGCGGTGCGCCTCGAACGGCTCGAAGTTGGAGTACACGTACACCTCGCCATCGACCGGGTCCACGAACCGGTGGAAGCCGTCGCCGTTGCGGTCGTAGGCGTTCTCGTAGACGACGCGCACGCTTGTCTCGCGCGACAGGAGCGGGCCGGGCAGGACGATTCGGGCGCCCGGACGTTCCGGTCGCTCCACCGGCGTCCCGTTCACCTCGAGGCGCTCGATGGTCCCGCCCCGGAAGTCGAGGAAGAGGTCCGCCGTGCCACGAACCGGGAACGTGATGCGGACCTCGCCGCGATACGTCGTCTGCTCGGCGGTGAGCTCGAGCCTGATGTCGTAGGCGATGGGCCCAACCCGGGCTGCGCGCGCAGCAGCCTCGTCGCGCGTCAGGACGTCGCGAGTGAGGGCGGGAGCGTCGGATGGCATGGTCGGCACCTGGGGGCGTGGGTCAGGCGTCGGCGCGCCAGGCAGCCAGGTCGACGGGCTTGAGCCGCGGGCTTGGCGTGACGCCCGGGATCCGGCCCCGCTTCGCGATCGGGCGGCCGTCGATCTCCTTGATGTCCCCGGTGAAGTCGATGGGACTCGCCCCGCTGATGTAGCTCCCCACGGCGAAGTTGTCGGCTGGGGCGCCCTGCTCCTTGAAGTGTCGGATCCGATCCGGGGTGAGGCCGCCCGAGACGACGATGATGACGTGGCCGTGGCCGGCCTGGTCTAGCCGGGCCCGAATCTCCTTGACGAGGTCGGCCGTGACCCGGCCGCGCTCCGACGGCGTATCCAGGCGGATCCCGTAGAGCTTGTCGCCCAGCGCGTCGGCGACGCGGAGCGCCTCTTCCGCCTCGTCCTTGAACGTGTCGACCAGGACGATTCGCGGCACGTCCGCCTCCAGGTCGCGATCGAAGGCCTGCGCGGCGCGGACCGTGTCGCCGACGATCAACACGAGCGAATGGGGCATGGTCCCGGTGGGATTGAGACCGGCCAGCCGCGCCCCGGCCGGCGTCGACGCCCCGACGCAGCCGCCCACGATCGCCGCGTAGTCCAGCACGTCCGTGACGTCCGGGTGGACGTGGCGGGCGCCGAAGCTGATGACCGGCTGGGGAGCGGCGGCCTCCACGCATTCGTGGGCCGCGGTGGCCCAGCCGGTGGCCTGGGCCATCATCCCGAGGATCGCCGTCTCGTAGAGGCCGAACTGGCGGTACCGGGCGCGGATCCGGAGGACGACCTCCTTCGACGAGAAGCTGTCGCCGTCGTCGAGCCCCTCAACCGTCACCTCGGCCGCGTCGGCGTGCTCCAGGGCGTACGCGAGCAGGTTCTTCGCCTCGTCGATCCCACACAGGATGCCGGCCCCGCGGCTGAAGACTTCCATGACCACGATGGGGTCCAGCCCCTCGCGTTCCATGATCCGGCGGGCGCGATCGAAGTAGACATCGGCGGACTCGCCGGACAGGATCTCGTTGGAGGGGCGGTGCGGCTTCAGTCGCATGCGGTGCGGGTCACGGCTGCGGGGCGGCTCCTGGCACGGCGGACGGGGCGGCAAATGGCACGAACGGAACGGAGCCGGGCTGGTTCGCCCGGATTCCGCGCTGCCCGGGAGTGTACCAGCCTCCACGGGCTTGCCCAGGCGGAGCGCCCGCGCGGGCCGACCAGCGCAAGCCGACGGGCGGTCACCGCGGCCCCACGAGCTCCGCGAGCAGGTCCGCGTACGATTCGAGGAGGTCCGCCTGGCGGCCTACCCGGGTGCCCGGGTCCGGAACGCGCCCGCCGATCCAGATCCAGGCCGCCGTCTCGTCGAGGAGCAGGTCGCAGATGGCGAGGAGCCGCGCGATCCCGAGGCCGAGCGCGTCACGGTCAAGGCGTCCCGGAGGGATCTCGACCGCTGCGATCGGACGGTCATCGGCGGTAAGGCTGAACTTGACGAAGGGGAACTCGTCGTTCCAGCGCAGCAGCTTCCGGTATGACCTGCGCAGCCCGTCACCGATCGGCGGCGCCATGTGGAGCCAGACGAACGCGCCGACGGCCGGGTCCAGGACAACGGTCACGGGCACGTCGAAGCGGCGACGACCGTCCAGCCGGAGATCCCATGAGCTGACCCCATCGCGGTCGATCCGTTCCACGGGGCCGAGCCGCAGCTCGGCGAGCCAGGCCTCGACGGTCGGTGCGTCGGGACCGGCAGGGCCGCTCAGTCGGCCCTCGACCCGCGCCGACCGGTCGCGTCGCGGCCGGGTCCGGTCCCCGCCTCGGCGGCGTGGCCGGCGGCCTTGGCCGGGTCCGCGGGGGCGCCCTGCCGGCTGCGCCCGCGACCCTCGTGGCGCAGGATCGTGGCGCCGGACTCGACCGTTCGGCCCGCGAAGTCGGTGGCCCGGACGTTCGGGTCGACCCGCACGTTGCGGCCAATCCGCACGCCGCGCGGGATGACGGCCTGCTTGCCGATGATCGTGATCCCCGTGTTGAGGTGGCTGGGCGTGAGGCGATTCGGGATGCTGAGGTCGGTCCCCTCGCCGATGATGGCGCCCGGCCCGACCGTGACCTCCTTGTCGAGGATCGCACGGTCGACGATCGCCCCCGGCCGGATCACGGAGTCGAACATGACGATGGAGTCGCGCACGACGGCGCCGACCCCGACCACGACGCCCGGCGACAGGACGGAGTTGACGACCATCCCCTCGACGAGGCACCCGTGCGAGATCAGGCTCCGGTGGACCTGGGCGGTCGCCCCGATCTTGCCCGGCGCGCGCTCCTCGGAACGCGTGTGGATGAGCCACTCGCGATCGTAGAGGTCAAGCTCGGGCCGGTCCTCGAGGAGGGCCATGTTGGCCTCCCAGTAGCTCTGAATCGTCCCGACGTCCTGCCAGTAGCCATCGAAGCGGTAGCCGTAGACGCGCGCCCCGCCCTTGATCATGTCCGGGATCACGTCGCCGCCGAAGTCGGAGCGGGACTCGGAGAGCCAGCGGTGCAGGGCACGCTTGCTGAACACGTAGACGCCCATGCTCGCCAGGTCCGACTTCGGCTGCTTCGGCTTCTCCGTGAAGTCCGTGACCCGGCCCGTCTCGTCGATCGCGAGGATGCCCATGCGGGTGGCGTCCGAAAGCGGCACGCGGCGGACGGCCAGCGTGACGTCCGCGCGCTTCCGGCGATGGAACGCCACGAACGGCTGGTAGTCCATCTTGTAGACGTGATCCCCCGCGAGGATCACGACCGTATCCCCGGCCGCCTGGTCCAGCACGTTGAGGTTCTGGAGGACCGCGTCGGCCGTGCCCCGGTACCAGTCGCTGGGCTTGCCGCGCCCGATGTAGGGCTGCAGGAGCCGGACCCCGCCCGTGTTCCGGTCCAGGTCCCACGGCCGCCCCTGGCCGATGTGATCGTTGAGCGAGCGCGGGTTGTACTGCGTCAGGACCACCACGTTGTCGATGTCCGAGTTGACGCAGTTGCTCAGCGCGAAGTCGATGATCCGGTACTTGCCGCCGAACGGGACGGCCGGCTTGGCCCGTTTCTCCGAGAGGATCGACAGGCGCGCACCTTCGCCGCCCGCGAGGATCACCGCCATGGTCCGCTTCATGCACTCATCCTCGTCGCGGCGGGGAGGGGATACGGGGAGGGGAGCCAGGCGATCGTAGCACGGCGCCAGCCTGCGGTGACCCGGGGGGCCGGCGCCCGGTCGGCCTCCCGCCAGCGCCGCCCGAACCTCAGACGAAGAGGCGCGGGTTGACGAAATCAGAGTTGTACTGGATGCCCCAGTGGAGGTGCGGCCCGGTGGTCCGGCCCGTCATCCCGACGTACGCGATCACCTGGCCCGCCTTCACTGAATCCCCGGCCGCGACCACCGGCCGGTTGGCGCCGTCGTCGACGTGGGCGTACCAGGAGAGCAGGCTGTCGCTGTGGGCGATGATCACGATCCAAGCCTTCGGATATGGATCGTAGGGGTTCGGGCCCGCGAAGAGCACCACGCCGTCGCCGGCCGCGTGGATCGGCGTGTACATCGGGGCGGCGATGTCGATGCCCTGGTGGAAGTGCGAACAGCCTCCAATTGCCGGCTCCCAGGACATCCCGGTGCAACCGAACTCCTGGGTGATCACGCCGCCGAGCGGCCAGACCAGGGTTCCGTTGAAGGCCGACGGCACGTTCCCGAACTGGCGCTGGCGCTCCAGGAGCGTGGCGATCTGGGCCGCGAGCTCCCGCTGGGCCTTTGCGTCGGCCGCCAGGGCCTGCTTGGCGGAGGCCGCGTTCTTCGAGATCTTCGCCCAGGTTGCGCGCTGGATCGCGAGCTGGCGGGCCGTCTCCGCCTGGAGCGCCGCCAGGCGCGCATTCGCGACCCGCAGGTCGGCCATCTGCCCGTCGAGCTGGCGCTTCTGGGCCAGCGTCTGCTGCCGCAGGTCGTCCTTCGCGGCCCGCGTCGCCACGAGGAGCGCGTGCAACGCGTCCAGGGCCTGCTGGTCCTGCGTGATCCGCGCCGCCATCGCCTGGTCCTGGCCGCCGAGGTCCAGGTAGGAGCCGACATCCTGCAGGACGTCGGAGATCGAGCCCGCCGCGAGCAGCTGCTGGATGATCGGCGTGCGATCCGTCCGGTAGGCCTCGCGGACCCGCGCGGCCAGCATCGCCTTCCGGTCCGCAAGTTCCTGGGCCTTCTCCGCCTGCTCCTGGCCGAGCGCGACGACCTCGCGATCCAGGAGACCCAGCTGCCCAACGAGATCCGTGTAGACGGCCTGGACCGCGGCGATCTTCGTGGTCATGCCAGCAATCCGCTTCTTCGTCGCGGCGAGGTCCGCGTTGATGCCGCCGAGCGCCCGGTTGGTGGACGCGATGTCCGACGCGAGGCCGGCCTGGAGCCCCTGCAGGCGCGCAACCTCGGCTTTCTGATCAGCGATCTTCTGCTGGAGCGCCTGCTGGCGAGCCTGGGCGCTGGCAAGATCGTCGCCGCTGACGCGCGGCGGCGCGGCGACGCCGACGACGAGCGGGATGACGAGGAGGAACGCGAGCAGGCGCCGGGCGACCCTGGGCCGGGCCCGGACGGCGGCACGGATCGCGGCGGCCGGCCCCCGGCGCGGGCTCCAGCCGACGACGCGCTCCGTCGCGGGCGCCAAGGGGCGCGGCCCCGGACGCTCCGCGGCCATGCGGAGAACGTTGCGATGGCGTCGCATCAGGCAGGCGTCGGCATCTTCGTGCGGGTAGCTCCGTTGTGGCGGGCCTGGCGGCACGCCGTGGCGGGTTGCGGACCCGCCGGTGATGTCGCCGTCCGAAGCGGGCACAACCTCAGGGACGACCCGGCACCCTGATGGTACTCCCATCGCGCCAGCTCGCCGGCGGGCCGGTGGTCCCGAGGTGGATGGGCCAAGCGTACCGGTCGCGTCAGAGGCGGACGAGGACTGCCCAAAAGGCGCCGATGATCAGGAACGGCCCGAACGGGATGTACGTTCGGAGGGTTACGCGGCGCAGGACGAGGAGGACGCCGATGACAGCGCCGGCCGCGAGCGCGCCGACCACGAGCCCGGCGATGGAGCGCGCGAGCCCGGTAAGCAGGCCCACCGAGACCAGCAGCTTGAGGTCCCCGATCCCGATCGCGCCCGTCCCGAACGGGATCGAGACGGCGAAGAGAAAGCCCGGGATCGCGAGCGCGGCAAGCACGGCCCAGCCCAGCTGCCCGGCAACGAGCGGGTTCCAGCCGGCGACGGCCGCGATCAGGGTGACCACGATCAGCGGAAGCGTGACGAGGTCGGGCAGGAGGCGCTGGTCCAGGTCCGTGGCGAGCAGGAGCGTGAGCGCCAGGAAGTAGCCGCCGAAGAGGAGCACCTGCCCGAGGTCGGCCACGCGAAGGGGCAGCGCGGCGAGCGCCGCCGCGCCGAGCAGCGTGACGACGAGCGTCCTCCAATCGACGGTCCGCACGCGGCCGTCCTCGTGGGCGGGCCAGCGTGCCCCGATCCGGTCGGCCACGAGGCCCCAGGCGGCGCCGGCGGCGCCGAGGATGACCGCCAGCGAACGCTCGTCAACGGTCAGCCCGCCGACCGCGAACGTCGTCATCGCCGCGGGCCCGGCATGGCACGCGGCGGGACGCCGGGGGCGCGCGTCGTCGCGCCGGACCGCCTGCGGGTCAGCGTGCGCCCGCCAGCGCCAGCTCGACGAGCGTCGCCGTCGCGACGCCGGTCGCACCATGCGGCGCCCATGCCGTCGGCTTGCGGTAGTACGCGGACCCGGCGATGTCGAGGTGGATCCACGGCACCGACACGAACTGGCGGAGGAAGAGCGCGCTCTTGATGAGCCCCGCCTCGGGCGAGCTGGAGTTCACCATGTCGGCGGTCCAGCTGTCCATCTCCAGCCAGTACTCGTCGACGAGGGGCAGCTGCCAGAATCGCTCGCCGGCCCGTGCGGCTGCCGCCGTGAGCTCGTCGTACCAGGGTTGCGGGTCGCCGAACGCGCCCGTGATGAGGTGCCCGAACGCGCGTGCCACGGCGCCCGTGAGCGTCGCAACGTCCACGACGTGGGTGGCACCCAGGTGTTCCGCGTAGGTCATCGCGTCGCCCAGGATGAGCCGGCCCTCTGCATCGGTGTTGATGATGTCGACGGTCTTCCCGTTCATCGCCCGGACCACGTCCCCGGGGCGGGACGCACCCGGGCCCGGCATGTTCTCGACCGCGGGCGCGATCGCAAGCAGCGGGACGCCGGGAGCCAGCCGGGCGGCGGTAACGGCGGCCGCGAGCACCGTGCATGCCCCGGTCTTGTCCATCTTCATCTCTTCCATCCGCTCGGAGGGCTTGATGCTGATGCCGCCGGAATCGAAGCAGACGCCCTTGCCCACGAACGCGAGCCGCCGCCCAACGGCATCCGTCTCGCCCTCGGCGCCGGAGCGGAGGACAATCATCCGGGGCGGATTCGCGCTCCCCTGCCCGACCGCCAGGAACATCCCCATCCCGAGCTCCGCGGCGCGTGTCTCGTCGAGCACGTCCACCCAGAGGCCGTGCGCCGCGGCGAGGGCGCGGGTCTCGTCCGCGAGGACCTGCGGGCTGACGTCGTTCGCGGACCGGTTCGCAAGGCGCCGGGTGAGGTTCGTGCCCTCGCCGATCACCGCGCCCCGCTCCGCGGCACGCGTCGCGGCGGCTGCGCTGGCCGTCCCCGGGACCACGAGGATCAACTCGTCGAGCACCGGCGGCCCCGCCTCGGCAGCGGCATCGCCTGTGCGATAAAGCGCCGCGGGGTCGAAGCTGCCCTCCACGACCCCGCGGGTGATCAGCTCAGCGGCCGCCTCGGCCCCTCCGTCCAGCGAGGTGGCGATCGCCCCCAGCCAGACGGCCAAACGGCGCACGCGTCGGCCGGCCAGGCGCCGCTGGATCGCGGCCCCAAGGCGCACGACCGTCTCCCGATCCAGGGCGGCTGCGGGCCCGGCCGCAATTGCCAGGAGGCGCCCGACGGGAAGCTCGCCGGCGGCCGCCAGGACGCTCGCGTAGCGCTCGGAACGGAGCTCGCGGAAGCCCGCCAGCACGTGCAACTCGCCGCCGGTGCGGCGGTCGATCTCGCCCAGCTCACCCTCGAAGGTGGGCTCGCCGGCGAAGGGGAGGGCGAGGACGTCGGCGGGAACATTCCACGGCTGATCGGAGACGACGCGCAACTGCATCGAGTTGGGGCTCCTGCGGGCACGAATTGAACGACGCCGGGGCGTCGGGAATCGGCCTCAGTCTAGCGCGGGCGAGGCGTCCGGGGCGGCGTGGGCGGCCGCGGCGGCCTGGGCATCGAGCAGCCGGCCCCGTGCCTCCTCGATTGCGATGACAGCCTGGTTGAGGCCGCCGCGGGCGACGTCGCCGAGGATCACGACGAGCGCGCGGGTGTCCCCCGGCAAACGGGCCCTCGCGGTCTGCTCGCGCTCGGCTGCCGCCCGAATCTTGGCCGTGACCCGGGCCGGAGAGGCGAGGACGGCCGCCCAGAGGTCGCCGACCGCAGTGTCGTAGGTCGCATTTCGATCGATCCAGGTGTCCAGGGTGCTGGCGTCGATCCGCGTCGCGAGCTGGTCGCGGACCTTCCTCGCGGACGCCAGCTCCGTCTGGGCACCCGCGAGCGTCCGGATCGCCGCCGCGTACTTTCCGGCTGCCCCCTGCTGGACGGCCTGGCCGGCGATACGATCGTGGGCGGCCAGGTGCTCGGTCAGCTCGATGGCCGGGACCGAGCCTGCGGCGAGGCGCGCCCAGTCATCGTCGAGTGCATCGACGGCGGGCAGCGCGGCCACCAGGGTTGCGTACCGGGCGAGCGTCGTGGGGCCGAACCGGGCGGCCGCCGCCGCGTCGAGGCCCGGCAGCGCGGCGAGCCGGTCGCGAAGGGCGCGTGCGGAGGCCCCGATCGTGCTGATCTGCGTCTCGCCGGCGCTGATGGCCGCCTGGAGGCTCAGCGTATCGCGCGCGACGAGAGCGGTGAGCGCGCCGCGTCCCTGGCCGGCCAGCGCATCCACCTGGTCGGAGAGCGTGCGGAGGTCGCCGGTCGCCGCGTCAAGGCCGGGCGCGATCTCCCGGTCGGCACCATAGGTGAGCTCCGGCCGGGCTCCCGTCGTGGGCAGGTGGTCCAGGCCGCCGACGATCCCGGCGGAGCCGAGCGCGATGACGACCGCGGCGACGAGCCATCCGAGCATGAGGAATGAACGACGGAGCAACGGACCTCCCGGCCGGGCGTGGACCGCCGGCGTCACGCCACCGGCATCGGCCCCTGCTGCGCCTTCCGACGACGCAGGTACTGGAGCTCGCCCTCCATTCTGCGCGGAATGAAGCCAAATGCCGAGTGCACGCCGTCGAGCGGCCCGACGTTGTCGAGGGCGAGCTGGCGGAGCTGGTCCGTGGCAACCGGGAATGGCAGGTGCACGGCCTCGGCGGCGCCGGCGACGAGCTTGATCAGCGGCACCGGCATCGGGATGATGGCGCGGCGCCGGCCCATGCCGCGGCAGACCTCCGCGGTGATCTCGCGGTAGGTCCAGGTGCGCGGCCCACCCAGCTCGAAGGCGTGCCCCACGGTCTCGGGCCGTTCAAGCGACAGGCGCAGGCAGAGCGCGAGGTCGCCGACGTGGAGGGGCTGGAAGCGGCTCCTTCCATCGCCCGGCACCGGGACGATCCCGGGAGAGAGCCGCACGAGGTCGGCGACGATGTTGAAGAACCCGTCGCCCGGGCCGAAGAGCAGCGAGGGCTTGAGGATGGTCCACTCGAGCCCACTCTCCATCACCGCCCGCTCGGCACGCGCCTTCGACTTCGCGTAGTGCAGCTCCTCGCGATCGACCACGCCAAGCGCGCCAAGGTGGACGAGGCGCCGGACGCCGGACGCCTGCATCGCCCCGATGAGGTTGCGCGTTCCGTCGAGGTTGACCTCGAGGAGCTGCCTGCCGCCATTCCAGTCGCGTGGGATCGCGACGAGGTGGACCACGGCGTCGACGCCGGCGAGCGCCGCGGGCAGGGTCGCCGGGCGGTCCACGTCGCCGGTGCGCAGCTCCACGTTCGCGATCAGGGCCGCGGGGAGCCGCCGGGTGACCTTGTCGCCGGCCCCGGAGGAGCGCACCAGCGCAACGACCCGGTGCCCCGCGCCAAGGAGCTCGGGAAGCAGGTGGCTTCCGACGAAGCCGGAAGCTCCGGTGACAAGGATGGTCGACATGCCGGTCTCCCTCGGGTGATGGTGGTGGGTCTGGTCGCGCTCCGGCCTGGTCGGGTCAGACGGCCGGCGGGCGGATCGGCGCCGGGCGGATCGCCGCCGAGCGGATCGCCGCCGGGCGGAGTGTCTCCAGTGCAGCGGCGAGGGCCGCCGCATCGACCGCGACGGCAACCGGCCGCCGCTCGGCCGGCAGTGCGTCGACGTCGGCGCGCGACGAGACGCCGGTGAGCATGATGATGCACGGGATCCCGATCGCGACGGCCGCGGCGAGGTCGGTGGCGATCCCGTCGCCGATCATCACCGCGTCGCCCACCGGAATCCCGGCGGCCCGGGCGGCCATCTCCAGGAGGAGTGGCGCGGGCTTGCCGATCGAGACCGGGACGATCTCAGCGCCCGCCTCGACTGCGGCGACGATGCTGCCGGCCCCGGGGCGCGTGCCTCGTTCAGTGGGGTAGACGGGGTCGCGATTTGTGGCGATGAACCGGGCGCCGTGCCGGACGCAATCCACGGCGACGGTCAGCTTCTGGTACGTGAACTGCGGGTCCAGCCCAACGACGACCGCGTCCGGGGCGCCGGCGGCATCCCAGCCGTTAAGCCCCTCGCGGGCGTGGAGGCTCGCGGCGTGCGCGGCGGTGACGACGTCCAGGCCCACGTCGCGGCACTCGCGCTCCAGGCCGCCGGCGCCAACCACCAGCACGCGGCGAACGCCGTCGAGGCCGGCGAGGTAGAGCGCCGTCGCCCGCGCCGAGCTGACCACGCGGTCGGGGGTCACGGGCGCGCCCATCGCGCTGAGCCGCGTCACGTAATCGGCGCGGTAGTGCATGGAGTTGTTCGTCACGTACACGACCGAGTCGCCGACGGCCGCGCAGGCGGCCAGGACGTCGGCCACGCCGGGGACGGGCGCCGCACCGCGGTAGACGACGCCATCGAGATCGACGAGGAGGAGCATCACGGGCAAGGGTAGCGGGTTCGGGGCCGGGCCTCCGCCCGCGGGGAAGCATCCCACTCCCCGTGCGGATCTCTCGGGCGCCCGGGGGGACCCGGACCGGCGACCCCCCCGTGACCCGGACCGGCGACCCCCGTGGCCCGGACCGGCGACCCCCCGTGATCGGATGACACGATCAGGATTGTCATCCCGGAGCGTGGAAACGCGACGAATCGCGAGGTTGGCCGCGTTTCCGAGCACGCTACGTCTCCAGCTGATCGGCTCATCCGATAATTGATGCCCTGGTGACCCTGGTTCCCCGGCAGAAGGCGGCCGGGGCAGGGCTTCCGTCCGCGGGCCTCCGTCCGCGGCGTACCATCACGAGATGCCGCGCCCTCCCGATCCGCTCGCCGGGGTCACCCGCCTCCTCGTCGACGGGTCCAACCTCCTCCACGCCCTGGGTCGGGCGGATGGCCCGCTCCCGCCCGCGGCGGTGGTCGGGCGGCTTCGCGCGCTCGTGCCGGCTGGCGTCCAGGCGACCGTGGTACTCGACGGGACGCCTGCGCCCGGCGCGATCGATCGACGGCTGACCTCGGGGATCGAGGTCCGCTACTCGGGCCGCCGGCCGGCGGATGCGCTCCTCGTGGAACTGGCCAGGATGGCCCCTGAGGGGACCCTGGTCGTGACGAACGACAACGAGCTCGCGACGTCGCTCCGCCGGTTCGGCGCGCGGACGGTCCGGACTGGCTGGATGGCCGACCGGCTCGCGCGACAACGCCTCGAGGCACCCGCCGCAGGCCGCCCGAAGCCGCCGGTGGACCGGCCCGCGGAGACGACCGGCGACGAGGATCCGCCACGACCCGGCTGGAATCCCGGGCGCGGCGCCACGAAGAAGACGGGCAACCCGAAACGGGGCCGGCCCTCGGGGTGAGCCGCCCGGGCGCCCGTCGCACCACGCCTGCGGCGGGGACCGGGCGGTGAGCCGGCGATGGCCAGACCGGCGATCGCCCTGCGCCGCGACATGCGGATAGAATGCCGCCCGTGAGCGGCGACCTCGCGACGAGCATTCAGCAGGGGTGGACGGGATTCCTCGAGCTCGTCTCGAAGGTCGTGAGCCCCGACTGGGGTGCGCTCATCGCCCTGATCCCGCTGCTGATCGCGCCGCTCGTCGCGCTGCTCCTGCTCGCCATGCTCGGCCGCTGGACCGTCTTCGGGCTCCTCAAGCCGCGCGCGAAGGTCCGCCACATCGAGGGCGCGCGAGCGATGGAGCGCGACGGGGACGGCCTTTTCGCACGGCCGGTCGGGGCGCCGTTCAGCCTCAGGATGGGGCTCGTCTACCCGTTCGGCACCGCGCGCACGGACGATGGCGAGGATCTCGCCGTGATCTGCCCGATGTGCCGGGTCGAACGGCTTGCCCAGATCAGCACGTGCGGCAACTGCGGCCTGATCCTGAACGTGAAGCGCGGCATTGAGATCGCGCGGCCCGCGGGCCCGCCGCCCGGCGGCGCGGCGATCGCCTGACATGGCAACGGGCTCGTACTACCTCTACGTCGTCGCCGGGATCCTGCTGGTCGGGGCCTTCGCCGCCCACGTGGCCCACACGGTCCTCCTGGCCAGCGGCCGCCGGCTCGTGGCCGCATTGGCGCCTCGCAGCGTGCCCGCGTTCGCGGGGGCGGTCAGCGGCAGCTTCGTCGAGGAGATGGAGCTCGGGGCGGGCGACGGCACCCCGCACAGCGCGGCCGGCCCGTTCGCGATCGGCCTGGCCTGGGCGGCGTTCGGGCTCCTCGCCGGCGCGCTCGTCCTGCGCGGGATCGTCGTGGGCCGCGGCCCCTGGGGCAGCCTGTACGAGTTCAGCGTCGCGTTCACGACCGCGATCGTCGGCGGCTACCTCTTCTTCCAGCGCCGCTACCCGGTCCGCGCGCTGGGCTTCCTCCCCCTCGGGCTGGCGCTCGCGCTCTTCCTCTACAGCTGGACGCTGCCGAACGCAATCGAAACGCTCGTCCCGGCGCTCCAGAACCCACCGCTGCTGACGATCCACGTGGGCTTCGCGATGCTCAGCTACGGCATCTTCGCGATGAGCTTCGCGGCCGGCGTGGGCTACCTGGTCCAGGAGAAGCGGCTGGCGGACGGCCGAACCGTCGATCGGTTCGCCTGGCTGCCCTCGCGGGACGTCCTCGACGCCGTCGCCTACCGGGCCGTGATCATCGGATTCCCCGTGTTCGCCACGATGATCGTGCTCGGCAGCTGGTGGGCGTCCATCGCCTGGAGCCGCTACTGGGGCTGGGACCCGAAGGAGACCAGCGCGCTCGTGACGTGGCTCGCGTATGCCGTCTACCTGCATCTTCGCAACCAGAGGGGCTGGCGCGGTCGGCCGGCCGCCATCGTCCTGGTGGTCGGCTTCGGGATGGTCCTGTTCACGCTCTTCGGGAACCTCTGGTTCAGCGGCCTCCACTCCTACAGCGGCCTGAGCTGATCTCGACCAGCGCCGTCGAAGCCGGCCGGCACGCCGCTGGACCGGCCGCAGCCCCGCCTTCGCGCTACCCTGTGGGCATGTGGCTTACCCTGGACGATCTTCGATGCCCGCAATGTCGCGCCTTCGTGCATCCGCTCCTGGACGCGTGCCCGACCTGTGGCGCAGCGCACCCGTCGCGGCGCCAGGAAGCGGCCGCGGGCCCGATCGGGGCCGTGAGACTGGCAGAAGCCCCAGAGACGCAGCGCGTCGCGCGCAACCTCACGGTCCGGTACACGATGAAGGTCAACGCCATCGGCAATGCCGCGGCGGACGCCACCCTGGTCGACGCGGTGGCCCATCTCGCGGACGCGCTGACCTACCGAATCGCCGGCGACGCCGTCCCGACCACCGACAACGCCGCCCTCGCGCTCCGCGATGGGGGCCTGGTCGCCCAGGTCCGGGCGTCGGGGGCGCTCCTGGCCGAGATCCCGCTCCCCGCGATCGTCGGCGCCGCCGCCCGACACGGCGAGGTCACGGTCCACTATGCAGCGGGCCCGACCGCGGGAGCCGCCGGCGGGCCGGCCGCCAGGCCGAGCGCCACGGGCCCACTGCGCCTGACGGTGGCCAATCGACGCGGCCTGCTCGCGTCGAAGGCCCGCGACGACCACTTCGAGGCGTTCGCCCAATGGCTCGGCGTCCTTGCCGCGGCTGCTGCCGAGCGGCGCTGGACGGAGATCGGCCTGCCGGCCTACCTCGCGGAGCTGGGGCCGGCGGCGGGTGGCCCAGCCGAGTTGCCGGCGCTCCCCGGCGACGCCACGATCGCCACCAGCCCCGCGCCGACCGCGGACCAGTCCGCCCCGCTCGCGGCGTCGACCTCTTCGGTCCAGGCGAGGCTCGTCGAGCTCGAGGGCCTGCGGGCAGCCGGTCTCGTGGCCGAGGACGAGTACGCCGCGAAGCGCCGCGAGATCCTCGCCCGCCTCTGACCGGCTGGGCCGGTACCGCACGCCCGTTCTGTTCGGCTTGTCCGGCGCCGGTCGAGCGGCGATCCCGCCCATCCGGGCGTCGGCCGTCCACGGGACGCCCCCAGCGTGTCCACAACGGCTGGCACGGTTATCCACGTGCGGATCCCCGAAACGCAACATGCTGTGGTGCGGCGCTCCTTCGCACCACAAGATGTAGTGGTTTGGGCATTGACGCGACCCGGGCTGCGACGTACAGTCACGGGACCGCTCGCCGCCCGGCGAGCCCTCTCGAGGATCCCTCGGGGATCCCTCGGGGAGGCCTGGACCGGGCGTGTGGCGGGGCAACGGACGGTCAACCGGCATACCACGCCGGGACCGTCGCAGCTACGGACGAGCGCCGGCAGCACCGCCGGCAGAACCCGCGGCGGGGGGACCGCCGGTTCGGCGAGGGAGCAGCGCAGCGATGGCACGAGCCGCACACGAGGTCGTCCCGGTGATGGCGCAGGACGGGAGCCCCCGGCAGGACGGGAGCCCCCGGAAGGGCCGCAAGGCCGCCAGCGCAGCACTGGCCAGCGCCCAGCCCGGCGCGCCGGCCCTCGTGGGCGCCGCCGAGATCAAGGCCCATGCGGAGGCCGCCTTCAGCGCCGCGCGCGCGCTGAAGGATGACGCGGACCGGGCCGCGCGCGCCGCAATGGACGCGCTCCGCTTCACGGGCGACGGCGTTCGCGGGCTTACCTTCGAACGCCGCTGGACCCGGCCCGGCGTTCATCCCTACGACGAGATCGCCTGGGAGATCCGGACGGCCGCCATCGGCAACGAGTCCGGCAAGCTCGTCTTCGAGCAGAAGGACGTGGAGGTCCCCGCCTTCTGGAGCCAGATGGCCACCAACGTCGTCGTCAGCAAGTACTTCCGCGGCCACCTCGGGACGCCGGAGCGGGAAACGTCCGTCCGGCAGCTGATCGACCGCGTCGTGCAGTCGATCGCCGCCTGGGCGGAGACGCAGCACTACTTCGCCACGGACCAGGACCTCGCCACGTTCAGCGCGGAGCTGACCCACCTCCTGGTCCACCAGAAGATGAGCTTCAACTCGCCCGTCTGGTTCAACGTCGGGATCGAGGCAAAGCCGCAGTGCTCGGCCTGCTTCATCAACTCCGTCCAGGATTCGATGACCAGCATCATGGACCTCGCCAAGACGGAGGCGATGCTCTTCAAGTTCGGCTCCGGCGCCGGCAGCAACCTCTCCACCATCCGCTCGTCGCGCGAGAAGATGGCCGGCGGCGGCACCGCCAGTGGCCCGGTCTCCTTCATGCGCGGCTACGA
>JANXWH010000021.1 GCA_025351245.1 Chloroflexota bacterium | reverse complement strand
CGAACGCGCGGTACACCGCCCCACCCTTGAGGGCGAGGTACTTCGTGATCGCCGCGGTCAGCGTCGTCTTGCCGTGATCGATATGGCCGATCGTGCCAACGTTGACGTGCGGCTTCGTCCGCTCAAACTTCTTCTTCGCCATCGCTGTTCGCGCTCCCTGGCTCCTCGTCGCCGCGCCGGGCCCCACCGGGACCCGCCTCGGACCTTCGCCTCTGCTAGACCCTTGACTTCTGAACGAGCTCCGCGGCAATGCTGCCGGGGACCTCGGCGTAGTGAGACAGCTCCATCGAGTAGCTCGCCCGGCCCTGCGTCATGGATCGCAGGTCGGTTGCGTACCCGAACATCTCCGCGAGCGGGACAAATCCCTGGACGACTTGCGTCGTCCCGCGGGAGTCCATCCCTTCGATCTGGCCGCGCCGGCTGTTGAGGTCTCCGATCACGTCGCCCATGAACTGCTCCGGCATCGTCACCTCGACCCGCATGAGCGGCTCGAGGATCGCCGGACTGGCCTTCTCGACGGCGGCCTTGACGGCCATCGAGGCAGCGATCTTGAACGCCATCTCGCTGGAGTCGACCTCGTGGTACGACCCGTCGAAGACGGTGACGCGAACGTCGACCATCGGGTACCCGGCGTAGATCCCCGTCTCCAGGGCCTCGTGGATGCCGCGGTCGATCGCGCGCATGTACTCGCGCGGGATCGTCCCGCCGATCACCTTGTCGACGAACTCGTATCCCGAGCCCTTCTCGGCCGGCTCGAGCTTGAGGACCACGTGCCCGTACTGGCCCTTGCCACCGGTCTGGCGGACGAAGCGGCCGTTCCCCTCGGCCGCGCGCCGGACGGTCTCACGATAGGAGACCTGGGGCTTGCCGATGTTGGCGGCCACCTTGAACTCGCGGACCATGCGGTCCACGAGGACGTCGAGGTGGAGCTCGCCCATCCCGGCGATGAGCGTCTCGCCGCTCTCCGGGTCCGTCTTGACGCGGAACGTCGGATCCTCTTCGGCCAGGCGCTGGAGGGCCAGGCCCATCTTGTCCTGGTCCATCTTCGTCTTCGGCTCGATCTTCACTTCGATGACCGGCTCGGGGAAGGTCATCGATTCGAGGATCACGGGGTGGTCGGGGTCCGCCAGCGTGTCGCCGGTGAAGGTCTCCTTGAGGCCGACGGCCGCGGCGATGTCGCCCGCGTAGACCTCGTCGATCTCCTCGCGGTGGTTGGCGTGCATCTGGAGGATGCGGCCGATCCGCTCCTTCTTGCCGTTCGAGGAGTTGAGGATGTACGAGCCCGCCTTGAGCGTCCCCGAGTAGACCCGGAAGAAGGCGAGCTTGCCAACGAACGGGTCGGCGGCAATCTTGAAGGCAAGGGCGCTGAACGGCTGGCCGTCGTCGACGGTTCGCAACACCTCGGCGTGGGTCATCGGCTGCTCGCCGATCACCGGCGGGACGTCGAGCGGCGACGGGAGGTAGGCGACGACCGCGTCGAGCATCGGCTGGATGCCCTTGTTCTTGAGGGCCGAGCCGGTGAGGACCGGGACGATCCGGTACTGGAGGGTGCCCAGGCGGAGGCCGCGCACGAGCTCCTCCTCGGTGAGCTGCGTCCCCTCGAGGTACTTGTGCATCAGGTCGTCGTCCATCTCGGCGACGGCTTCCACGAGGCGCTCACGGTGCTTCTTCGCGTCCTCGAGGTACGCGGCCGGGATCTCCACGACATCCATCTCGGAGCCCAGGTCATCGCGGTAGAGGATCGCCCGCATCCGGATCAGGTCGATGACGCCGGCGAAGTTGCTCTCGGCGCCGATCGGGAGCTGGATGGGGACCGCGTTCGCCCCCAGGCGATCCTTGATCATCCCGACGCAGCGCCAGAAGTCGGCGCCCGTCCGGTCCAGCTTGTTGATGAAGCAGATGCGCGGCACGCGATAACGGTCTGCCTGGCGCCAGACGGTCTCGGACTGCGGCTCCACACCCGCCACGCCGTCGAAGACGACGACCGCTCCGTCGAGCACCCGGAGCGATCGCTCGACTTCCATGGTGAAGTCCACGTGCCCGGGTGTATCGATGATGTTGATGCGATGATCGTCCCAGAAACAGGTCGTGGCGGCCGCGGTGATGGTGATCCCCCGCTCCTGCTCCTGGGGCATCCAGTCCATCGTCGCGGCGCCCTCGTGGACCTCGCCGAGCTTGTAGATCTTCTTCGTGTAGAAGAGGATCCGCTCGGTGACGGTCGTCTTGCCGGCGTCGATATGCGCGATGATCCCGATGTTCCGGGTGCGGGCGAGCGGGTAGAGTCGGGCCACGATCAGGGTCTCCGGTCTACCACTTGAAGTGGCTGAAAGCCTTGTTGGCCTCGGCCATCTTGTGAGTGTCCTCGCGACGCTTCACGGCCGCGCCGAGCCCGTTGGACGCGTCCACGAACTCCGAGGCGAGCTTCTCGCTCATGCTCTTGCCGTTGCGCTTGCGGGCGGCCTGCACCAGCCAGCGCACGCCGAGCGAGAGGCGGCGGTCGCCGCGGATCTCGACCGGGACCTGGTACGTGGCACCACCGACGCGCCGCGGCTTGACCTCGATGATGGGGGTCGCATTCCGCAGGGCCGTCTCGAGCACTTCGAGGCCGGGCCGATTTGCCTGCGCCTCGGCGCGCGCGAGGGCCTGCCGGAGGATCCGGTTGGACAGGATCTTCTTGCCGTCCATCATGAGCTTCGCGGCGATGCGGGCCGTGGTCCGGTTGGCCGGGATGGTCTCGTACTTGGACTTGCGGGGAATGCTGGCGCGACGCGGCATGGTCCTACTTCTTCTGGCCGGCCGGGCTCGCGGTCGCCTTCGCGCCGTACTTCGAGCGGCCCTGCTTGCGGTCGCGGACGCCGGCGGTGTCGAGCGCGCCGCGGATGATGTGGTACTTGACTGACGGGAGGTCCTTCACGCGGCCGCCCCGGACGAGCACGACAGAGTGCTCCTGGAGGTTGTGGCCGATCCCCGGGATGTAGGCGGTGACCTCCATCTGGTTGGTGAGCCGGACTCGGGCGATCTTGCGAAGGGCCGAGTTCGGCTTCTTCGGCGTCATCGTGCGGACCTGCAGGCAGACACCGCGCTTCTGGGGGGCACCCGGGATCGGCATCTGGCGCTGGTCAAGGCTGTTCCAGATCTTGCGCATCGCCGGAGCCTTGACCTTCTTGATCTTCGGCTTCCGGCCGTGGCGCACGAGCTGGCTGATCGTCGGCACGGAGACGCTGTTCCTTTCTCGTGGTCTGCTGGTCCGGCGGCCCCGTCGCCCGGGTATGTCCGGGAGGCGATGCGGGCCGCTCGCCGCCCGACACGGTGAGCGCTGGGCGGAGCACACGGCGACGACCAACCGGTCGCGGCCGCGAAGGCGGAGTCTAGCAGTGAGGCCGCGGACGTGTCAAAGGCCGCGGCCTCCAGGGGCGACCGGCGGGCGCGGCCCGCCGGCTTTGGTCATGGCCGAGGGCCGGCCTTGTCGGAATCGGGCGTCGCGGCGACCGACTCGCCGGCATCCGCGAGGAACGGGTTGAACGCGTCGTCCTTCCCGTCGCTCCCCTCGTCGACGTCGGTCGCGGCGAGCAGCGCGGAGAGCCGCACCGTGTCATCGTCGGTCGCGCCGCTCTGGACGTCCTCGAGGAACGGGTTGTAGGCCGCTTCCCGGAACTCGGCCGGCAGCTCGCCGCCGGCAAGCGCCTCGGCCGCGCGCCGCCGATCCGCCTCGCGGCGGATGGCAACGTTCGCCGGGGCCCCGGTGCCGGCCGGGATGAGCTTGCCGATGATGACGTTTTCCTTGAGCCCGATCAGGTGGTCCTTGGAGCCATTGATCGCCGCCTCGGTGAGCACGCGCGTCGTCTCCTGGAAGGAGGCAGCCGCGAGGAAGCTCGCCGTGTTGAGGGACGCCTTCGTGACGCCGAGCAGCACGACCTGCGCGGTCGCGGGCTCGCCGCCCTCCGCCAGGACCCGGTTGCTGACCCGCTCGAAGTCGAGCCGGTCGATCAGCTCGGTCGGGAGGAGGTCCGTGTCGCCCGGCTGGTCAATGCGGACCTTGCGGAGCATCTGGCGGACGATGATCTCGATGTGCTTGTCATTGATCGTGACACCCTGGCTTCGGTAGACCTTCTGGACTTCCTTCACCAGGTACCGCTGCACCGCGTCCTTGCCGCGGGTGTCGAGGTACTCCTGCGGGTTGATGGGGCCGTCCGTGATCGCGTCGCCGGCCCGGATCTCCTGGCCGTTCTCCACGAGCAGCCTGGCGTTGTGCGGGATCGAGTACTCGCGCTCGACGCGATCCTCGGCGCGGATGGCGAGCTGGTCCCCGTCACGGATCAGGATCCCGTTCTCGGGGGCGACGATGTCTAGCCCGTCGCTGCCGCCGTCCTTGCCCGACATCCGGGCCAGGACCTGGCTCTTCTCGACGAGGTCGCCTGCAGCAGCAAGGAGCTCGGCCCCCGGCGGCAGTCGGAGCGGCGCGTCGAACTGCTCCACGCTGGTTACCTTGACCTTCGTCCCGAGGTCGGCCCGGATGATCTCGACGATCCCGTCGATGTGGCTGATCTCGGCCTTCCCCTTCGGGATGCGCGCCTCGAACAGCTCCTCGACGCGCGGCAGGCCCGCCGTGATGTCGGCGCCGGCCTGGGCCACGCCGCCGGTGTGGAACGTCCGCATGGTGAGCTGCGTGCCCGGCTCGCCGATCGACTGGGCGGCGATGATCCCAACGGCCTCGCCGACGCCGACGAGCGAGCCCGTAGCGAGGTTGCGGCCGTAGCAGAAGCGGCAGACGCCGTAGCGCGCCTCGCAGGTCAACGGGCTTCGGACCAGGACCTCCTGGACGCCGGCCGCCTCGACGCGGGCCGAGACCTCCTCGGTCAGCTCCACGTTGCGCTCGGCAACGACGGCGCCATCCGCGGCGGTGACGGTGGCAGCGGCGAACCGCCCCACGAGGCGACGGGCGAACGCGCCCTCCTCGCTGGCGATCTCGTCGGATTCGGAGCGGGTGATCCAGCTGCCTTCCTCGGTACCGCAGTCGTCGTCCCGGGTGATGACATCCTGCGCCACATCCACGAGGCGCCGGGTGAGGTAGCCCGAGTCGGCGGTGCGAAGCGCGGTGTCGGCGAGGCCCTTGCGTGCGCCGTGGGTCGAGATGAAGTACTCGAGGACGGTCATGCCCTCGCGGAAGTTGCTCCTGACCGGGACGTCGATGATCCGGCCGGACGGGTCGGCCATCAGGCCGCGCATCGCACCCAGCTGGCCGATGTTGCCCTTGTTGCCGCGGGCCCCGGAGGTCGTCATCATCGCGACGGCGCTCTGCGGGTCAAGGTTCTCCATCATCTTGTCGGAGAGGGTCCTCGAGGTCTTCTGCCATACGTCGACGACCGCCTCGTAGCGCTCTTCCTCGGTGATGAGGCCGCGCTGGTACTGGCCGTCGATCTTCGTTACCTGGCCGTCGGCCAGCGCGAGGAGCTCCTTCTTCTCCTTCGGGACCTCGATGTCGGATACGGCGATCGTCATCCCGCCGCGGGTCGCGTACTCGAACCCGATCCGCTTGATGCCGTCCACCATGTGGGCGGTCGCGGTGGGGCCGAGCTGGCGGTAGCAGCGGTCGACCAGGTCGCGGAGGTGAATGCGGCGCATCTCGCGGTCGACGAAGCGCAGCTGCTCCGGGACGACCTGGTTGAAGATGATCCGGCCGACGGTCGTCACGATCCGGCGGTCGACGAGCGCGCCAGCTGCCTCGTCCCAGGTCTGGACGCTGACGTCGATCGGCTCGTGCAGGCGCAGGGCAACCGGTGCATAGGCGACCTTCGCCCGCGGATCGTCGTCCGCGAACGGGCTCGACGTGCGAATGCTGCCGCCGGCCATCCCGCCGCTCGAGAGCTCGAACGCGAGCAGGGCCGACTCCTCGTCCGCGAACGGGCGCGGCGCGGGGAGGTTTCCGTCGCGGTCGCGCTCCGGGACGTCCGTCGTGAGGAAGTAGCAGCCCAGGACCATGTCCTGCGTCGGCGTGACGATCGGGCTCCCGTCGGCCGGCGACAGCAGGTTCGAGGTTGAGAGCAGCATCGTCCGCGCCTCTTCCTGGGCGGCCGTCGAGAGCGGCACGTGGACCGCCATCTGGTCGCCATCGAAGTCGGCGTTGAACGCCGTGCAGACGAGCGGGTGAATCTGGATGGCCGAGCCCTCGACGAGGACCGGCATGAACGCCTGGATGCCAAGCCGGTGGAGGGTCGGGGCGCGATTGAGGAGGACGGGATGGTCCTTGATGACCTCTTCAAGGACGTCCCAGACGGCCGGGTTCACGCGTTCGACGATCCGCTTCGCGCTCTTGATGTTGTGGGCGAAGCCTTTCTCCACCAGCTGGCGCATGACGAACGGCTTGAACAGCTCGAGGGCCATCTTCTTCGGCAGGCCGCACTGGTGGAGCTTGAGCTCGGGGCCGACGACGATGACGGAGCGGCCGGAGTAGTCGACGCGCTTGCCGAGCAGGTTCTGGCGGAACCGGCCCTGCTTGCCCTTGAGCATGTCGCTCAGGCTCTTGAGCCGGTGGTTCCCGGTCCCGGCGATCGCGCGGCCGCGGCGACCGTTGTCGACCAGGGCGTCGCAGGCCTCCTGCAGCATCCGCTTCTCGTTGCGGATGATGATCTCGGGGGCGCCGAGCTCCAGGAGCCGCTTCAGCCGGTTGTTCCGGTTGATGACACGTCGGTAGAGGTCGTTGAGGTCGGAGGTCGCGAAACGGCCCCCGTCGAGCTGGACCATGGGGCGGAGCTCGGGCGGGAGCACCGGCAGCACCGACAGGATCATCCACTCCGGCCGCGTCCCGGACCGGCGGAATGCCTCGATGAGACGGAGCTGTTTGATCGCCTTCTTGCGGCGCTGGCCGGACGTGGTCCGGACCTGGACGTGCAGGGCGCGGCCAAGCACCTCGAGCTCCATCCGGGTGATGATGTCGCGGATGGCTTCGGCGCCCATCCCGGCCCAGAAGATCCGGCCGCCGCGCGCGCCCGCGCCCGCGCCCGCGCCGTACTTCTCGTCGAGATAGCGGAAATCCGTCTCCGAGAGCATCACGAGCGGCTTGAGGCCCTCGATCTCATCGCGCTGGCGCCGGATCTCGTCCTTGCGCCCCTCGGCGGCCCGCTTCCGGTCCTCACGGCGCGCGTCGATCGCAGCGCGCATCTCGAGCTCGAGATCGGCGATCTTCTGCTCCGTGGCGCGCTGCTCCCCCTCCTCGCGGACACGGAACTCCTCGGTGACCCGCTCAGATTCGGCCGTGGCGAACTTGCGGAGCCGTGCGACGGCCTCCTTGGCGCCCTTCTCGCCGGCCGCCAAGACCACCTCGCCGGTGGGTGCGAACGCGACCGTCTCCTCGGTGACACCGGCCTTGAGCTCGGCGAGCCGCGCCTGGATCTCCTTGGCGGCACCGCTGATCTCGTCGGTGCGGCGCGATCGCTCGGCCTCGAGGTCCACGAGCAGGGCGGCCTGGGCCGCCAGCAGCTCGTCCTTCTGGCGCACGAACACGGCGTGCTGCTCGTCCTCGAACTCGTCGCCGCCCTTGCCGGCCCCGCCGCGCCCCTCGGCCTCTTCGTCGAGAGCCATGAGGGCGCGCCTGCGCGCGTCTTCGTCGACGCGGGTGACGATGTAGAGCGCGAAGTAGAGGATCCGCTCGAGGTTGCGGGGGCTGATGTCCAGCAGGATGCCGAGGCGGGAGGGCGTGCCCTTGAAGTACCAGATGTGGCTGACGGGGCTGGCAAGCTGGATGTGGCCCATCCGCTCGCGCCGGACCTTGGCCCGGGTGACCTCGACGCCGCACTTGTCGCAGATGATGCCTTTGTACCGGATCCGCTTGTACTTGCCGCAGTAGCACTCCCAGTCCTTGGTGGGACCGAAGATGCGCTCGTCGAAGAGGCCATCCTTCTCGGGCTTGAGCGTCCGGTAGTTGATCGTCTCGGGCTTCGTGACCTCGCCCGACGACCAGTCGCGGATCTGCTCCGGCGACGCCAGCGAGATGCGGATGGCGTTGAAGTTGTTGACCTCGAGCATGGTTCTCCTCCGCGCCGCCGCGGCTCTTCAGCGGCGCGATACGGACCGGGTGCGAGCGGGGCCGGGCCGGCCGAGCGCCGGCCCCGCGGGGTGAAGGCGGCGCTAGTCCTCGAACCCGGCGAGGTTGATCCCGCCGAGGTCAGGGAGGGGATAGGCGGAGACGTCCTCCACGAACCGGATCTCCTCGTCGTTCTCGTTGAGGATCTCGACGCTGAGCCCCAGGCTCTGGAGTTCCTTGAGGAGGACCTTGAACGACTCGGGCACGCCCGGCGGCTGGATCTCCTCGCCCTTGACGATTGCCTCGTACGTCTGGACGCGGCCCATGACGTCGTCGGACTTGACGGTGAGGAGCTCCTGCAGGATGTTCGCCGCGCCGTAGGCCTCGAGCGCCCAGACCTCCATCTCCCCGAAACGCTGGCCGCCGAACTGGGCCTTGCCGCCGAGCGGCTGCTGGGTGATGAGGCTGTAGGGGCCCGTGGACCGGGCGTGGATCTTGTCCTCCACCAGGTGGTGGAGCTTGAGCATGTAGATCTGGCCGACGGTGATCGCCCGCGCGAAGCCCTCCCCGGTCCGGCCGTCGCGCAGGTCGATCTTCCCGTTGCCGGGCAGGCCGGCCTCCAGGAGCGCGTCGCGGATCTGGGTCTCGGTCGCGCCGTCGAAGACGGGGGACGCGGCCTTGTAACCGAGCGTCGCGAGCGCCCAGCCGAGGTGGGTCTCCAGGATCTGGCCGATGTTCATGCGGCTCGGCACGCCGAGCGGGTTGAGGATGATGTCGACGGGGGAGCCGTCCGGGAGGAACGGCATGTCCTCCTGCGGGAGGATCTTGGCGATGACGCCCTTGTTGCCGTGGCGGCCGGCCATCTTGTCGCCCACGCTGACCTTGCGCTTCTGGGCCACCGAGACGCGCACGAGCTTGTTGACGCCGGGCATCAGCTCGGAGTCCTCGCGCGTGAAGACCTTGACGTCCACGACCTTCCCGCGTTCGCCGTGCGGCAGCCGGAGCGAGGAGTCCTTCACTTCGCGGGCCTTCTCGCCGAAGATCGCGCGCAGGAGGCGCTCCTCCGCAGTCAGCTCCGTCTCGCCCTTCGGGGTGATCTTGCCGACCAGGATGTCGCCGGGCCGGACCTCGGCGCCGATGTAGACGATCCCCTCCTCGTCGAGGTCCTTGAGGGACTCCTCGCCGACGTTCGGGATGTCGCGCGTGATCTCCTCGGGTCCGAGCTTCGTGTCGCGCGATTCGATCTCGTGCTTCTCGATATGGATGCTCGTGAACAGGTCCTCGCGGACGAGCCGGTCGCTGATGACGATGGCGTCCTCGTAGTTGCCACCCTCCCAGCTCATGAACGCGACCATGATGTTGCGGCCGAGCGCGAGCTCGCCGCCGTCGGTGGACGACGAATCGGCGATCGGGTCGCCGGCCCCCACGCGATGGCCGACGTCCACGATGGGACGCTGGTTGATGCAGGTTCCCTGGTTCGATCGGACGAACTTCTGGAGCGGGTAGCTCCGGAGCTCGCCGGCGTCCTCCTCCACGAGGATCCGGTCGGCGGTCACCGACGTCACGACCCCGGCGGCGCGGGCGAGGACCACCTGGCCCGAGTCCTGGGCCGCGCGACGCTCCATGCCGGTGCCCACGATGGGCGCCTCGGGCTCCAGGAGCGGAACCGCCTGGCGCTGCATGTTCGAGCCCATCAGGGCGCGGTTCGCGTCGTCGTGCTCGAGGAACGGGATGAGGGCCGTCGCGACCGAGACGACCTGCTTCGGGCTGACGTCCATGTACTCGATCCGGTCCGGCGCCACCTCCGGGAAGAGGTCCCGGTAGCGGCACGGCACGCGGTCGGTGATGAAGTGCCCGGCCTCGTCGAGCGCCGCGTTCGCCTGCGCGACGTGGTGCTCCTCCTCCTCGTCCGCGGCGAGATACACGATCTCGTCGGTGACGATGGGGCGGATCGGGAATGCCCGTGCCTTCTGGCGCTTCAGCTCGGCCGCGGCGGGGCCGGAGAGCGGCCCGCCCTTCCGGACGACGACCTGTCCGCCCTTGCCGACCAGGTCGGCGCCGGCCTCGTAGGACGCGAGGTCCGGATCGTCCCAGGCGATGCTCCGGCGGACCTTGCGATACGGCGTCTCGATGAAGCCGTAATCGTTGATCCGGCCGAAGGTCGCCAGTGAACCGATCAGGCCGATGTTCGGCCCTTCCGGCGTCTCGATCGGGCAGATGCGGCCGTAGTGGCTGTGGTGGACGTCTCGGACGTCGAAGCCCGCACGCTCGCGCGACAGGCCGCCCGGGCCCAGCGCTGAGAGTCGCCGTTTGCTGGTCAGCTCGGCGAGGGGGTTCGTCTGGTCCATGAACTGGGAGAGCTGGCTCCCGCCGAAGAACTCCTTCATCGCGGCCGAGACCGGCCGGATGTTGATGAGGGCGTTCGGGGTTGCCTTGTCGATCTCCTGGATCGTCATCCGCTCGCGGACCACGCGCTCCATCCGGAGCAGCCCGATCCGGAACGCGTTCTGGATCAGCTCGCCGTTCGCGCGGATACGCCGATTGCCGAGGTGGTCGATGTCGTCCGGCTGGCCACCCCCGTTGTTGAGGATGATCAGCTGCCCGACGATCGCGGCGATGTCCTCGCGGGTGATGTTCCGGCCGAGGTGCGGGTTGGCCTGGTCCTCACGGGGCAACTCGAAGCCCATCCGGGCCGCGATCGCGTTCAGCTTCTTGTTGAACTTGTAGCGTCCGACGCGCCCCAGGTCGTAGCGGCGGAAGTTGAAGAAGAGGCTCTCCACCAGCTGCCGCGCGTTGTCGCCGGTGGGCGGATCGCCGGGGCGGAGCTTCTTGTAGACCTCGATGAGGGCCTCGGCCTTGGTATTCGTCGGGTCCTTGTCGAGCGTCGACGCGATGTACGGGTGCTCCGGGTTGTTGTCGAGACCCCCGAACAGGGCCGCGATCTCCTCGTCCCGCTCGTAACCCACCGCTCGCAGGAACGTGGTCGCCGCGATCTTCCGCTTGCGGTCCACCTTCACTGAGAGGAGGTCCCGGTTCGACGTCTCGAACTCGAGCCAGGCGCCGCGGTTCGGGATCACCTTGGCGGTGTACAGGTCTCGACCCGAGCTGGGATCCTCGACCTTCCCGTAGTAGACGCCCGGCGAGCGGACCAGCTGGCTGACGACGACGCGCTCGGCGCCGTTGATGATGAACGTACCCAGCGCCGTCATCCACGGGTAGTCGCCCATGTACACGCGCTGGCGCTGGATCTCGCCCGTCTCCTTGATCAGGAGCTCGACGTTGACGTAGAGCGGCTTGCTGAAGGTTTGGTCCCGGGTTCGACATTCGAGCTCGGAGTACTTCGGGTCACCGAACTCGTAGTCGAGGTATTGGAGCTCCATCACCTTGCCGGTGAAGTCCTTGATCGGGCTGATCTCGTCGAAGAGCTCCCGAAGGCCCCGCTCGATGAACCAGGCGAACGATCGGACCTGGAGCTCGATCAGGTTGGGGATCTCGCGCTTCTCCGAAATCCGGGCATACGAGATCCGGCCGGACCGCGCGAGGGACGAGGAATCAGCGACAGGCAGCATGAACCGCTCCTTGACGGAGGAGGGAGAGGGGAAGGAAGGCCGCGCTCACGGAATTGGAAATTGTATCGCTCTGGCGGCTGCTGTCAAGCGCACGCGAACGCCGGGGCGGTGACCGTGCACCGTCCCAGCGTGGCGGCGTGTCAATCGGCAGCACCGCGAGGTGCGGCCGGGGCTCCTGGCGATGAGGTCGGTGGCTACTTGATCTCGACCTTTGCGCCCTGCGCCTCGAGGGCGGCCTTGATCTTCTCGGCCTCGTCCCGGGCAATGCCCTCCTTGACGGGCCTGGGCGTCGCGTCGACGAGGTCCTTGGCCTCCTTGAGGCCAAGGCCGGTGAGCTCGCGGACGACCTTGATGACGGGAATCTTGTTCGGGCCGATCTCGGTGAGGACGGCCGTGAACTCCGTCTGCTCCTCGACGACCTCGACCGGCGCGGCGGCGGCAACCGCGGCGGCGGCGACCGGGGCGGCGGCGGTGACGCCGAACTTCTCTTCGAACTTCTTGATGAACTCGGCAACCTCGACGAGGGTCATGGCGCCGATCTGGTCAAGCAGCTGGTCCTGGGTGAGCGTGGCCATGGGATTCGTGACTCCTTGAGATGGTCGCCCGCGGCAGGCGGGCGCGGTTCGGGATCGGGAAACGGGCGCCTAGGCCGCGGCCTGCGCCTTCTGGTCCTGCAGCTGGGTCAGGGCATAGCCAAGGTTGCGCAGGTTCGCGGCGAGCAACCCGACGACCTGCGTGGCGGGCGCGCCGAACGCGCCGGCCAGCTGGCCCAGGAGGACCTCGCGGGACGGGAGGGTGGCGAGCTTTGTCACGCCTTCAAGGTCGAGGGACTTCCCGCCGACAACGCCGCCGGTGACCTTCAGGAGCTTGTACGGGCGGACGGCATCCAGGACGGTCTTGGCGACGACTGCCTCGTCTCCGGTCCCGAAGGCGATGGCCGACGGACCGCGGAGGAGCGGGGCGATGCCCGGGTTCCCCTCCTGCTCGGCGGCGATCCGCATGAGCCGGTTCTTCACGACCCGGTAGGTGACATTCTGCTTTCGAAGCGCTCGCCGGATCTCCCCGAGGTCCTTCACGGTCAGGCCGCGGTACTCGGTTGTGACGAGCGTGGTGCTGCGGGACAGGTCGCCCCGGAGCTCGGCCACGGTGGCGCGCTTCGCGTCGGTCGGCATACGGCCCTCTGCTGCGCTGCGCGCGTCCGGCGCGCCCGGTGGATCCACCCGGCGGGATCCCCTGCCTGACGGTGCTTCCTCGCGTCCTGCAGGGTCCGCAGCGGGCGCCTCCGGTGGGAGGGCTCGCGTTCGGCGTCCTGCCTCGGCGTGCTCGTCGGCGTCCCCGGATGCCCGGCGTCGCGGGCGTCCGATCCGGTCCGACGGATCAAGCCCCGACCGACGGCCCGCGTGAACGGGCCCGCGGTCCGCGGGCGCAGGCTGTCTGCGGCGGTCCGTCTTCTGCTGTGCGACGCGCCTCTCGGCCGCCGCGGCGTGTGATGGTACAGCCTGCTGGCGCGTCGCGCCGGCAGGCTCCGTGCGTCAGGCCGCGCTGGCCACCGCGAGCAGGCCCGGCAGGTCCACCCGGACCCCGGGGCTCATCGTGCTCGCAATCGTGAGTCCCTTGAGGTAGGTCCCCTTGGCGCCGGCGGGCTTCGCCCGGTTGATGGCATCCAGGAGGACGGCCAGGTTCGCGACGAGCGCGGCCGCATCGAAGCTCGCCTTGCCGACGGGCACGTGGATGATTCCCGCCTTGTCGACCTTGAACTCGACGCGCCCGGCCTTCACCTCGTTGATGGCACGCTCCACGTCGAAGGTAACCGTCCCGGCCTTCGGGTTCGGCATCAGGCCGCGCCGGCCGAGGATGCGACCGAGCTTTCCGACCATCCCCATCATGTCCGGCGTCGCGACGGCGACGTCGAACTCGAGCCAGCCGCCCTCGATCTTCTTGACGAGGTCCTCGCCGCCCACCTCGTCGGCCCCGGCACGGAGCGCGTCCTGGGCCTTCTCGCCCTGCGCGAAGACGATGACACGGACGACCTTGCCGGTCCCGTGCGGGAGGACGACGGTACCGCGCACCATCTGGTCGGCGTGGCGCGGATCGACGCCGAGGCGAAGGTGCGCTTCCACCGAGGGATCGAAGTTGACGATCGATGTCTGCTTGACCAGGTCGACCGCGTCCGCGGGCGCGTACGCCCGGGCACGATCGACAAGCTTGAGCGCCTCGCGGTACTTCTTGCCGTGCTGGGCCATGCCTGGCTCCTCGTGCTGGCGGCCGGCGTTCCGGCCTCCCCCATGACGCGGGGTCGTCGTCCGGCGCGAGCGCGGCCGGAACGCGTCGTCGTCGGGCTAGCCGACGACCTCGATACCCATGCTGCGTGCGGTTCCCTCGACCTGCCGCATGGCGGCGTCGATGTCATTCGCGTTGAGATCGGCCAGCTTCTGCGTGGCGATCTCGTGGACCTGGTCCCGGGTCACGCGGCCCGCGGTCTCACGGCTCGCGGTGGCGGCGCCCTTTTCGATCCCGGCGGCCTTGCGCAGCAGGTCGGCGGCGGGCGGCGTCTTCAGGATGAACGTGAAGGAGCGGTCCTCGAAGACCGTGATCTGGGCGGGGATGATCTGGCCCGCCTTGTCGGCGGTCTTCTCGTTGTAGCTCTTCGTGAACTCGATGATGTTGATGCCATGAGGGCCCAGCGCGGTGCCGACGGGCGGCGCCGGGGTGGCCTTGCCGGCCGGCAGCTGGAGGGTGAGCACGATTCGAATCTTCTTCGCCACGGTGGCCGATGTTCCTTTCGATCAGAGCTTCTCGACCTGGAGGAGGTCGAGCTCGACGGGGGTCTCACGGCCGAAGATGCTGACGAGGACCTTGACCTTGTTGCGCTCCGGGTCCACCTCGTCGACCGTGCCGACGAACTCGGCGAACGGCCCGTCGGTCACCCGGACGCTCTGGCCCTTCGTGAACGCGACGCGGTACTTCGGCGTCTCCACGCCCATCTGGCGGAGGATCTGCTTGACCTCGTGCTCCTCGAGCGGGATCGGCTCGCTTCGGCTACCCGGGATGTTCCCGGTGCCGACGAAGCTGGTGACGCCCGGCGTGTTGCGCACGACGTACCACGACTCCGGGTCGTAGATCATCTCCACGAGGACGTAGCCGGGGAACACCTTCTTCTGGACGGTGTGCCGCTGGCCCTGCTTGATCTCGATCTCGTCCTCCATCGGGACGAGGACCTGGAAGATCTTGTCTTCCATGCCCATCGACTCGATGCGGTGCTCGAGGTTGGCCTTGACCTTGTTCTCGTAGCCCGAGTACGTGTGGATCACGAACCAGCGCTTCTCGGGCGCACGAACCATCTCCGTCATCGGCATTCCCCTACGCCGCCGGCGTGATGAGTCGGACCGCCTCGGTGAAGACGAAGTCCCAGACGGCGATGAACAGCCCGATCGCCGCGCTCACGGCGAATACGAGCACGGTGAGGTTGCGGACCTGGTCGCGTGTCGGCCAGGAGACCTTCTTGAGTTCGGACCACGATTCATCGAGGAACCGACGGATGCGTCGCACGATGGGCTACTGCACTTCCCTGGTAGTCGGGGTCGAATGGCTGGCAGGGGCGATAGGACTCGAACCTACAACCACCGGTTTTGGAGACCGGTGCTCTGCCAATTGAGCTACGCCCCTGTGGACCCCCCTGCTACTTCGCCTCGCGGTGCAGGGTGTGGCGGCGCTCCCGCGGGCAGTACTTCCGAAGCTCGATCCGGTTTGGATCGTTCCTCTTGTTCTTGCGCGTGGTGTACGTCCGCTCCTTGCACTCGGTACAGGCGAGCTGAACAATCGGCCGGTTCTCGGCTGCTCTTGGCATCGGGTTACTCGACGATGCTCACGATCGCGCCGGCGCCGACGGTTCGGCCACCCTCGCGGATCGCGAAGCGCTGCCCGATCTCGACCGCGATCGGGGTGATGAGCTCGACGCTCATCTCGACGTTGTCACCGGGC
>JANXWH010000013.1 GCA_025351245.1 Chloroflexota bacterium | reverse complement strand
GACGCGGCGGTCGCGCGCTGGCGAACGCTCCCCTCGGACGAAGGCGCCGTCTTCGACCGGTCGATCGTCCTGGACGCGGACGCCCTGGAGCCGATGGTGACCTACGGCACGAACCCGGGGATGGGGATCCCGGTGAGCGGGCGCGTCCCGGATCCCGCGGACGCCGCGGACGCCGGCGCCCGCCGCGCCCTCGAGCATGCGCTCGAGTACATGGACCTGCGGCCGGGCCAGGCCATCGCCGGCCAGCCAGTGGACGTGGTCTTCATCGGCAGCTGCACGAACGGCCGGATCAGCGACCTGCGACTCGCCGCCAGCGTCCTGCGCGGCCGGCACGTCGCCGAGGGCGTTCGCCTGATGGTGGTCTCGGGCTCCCAGCAGGTGAAGGCCCAGGCGGAGCGGGAAGGGCTCCACGACGTCTTCCGCGCCGCCGGCGCGGAGTGGCGCGAGGCCGGCTGTTCCATGTGCATCGCGATGAACGGGGACCAGCTCCGCCCCGGCCAGTACGCGATCAGCACGAGCAATCGCAACTTCGAGGGCCGCCAGGGCAAGGGCGGCCGGACGTTCCTCGCGTCGCCACTCACCGCGGCGGCAAGCGCGATCAGCGGCGTCGTGACGGATCCGCGGACGCTCCCGGGAATCGACCTGCCGGCCACGGTCGGCGGGGGGAACTGAACGTGGGCGAGCCGTTCCGCCAGTTCACCAGCCGTGTCGTCCCGCTGCGCGCGGAGAACGTCGACACGGACCAGGTGGTCCCGGCCCGCTACCTGAAGGTCACGGACAAGGCCGGCCTCGCCGACGCGCTCTTCCGTGACTGGCGCTTCAACGAGGACGGGACGCTCCGGGAGCCCCGCTTCGTGCTGGACCAGCCGGGGATGGCCGGCCGCGGGATCCTGCTCGTCGGCGACAACTTCGGGGCCGGCTCCTCGCGCGAGCACGCACCGTGGGCGCTCGCGGCGTGGGGGATCCGGGCGATCCTTTCTACCTCCTTCGCGGACATCTTCCGCAACAACGCGCTCAAGAACGGTGTGCTGCCGGTGGTCGTGGACGCGGCCACGCACGCCCGGCTCTTCGAGCTGGTCGCCGCCGATCCCGACGCGCAGCTCACCGTGGACCTGGCCGAGGAGGGAATCCTCCTGCCGGACGGCACGACGATCGACTTCACGATCGACCCGTTCGCCAGGCGGATGCTGCTCGCCGGCACGGACGAGATCGGCTACGTCATGGCGAAGCTCGCGGAGATCCAGGCGTGGGAGGCCGTCCACCCCGTCCGGGTGGACACGCGGATCGGGACCTCGCTCGAGGTGGGCTGACCGGCGGGATGATCGATCCCGAGCCGCCGGTTTCCGGGCGGTCGTTCTTGATCCGCGGCGAACGCGCCAACACCCCCGACGCGGCCGCCGTGCGGGCGGTGAATCTCGCCGCGTTTCCGACCGACGCGGAGGCGAAGCTCCTCGACGCCCTCTGGGCCTCGGGCCACTACGACCCGAGGCTGTCGCTCGTCGCCGAGATGGACGGAGCGGTCGTCGGCCACGGCCTCCTCACCGCGACGACGCTCGAGCGGCCGGACGGATCCCGCGTCGTCGGGCGCGTGGTGGCGCTCGGGCCAATCGCCGTCATGCCGGCCTGGCAGCGCCGGCGGATCGGGGCGAAGCTCATGCACGCCGCCTTGGAGCTGTGCCTGCGGGAGGGAATCGCGGCCATCGTCCTCCTCGGCCACCCCACGTACTACCCGCGCTTCGGCTTCGGGCCCGCCCGGGCCCAGGGCCTCCTCCCGACAGAGCCGTGGCCGGACGAGGCATGGATGGCCTGCCGGCTGCCCGCCTGGACGCCGGACGACGTTGGGGTCGTCCACTACGCGCGTCCGTTCATGGAGATGGAGTAGGCGCGCCGACGCCAAGTGCGGCTACTCCAACAGCGAGCGGCTTCCCGCGGCGCTCGGGCTACAGCAGCGCCGGGCGCTCGAAGGCCTTCCCGAGGACGTGCTCGTCGAGGAACGCGAGGACCGTGGCATACCACAGGCGCGCGTTCGCGGGCTTCAGGATCCAGTGGTTCTCGTCGGGGAAGTAGAGGAACTTCGCGGTCACCCCATGGCGGCGCAGGTCCGTCCAGAGGCGGAGTGCCTCGCTGACCGGGACCCGGAAGTCCTGCTCGCCGTGGATGACCAGCATCGGCGTCCGGATCGCGGCGATGTGCTCGCTCGGCGACTCGCGGATGTAGCGCGACGGGTCGCGATACGGGTCGCCCATCTCGTATTCCCACCATGTTCCCGTGTCCGTGGTGCCGTGGAAGCCGCGCAGCTCCCAGAGGCTGGCGTGCGTCACGATCGACCGGAAGCGGTCTGTGTGCCCGGCCACCCAGTTGGCCATATAGCCGCCGAACGAGCCGCCCAGGAGCGCAGTCCGAGAAGCATCCAGATCGGGGCGCTGAAGCGCTCCATCGACAGCGGTCATCACATCCGTGAACGGCGCGGCGCTCCAGTCGACCCAGCCGCGCTGGACCATCGCCTGGCCGTAACCCAGCGAGATGGCCGGGTCCGGCCCGAGGACGGCATACCCGCGCGCCACGAGGACGTGCGCGTTCCAGCGCCAGTGCCACGAATTCCACGAGCCCAGGGGGCCGCCGTGCACGAAGACGACGAGCGGCGCCGGTGCCTCCGCGGACGCGTCGGCTGGCCGGATCAGCCACGAGCCGATCTGGGTGCCGTCGGCCGCCCGGGCGGTCAGCCGTTCCACGAGGCCGGGCGTCACGATCCCGCCCTCGTCGATCGAGTTGACGAGCTCGACCGGGGCCTGGTCCACGGCGCGGGCATCCAGCCGGACGATCCGCGGCGGGGACGTGTGCGTCGAGCGCAGGGCGTAGAGCGAGATCCCGTCCGGCGATGGGCACAGGTCTGAGTAGGCACCCTCGGAGGCGACGCGGGTCACTCGACCGTCGTCCTCGCCGGCGATCTCGACGCGGTAGACCGACAGGTGGCCGTCGTCGTCGGCCGTGAAGAAGATCGCCCGGCCGTCGGGCGCCCAGACCGGTTCGGTCGGCCAGCGGTCCAGGTCCGGCGCGAGTGTCCGCTGCTCACCGGTCGCGAGGTCGATGACCACGAGCCAGGCGCGCTGGGCCGTCTCCGGGCTTCCGCGCGTGACGCGGAGCGCGGCCACGCTGCGCCCGTCCGGGGAGCAGGCCGGCGCGTCATACCACGCGTCCCCGGGCGTGAGCACGCGTGCCTCGCCGGTGGCGACGTCGAACGCGACCAGGTCCTCCCCGATCGCGGGGATCGCGCTCGTGTCGTTGCGCGCCGCGATCACGGTCCGGCCGTCCGGCGTGATGTCGGTCCCCGTCTCCTCGAAGGCCAGCGTGGCGGCGCCCGGCTCCAGATCGCGCGGGTCCGCGAGGCGGGCCTCGGGCCCCGGCGGCAGCTCGGCCGCGAAGAGATGCCGGCGGCGCGGGGCCAGCCAGTGATCCCAGTGGCGGACCGGGTAGTCGTCCTCGAAGAGGAGCGCCGTCACGCCGGCCTCCTTGCGGGCCTTGGCGCGCCCGGCGTCCTCGGCGAACGTGGCCGCCCCGACGTGGAGACCGCTTCCGAACGCCACGACGGGCACCTGTCGCGCCACCGCCAGTCCGTCCACGCCGCCTTCGGGCGCGACCAGGAGGCGCGCCTCGCCGCCGTCCGGCGGCAGCAGCCACAGGGCGTGGATCGGCTTGTCCGGATCGGGCTTCACGTCGGGATCGGGCCGGCTGGACGTGAACAGGAGCGAGCCGTCGGGCAGGAACGCCGCCCCGCCCGCTTCGCCCGCGACGGAGCGCGTCAGCCGGCGAGCCGCCACGGCGTCGGCCGGGTCGACCTGCCAGAGAGCGGTGGCCATCTTCTTGCCCTCCGCGTCGGGCCGGCCCACGGCGACGACGAGGCGGCTGCCGTCCGGGCTGAGGCGAAGTGATGACAGGCGGGGGAGGGCCAACATGCGGTCGAAATCGAATTGGTCAGGCATGCCGGGAATGATCGCACCACCGGACCGCCGCGTGGGCAGCCGGGCGTGGTGGGCAGCCAGGCGTGGTGGGCAGCCAAGGCTGGGTGGGCAGCCAGGCGCCTTCCGCCACCCCGCGGCCGCTTCACCCGCGGCCCCGGCCGCGGAATCGCACGTGAAGTCAACGCCACGCGGCCCGGTCCCGGACCAGGGGCGCCGCAGGCGGCGTCAATCGTCCGACCGCGCCGCGCCCGCTGCGGCCTGTCTCCGTACGGCACGCTCAACCTCGTGTCGCCTCAGCCGTGTCAAGGCCCCGCCCGCCCGAGGTTCTGCTCCTTGTGAGCCGAGATCCACCCCGGTTGAGGGGTGAGTGTTGACTTCACGTGCAATGCCGCCGTTTCGAACGGTCCAGCCCGCCGTTCCCGCCGTTCCCGCCGTTCCCGCCGTCGCGTCGTTCCCGCTGTCGCGTCGCTACCGATTTCGCGAACCAGTTCGGTCATGAGCCGTGCGCCGCGGCCCGTGGGTTTGGCTGCGTGCGCCCCGTGCGCCTCGCGCGGGCTACACGCAGCGTGCCGTGCGTCAGGCCCGGGCTACGAGCCGCGCGCCCCGTGCGCCGCCCCGTGGGTTTGGCTCCATGCGCCGCGCGCGGGCTACGCGCAGCGCGCCCCGTGCGGGCTACGCGCAGCGCGCCGCCTGCACCCAGCCCAGGAAGGTCCGGGTCCGCTCCGCGATCGCCGTCCGGTCCCCGCCGCGCATCAGCTCCGCCGGGTACAGGTGCCCGCCGACCCCGACACACGCCGCGCCGGCCGCGAACCAGGCCCTGGTCGACTCCTCGGTCGCCAGCACGTTCGTGGGCATGATCCGGGAGGCCGGGCTGGGCGCCAGGAAGTTGCGCACGAAGGCCGGCCCGTCGAACGCGGCCGCGGGGAAGAGCTTGACGATCTCGCAGCCCAACTCCTCGGCCTCGGCGATCTCCGTGGCCGAGCCCGCTCCCGGGATGTAGGCAATGCGGCGCCGATTGCAGAGCCGCGCGACGTCCGCGCTGAGCGACTGGCCCACGATGAAGCTTGCCCCGGCCGCGATGAAGAGCGCCGCGGTGGGCGCGTCGATGATCGTGCCCGCGCCAAGGATCACGTCCGGCAGCTCCCGGCTCACGCGCCGGGCCAGGTCCGCGAACGTCGCGTAGGCGAACTCGCCCCGATTCGTGAACTCGACGACGCGCGCCCCTCCGTCCCGGCAGCCCGCCACGAACGCGAACGCCGCCTCCGGGTCGGGTGCGACGAACGTGGGGACGGCGCCGTCATCGAGGATCTCCCGGAGGACGTCCAGCCGGTGGTGCCATGGCATCGGGAAGGTGCTCCTTCGATGGTCTGGAGGGGTCCGCGGCGTGTCGGCGAGGGGTCCGCGGCGGGCGACGCACACGAACCCGCCTTGATCCGCCGAGACAATCATGGCGCGCCGGCGTCGCGGGCGCCACAATCCCCGGGTGGATCTCCCCGTCAACATCGTCGACCTTGCGATCGTCGCGATCGTGTTCCTCGCGGCCGTGCTCGGCTGGCGGTCCGGTGCGCTCCCCCAGGTGCTCGGCCTGGCCGGCGCTGCGGTGGGCATCGCGGCGGTGGTCCTCCTGGTGCCCGCGGTCGCCGGCGCCCTCGATCGCTTCGACCCCCCGATCCGCGCCTTTCTTGCGTTCGGCGGCGCGTTCCTCATCGTCGCGGTCGCCGAGGCGATCGGCTCGACGCTGGGCGCCGGGCTGCGGGATCGACTGGGCCGGGGCGTCGCCAACCGCCTCGACGCCGTGCTGGGCGCCCTCTTCGGGATCGCCCAGGCGCTCGTGCTGGCCTGGCTCGTCGGCGGGCTGCTAGCAACGGGACCATTCCCGTCGCTCGCCCGCGAGGCCCAGCGAAGCGTCGCCGTGCGGACCCTGCTGGGCGCTCTCCCGCCGCCGTCCAAGGTCGCGGGCGAGCTGGGGAGCCTCATCGACGCGTCCGGCCTCCCCCAGGTCTTCAGCGGCCTGGAGCCCCAGCCGGCGCCGGCGGTCCCCACCCCCGGCCGCGCGGAAGCGGACCAGATCGCGGCCGTGGCCCTCGGGAGCGTCGTCCGGGTGGACACGCAGGCGTGCGGCCTGATCTTCACCGGGACGGGCTTCGCCGTGGCGCCCAACTTCATCGTGACCAACGCCCACGTCGTGGCGGGCGCGTCCGGCGTGACGGTGACCGCCGATGCGACAGGTCGCCGGGCGCGCGGCATCGTCGTCTTCTTCGACGCGGAGCTGGACCTCGCGCTGGTGAGGACTCCCGACCTCGTGTTTCGGCCGCTCCGGTTCGCCGCTGCGGCACCGGGCCGCGGGACCGTTGGGGCGGCACTCGGGCACCCGAACGGCGGCGCCCTGACGGTGATCCCGGCGGCCGTCTCCGCGGAGATCCGCGCCCGCGGCCGGGACCTGTACGCCTCCCGCACGGTGATCCGCGACATCCTGGAACTGCGCGCGCCCGTCGAGCCGGGCGATAGCGGCGGCCCGTTCCTGCTTGCGGACGGGACCGTGGGCGGCGTGGTCTTCGCCGAATCCCGGACCGATGCAGGGGTCGGCTACGCGCTCGACCCGCTGGCGGTGGCAGACCGGGTCTACCCGCTGCTCGGCCGAACGGCCGCCGTGGACACCGGCGCCTGCCTTCGCTGATCACAAGCTCCCGTCGGCGGCGCGTGACACGAGGTCGGCGGCGCTTCCCGTCGGCGGCGCGTGACACGAGGTTGGCGGCGCTTGAAACGAGGTGCCTCTGTCCGTCGACAAACGAGGTGCCTCTGTCTTGACGAGAGGTGCCTCCGTGTGGATACTCGCCTACATCGGTGTACGAGGTAGTCTGAGGACGGACCTGTGAGCCACGACTCGCTGCGGAGCCAGCTCCTGAAAGGCACGACGCCCTACCTGGTCTTGGCCGTGGTGCGTGAGAGCGAGCTGTACGGCTACCAGATCGCCCAGCGGATCCGCGAGCGGAGCGACGGGGCATTCGTGCCGAGCGAGGGCTCGCTCTACCCGACCCTTCACCGGCTCGAGGCGGACGGTGCCCTGACCGCGACGTGGCGCGAGGGCGAGCGCGGCCCTCGCCGGCGCTGGTACCGGATCACGCCCGCCGGCGTTGCGACGCTCGCCGCCCACGAGGCGGAGTGGGAGGCGTTCAGCGGTGCGGTGACGCGGGTCGCGTCGATCGTGCGGGAGCCGTCCGGTGCCTGACCCAGGCGAGCGCGACGCCTTCCTCGCATCGGTGCGCTCCCGTCTGGACCTGCCCGACGCGGTCGCGCGCGATGTCCTCGAGGAGCTCGCCGGCCACCTCGAGGACGCAGCCGCCGAGTTGCGCGCCGCCGGCCTCTCCGCCGACGATGCCGAACGACGTGCGATCGGCCGGCTGGGCGACGCGCGGGCGCTGGGGACGGCGCTGGCGCGGGCCCGACGCGGACGGCGCCAACTGCTGGCGGCCGTTGGCGGCGGGATCCGGGCAGTTCTCGCCGAGGGAATCCGGACGTGGGTCTTCTTCGCCTTGGCGTTCAGCTTGACGGCGATACTGGCGCTGCCCGCGGCGTCGATCATCCGGCTCCTTTTCGGTCTTCGGTCCACGTCGAGCATGCTTGGGGGCATGCCCGGCAGCTTGGCAACCGGCGGCGCGGTCGTCGGCGGGTTCGCCTATCTCGGCTGGATCCTGCCTGTCCGGGTCGCTGGCCCGGCAGTGCGGTCGGTGCGCGGGGTCCGGCGTGCCGTCGCCTTGCTCGGGCTCGTTGTCGGATCGGCTGTCCTCTGGTTCCTGGTCTCCGTCGCCATGGACCCGGTGCTGGCCATCGGCCTGCCGCTTGGCCCGGTGGCATTCGCGCTCGCCGCGCTCCGGGCGCCGGAACGGCCGACGTTCCGGGTGGGCTTCGTCCCGGCGGTGGTCGGCGCCGCCGTCCTTTTCGTGCCGATGACGCTGCTCACGCTCGCGACGGCCACCGACGCGCGGCCGGACAACTGGATGGCCGACACCAGCCCGATCGGAGACGCGCCTGCCGCGACGGACGTCGAGAACACCGCCCTCGGGATCTCCTGGTCCGGCCCGGACGGCCGCGGCTGGGCGGAGGTGACGGTGGATGCCGGCAATGCCGCGGCAACGGTGGCCACCCGCCTCCCGACGCTTCGGGTCGAGATCTGGTCGGTGCGCATCGTGAACGGCGTCGTCCGGTTCGGGTCCGCCCCGCTGGTCGCCCAGCTTGCGCCGACGGAGCCGGTCACGACCCTCGACTACTCCTCGCCCCGACTGCGCGACCCGGTGACAACCATGACCTTTGTGGTCGGGATCGCCCCCGACGGACGCCGGGTCGTCCTCGGCGAGAACCTGAAACTCGTCCGGACGCCGCCTTGGACTAGCACGCTCGCGGATTGGTGGACGGGGCGCTGACTCTCGGTCCGGCGGGGCGGCGGTCGGGCGCGGCGGCGCGGCTCGGCCGGCTCGGCGACTCGCCTTGCGGCGGTGAGTGCGGCGGCGGGGCTCGGCCGGCTCGGCGACTCGCCATGCGGCGGTGAGTGCGGCGGCGGGGCTCGGCCGGCTCGGCGACTCGCCATGCGGCGGTGAGTGCGGCGGCGGGGCTCGGCCGGCTCGGCGACTCGCCAGGCGGCGGTGAGTGCGGCGGCGCGGCTCGGCCGGCTCGGCGACTCGTCAGGCGGCGGGGCCGGGGACGCGACTCGCCGGGCGGCGGGGCGCTGTATCCGTGCGTCCGTGCATCGGCGGTGCAGGGGCCGGTAACGGCGAGGCAATGCCGGCCCTTCATGATGGACCCGTGGACGACCTCGCAGTCGGCCGGCTGCTCCGTCTCGCACGCGGTCGACGCCGACTTCGGCAGGCTGACGTCGCCCGGATCGCGGGCGTCCACCAGGGCACCGTCTCGCTCGCGGAGCGCGGACAGCTCGGCGCGCTGACGGTCCGGACGACGCGTGCGATCGCCGCGGCCCTCGAGATCGGGCTGCAGTTCGAGCCGCGCTGGCGCGGTCCCGCACTGGACCGGTTGCGCGACGCCGGTCACGCCGCGGCAGTGGAGGCTGTCGCGGCCGAGCTCGCCCAGCACGGCTGGGACGTGCTCATCGAGGTCGGCTTCAGCCGCTACGGCGAGCGCGGCAGCGTCGACGTGATCGGCTGGAGGGCAACCGACTGCGCGCTCCTGATCGTTGAGGTCAAGACGTCGCTCGTCGACCTTCAGGCGACGCTTGGCGCGATCGATCGGAAGCGCCGGATCGTGCCGGGAGAGCTGTCACGTGAGCGAGGATGGCGGCCGACCGCCATCGGCGTCGCCCTCGTGGTGGTGGACTCGTCGACCGCCCGGGACGTGGTTGCCCGCCATGGCTCGATCTTCGACTCCGCGTTCCCGAGCAGGACCGTCGCGGTGCGTCATTGGCTCGAGAGCCCGACCGGCGACCTTCGCGGCGTGTGGTTTCTCCGAGCTACGCACAGGGTTCGTACTACGGGACGAATCGAGTCGTCGCCAGCGCTCCCGGGCGCTTCACGGGTCCGGCCGCGCCGCTCCTGAGCACGGCGCGGGCAGCCCAGCCCTCGGAAACGCGACCCCCGCCGCTCGCGATCCTCCGTAGTACGAACAGGGCGCGTATTTCGGAAGAACCGGCCGCGACAACGGCACGCCACGCCTGGCACCGCGGCACGCTTCCGACCCAAGGCGCCGGCCGCCCGGGTGGGTCGCATTCGCCGGAATTGTCGCCCTCGAGATTGGTATGCGAGCGCGGCTCGCCATTCGCCCGCGCCGGCGCGCCGCGTGCAGCGCTGAGCACGAGCCGAAGCCGCGTCCAGTCGTGCGAGCCCCGACCGGGCCGAAGATCGGCACGCATGAGCGTGCCGGCGCATATTCCGGAGGAAGCCCGTGGGACGGCGGAAGCCCGGGGACGGAGGAAGCCCGGGGGCGGCGGAAGCCCGGGGGCCGCGGGGAACGTCGCCACGTCCGCGCCCCGAAACCGCCCCGCCCCGACGGCACCTCGGCGCGGCCCCGCGGCCGCAAACCCGGCCGCCGCAAACTCGGCACGCCGCCTCGACGCCGCGAACCCGGCGCGCCGCCCGGCCCCGCGGCCCGTCGCGTCGCCCCCGGCGCCCCGAAACCGCCCCGCCCCGCGGGTCGCCTCGACGTCGCCTCGGCACGCGGCCCCGCGGCCGCAAATGCGGCGCGCCGGTACAATCCGGGCCGATGCCGCACCCCCTCGTCGTCATGAAGTTCGGCGGTTCGTCCGTCGCGAACGCCGATCGAATCCGCCGCGTCGCGCGCAGGATCGCCCGCGCCCGCGCGGACGGCGCCGACCTGTGCATCGTGGTCTCGGCCATGGGCGACACGACGGACGAGCTCCTGGCCCTCGCCGCCGCCATCACGGAGGAGCCCGACCCGCGCGAGCTGGACGTGCTCCTCGCAACCGGCGAGCACCAGAGCGCGACGCTCGTCTCCATGGCGCTCCACGCGCTGGGCGTCGCGGCGATCAGCCTGACCGGCGCGCAGGCCGGGATCACGACGGACGGCACGTACGGCCGGGCGCGGATCGCGGGGATCGACCCGGCCCGCATCCGGGCCGAGATGGCCGCCGGCCGCGTCGTCATCGTGGCGGGCTTCCAGGGCACCAGCGCGGCGGCGATGGAGCTGGCCGAGACCACGACGCTCGGACGGGGCGGCTCGGACACGACCGCCGTCGCGCTCGCGGCGGCCCTGCGGGCAGACCGCTGCCAGATCTACACGGACGTGAAGGGGATCTACACTGCGGACCCGCGCGTCGTTCCCGACGCGCGGCAGCTCCCGGTGATCGGCTACGAAGAGATGCTGGAGCTCGCCCACCAGGGCGCCCAGGTCATGCAGGTCCGGGCCGTCGAGCTCGGATGGGTCAACAACGTCGTCATCGAGGTCCTCAGCTCCTTCGAGGACGCGCCCGGGACGCTGATCAGGGAGGACCCGCTCGTGGAGCAGCGCAACAAGGTCCGGGGGATCGCCCACGACCGGAACGTCGCGAAGGTGACGCTGGTCGCGGTTCCCGACCGGCCGGGCGTCGCCCGCGCCGTCTTCGCCCCGCTTGCGGAGCAGGGCATCAGCGTGGACATGATCGTCCAGAACGTCGGCCACGGCGGCGCAACGGACATGAGCTTCACCGTGCCGCGCGGCGAGCTGGCGAAGGCGAAACGCGTCCTCGAGCCGATCGTCCGCGAGCTGGGTTTCCGCGAGATGACCACCGACGCGTCGATCGCCAAGGTTTCCATCATCGGGGCGGGCCTCCACAACGCCCCGGGCTACGCGGCGCGGATGTTCGGCGCGCTCGCGGACGCGGGGGTGAACATCGAGATGATCTCCACCTCGGAGGTGCGGATCACCTGCACGATCGCGGAGGACCAGCTGGAGGCCGCCGCCACCGCGCTCCACGCTGCGTTCGCGCTCGCCGTTCCGGACCAGATCGACACCGGCGTGACGACGCCGGACCCGCTCGCCGTGCCGGACCAGCTCGACACCGGCGTGGCGGACCCGCTCGCCGTGCCGGACCAGCTCGACACCGACGTCGCGACGCCGGAACCGGCCGGCTGATGGGCCGCCGGTGACACCGTTCTTCGCCAGGCAGGAGCGTTTCGCCCGGGTCGCGTCAACCCAGGACGTGGTCCGCGAGTGGCTGGATACGGGCACCCCGGAGGTCTGCCTTGCGCTCGCCGATGAGCAGACCGCGGGCCGCGGCCGCGCGGGCCGAACCTGGATCGCGCCACCAGGGGGCGCGCTGCTCCTCTCCTTCGGCTTCCGCCCGACGTGGCTCGCCCCGCAGCACGCCTGGCGCCTGGCCGCCACCGTGAGCCTCGCGATGGCCGATGCGGCGGAGGATGCTGCCGGCCTCCGCGACCGCGCCGTCCGCCTCAAGTGGCCGAACGACCTCGTGATCGAGGACGATGCGCCGGAGCATGCCGGGACCGGGTTCGGGGGTGGCGTCGTCCGCAAGCTGGGCGGCGTCCTCGGCGAGTCCGATGGACTCGGGACCGCCGCGCCGCGCGTCATCGTCGGGATCGGGCTCAACACGGACTGGGCCGCCGACCGCTTCCCGGTCGATCTGGCGGCGACGATGACGAGCCTCCGCGCGGCCTCCGGCGGGCGCCCGATCGACCCGATCCTCCTGCTCGACGGCTTCCTCTCCCGCCTCGAGGCGCGGGTCCAGGCCCTCCGGGCCGGTCGCTTCGACGTGGGCGACTGGTCGGTCCGGCAGCTCACCACCGGCCGGCACGTGCGGTTGGAGGGGCACGCGCACGTCGCCGAGGAGCGGCTCGCGGTGGGCGTGGACCCGTCGACCGGCGCCCTCCTCGTCGCGGACGCCACGGCCCCAGGTGGAGAGCGCGCAATCCACGCGGGCGAGGTCACGCGCATCCGACTGGCGGAGGCCGCACCGCTGGGCCAGGTGGCGGAGGCCGCACCGCTGGGCGCAACCGCACCGGCCGGCGCAGGCGCCGGAACGCCCACGACCCCCGCGACCCGCGTGTAACGGACGGACGGGCGCGGTGTTTGGACGGGAGAGGGAACGCGTGACGGTCGGCTCGGCCCGGCGGGTGGTCCCGCTCGACCCGGACCGATCGCTCGTGCGAGCCGCCCAGGCCGACCCAGCGCGCTTCGACGCGCTCTATCGGAAGTATCTCGCCCAGGTCTACAACTTTGCCCACCATGAGCTCGGCGACCACCACGAGGCGGAGGACGTGACGGAACGGACGTTCATGCTCGCGCTCGGCGCGCTGCCGCGCTTCCGTGAATCGGCGCCCGACGACGCGCCCCCCGAGGCCTCGACGTTCCGCGTCTGGCTTTTCCGGATCGCCCGGAACGTCATCGCAAACCATCGCCGGGCCCTGCGACGTCGTCCAACCGCCCCCCTCCAGGCGGCAGCGGGCGTGGCCGGCCCGGAGGACGTGGAGGGCCGTGCCGTCGCCCGCGCCGATGCGTCGGCCGCATGGGCGGCCGTGCGTCGGCTTCCCGGCGACCGACGCCGGGCGGTCGTGCTTCGGTTCGTCGACGAGATGAGCACCGCAGAGATCGCCGGGGTCCTGGAGCGCTCCGAGGGCGCGGTCCGCGTGCTGCTCCACCGCGCCCTGCGAAGCGTGGCCCGCGAACTCTCCGGCGCCGAAGCCGGCGACGGGAGGCGCGCCGATGACGGCTCGCGCGCCGGCGACGGCTCGCGCGCAGGCGATGTCCGCCGCGACGCCCGCGATGTCCGCCGCGATGCCGGCGATGCCGGCCACGCTCGGGACTCGCGATGATGGTCTACCCGGCAGGCCTCGACGCCATCGAGGTCGACGCGCTCCAGACGGACCGCTACCTCGACGCGCTTCTCTCCGCCGTCGAACGGCGGGTGTACGACCTGCCGGCCGACCCGGCTGTCGACCCGACCATTCGTTTGGCGGCGCGACGCCTGCGCGACGAGGTGGTTCGGACCCACCCGTCGTTCCGGTTCGAGGAGCGGCTGGCGCGCCGGCTCGCGGACGCTGCAGCCCGGATGCGTCTGGCCGCCGCGGCCGGCGGCGAGGCGGAGGCCGCCATCGTCCCGTTCCCGACCCCGCTCCTGGCGGATCCGTCGCTCGCCGCCGAGCTGGCGAACCCGGAGCTGGCCGCCCTCCTCGGCGCGCGGTACGCCGCAGTCGCATCGGGGGACGCGGCGCGCGGGCCTTTGCTCGCCGCCCTCCCTGCGGCCTCGGCCGACAGGACCCCCTCGCCATTCCGCCCGATCGTGGCCCGGCCACTGCTCGTCGGCGGCGCGCTGACCTCCGCCGCGCTCTCGCTGGCCGGCGCCGCGTTCGTGGCGTGGCGGCTGACACGCGGCGCGCCGGCCGACCCGATGGCCGTCGCGGTTCGCGCCGCGCGCGCCGCCCGCGAGACGGCCGCGGCGGCGGCAACCCAGGCAACCGCCGCGACAACCGCCGCCGCAACCGCCGCCGCAACCGCCGCCACGACCGCCGTGGACGCCGCGCTCGGGCACCGGAGGCTTGCCTGATGCCGCTCACCCTGCCGTTCCGGCCGCGCCGTGAAACGTACCCGCCGGACATGTGGACGAAGTGCCCCAGTTGCTCGGAGATGCTCTTTAACAAGCACCTCGCGAAGAACCTGCGAGTCTGCGGCACGTGCGGCCACCACTTCCGGATCTCCGCGAAGGCCCGCCTGGACCAACTCCTGGATCCGGGCACGTTCCGCGAGCGCGACGAGGGGCTCGCCTCGCGCGACCCGCTCGGGTTCGTCGATTCCAAGCCCTACCCGGACCGCCTCGTTGCCGCCCAGCTGGCGACCGGGCGTCGGGACGCGGCGACCTGGGGGTTCGGCGCGCTCGGCGGCCGGCGCGTCGCGATCTGCGCCCTGGACTTCGGCTTCATGGGCGGATCCATGGGCTCGGTCGTCGGCGAGAAGGTGACGCGGGCCGCGGAGGGCGCGTTCGTCGAGCACATTCCGCTCATCGTCGTCAGCGCCTCGGGCGGCGCACGGATGCAGGAAGGGACGCTGGCGCTCATGCAGCTGGTCAAGACGATCGGCGCGCTGGAGCGGCTCCGCGCCGCCGGGCTCCCGTACATCTCCGTCCTTGCCGATCCGACCACCGGCGGCGTCTTCGCATCGTTCGCCGCGCTCGGCGACGTCAACGTGGCCGAGCCGAACGCCCTCATCGGCTTCGCCGGCGCCCGGGTCTCGGCCGGCACCATCGCCGAGGAGCTACCGCCCGGCTTCCAGCGCGCGGAATTCCTGTTCAGTCACGGGTTCGTGGACCGGATCGTGACCCGCGCGGATCTCCGCGACGAGCTTGCCCTGCTCCTGGCACTGCTGGGCCCTGCGGGCGCGACGGACGCCGCGTCCGGGAGCGCGCGGCGTGGTTGACCGGCTGCTGGGTCGCCCGCGTGACCGCGAGACGACGCCCGCCGCCCCGCCGGCGCCCCAGGATCCGCGGGACGCCGTGTGGGCCCGCGTCCAGCTGGCCCGCAACCCTCGCCGTCCGCACACCCTGGAGCTGGTCAGCCACATCACCGATGCATTCGCGGAGCTCCACGGCGATCGGCTCTTCGGCGACGACGGCGCGATCGTGGGTGGCCCGGCCCGGATCGACGGTCGGCGGGTCATGATCGTCGGCCACCAGAAGGGCGCCGACACGGACGAGAACATCCGGCGCAACTTCGGGATGGGCAAGCCGGAGGGCTTCCGGAAGGCGATCCGACTCTTCGAGCTGGCCGAGCGGCTGGGCCTGCCGGTCGTCACGTTCGTGGACACGCCGGGCGCCTACCCGGGCGCCGAGGCAGAGGAGCGCGGGGTCGCTGACGCGATCGCCCGCTCGATCGGCGCGATGTGCCGGCTCCGGGTCCCCATCATCACGCTCATCACCGGCGAGGGCGGCTCCGGTGGCGCGCTCGCGATCGCCGCAGGGGACGTGGTGGTGGCCCTGGAGAACGCGGTCTACGCGGTGATCAGCCCGGAGGGCTGCGCGTCGATCCTCTGGCGGACCCCCGAGAAGGCACCGGACGCCGCCCTCGCGATGCGGATGTCCGCCCAGGACCAGGCGGAGCTGGGCGTCATCGATCGCGTCGTGGCCGAGCCCGGCGAGGGCGCCCATGTCGACGCGGCCGAGACCGGTCGCCGGTTGCGTGCGGTGATCCTCGAGGAGCTCGACGGGCTGGCGGCGCTCTCCCCCGACGAGCTGGTCGCGAAGCGCGGCGGCCGCTACCGTGTCTTCGGCGCCTTCGACGACCTGGGCGTGACCGAGCCGGTTCCCGGGGCCGCGGAACGGCCGGGCCTTGCCGACCGGCTGCGCCGGGCGCTGGAGCCCGTCGGCAAGTCGGTGGGCGATGCGATCGGCAGCCGAACCGGCCGCGACGCGCGGGATGCCCGGGATGCCCGCGAGGGCCGCGACGCCCGCGACGGTCGCGATGCCCGCGAGGGCCGCGACGCGCGGGATGCCCGCGATGCCCGCGAGGGCCGCGACGAGCCGCCCGCCCGTGAGGAGGTCTGAGCGTGGCCAATGACAGCGGCAGCCCCGTCGCCCGCCGGCCTCAGGACCGGCTGGACGACCACGCGGCGATCGACCGCCTGACAGACGAGCTGCTTCCCGCGCTGGTCGCGAAGCTCGGCGCGAACGGGCTCGGCGAGCTGGAGGTCCGCGAGGGCACGTGGCGCGTCCGGCTCCGGATGCCGGCCGATGGGCACGCCGCCGGTGTCCGCCGTACGCCGTCGGGTCGCCAGGGCGCGCGCGCTGCGGACGGGCCCCGCGGCGAGCACTCGCGCACGGACGCCACCGGGACCGCCGCCGGCGCCGCCGGCGCCGCCGGGACCGACCACGCAACGTCCACGCCGGGGCATTCGAGCGAGGCCACGTCGGCCGCAGGCCCTTCCCGGGTCGTTGCCACGTCGCCCGCCGTGGGCTACTTCCGGCCGCGGGCCGATCTCCGCGCCGGCACCAGGGTCCGGGCCGGCGACCGGATCGGGAGCGTGGACGTGCTGGGCATCGGGCAGGACCTCGTGGCGCCGGCCGATGGGCTGATCGGCGCGACGCTCGTGGAGGCCGGCGAGCCGGTGGAGTACGGCCAGGCCGTCATCGTCCTGGAGCAGCTCGCGGAGCCGCGGCCCCACGCCGCCAGCGCGACGGCGGCGGAGACCGGCCCGGCCGGCAACGAGAGCGGCAACGACACCCCGGCCGACAACGAAAGCGGCCCGGCCGCCGCGGGCCCCGCCGGCCACGACGGCGCCCCGACCACGGGAGTCGCCTGATGTTCGACCGCGTCCTCATCGCCAATCGCGGCGAGATCGCCGTCCGCATCCTGCGTGCCTGCCGGACCATGGGGATCGGGGCCGTCGTCGCGTACAGCGAGGCTGACCGCGACTCGCTCGCCGCCCAGCTCGCCGACGAGGCGATCTGCATCGGCCCCGCCGACGCCAAGCGGAGCTACCTCTCGCCGTCGGCGATCATCTCGGCCGCGATCGTCACGGGCTGCGAGGCAATCCATCCCGGCTACGGCTTCCTGTCGGAGGACGGCGGGTTCGCGGAGGCGGTCGCGGCCCACGGGCTCACATTCATCGGCCCGTCGGCGGAGGTCCTGGAGCGGTTCGCCTCGAAGGAAGCCTCGCGCAGCCTCATGGCCCGCCATGGCCTCCCCACCATCCCGGGATCCGAGGGGATGCTCCGCGACGACGAGCACGCGCTCTCCGAGGCGGCGCGCGTCGGCTACCCGGTCCTCATCAAGCCGTCTGCCGGCGGCGGCGGGAAGGGCATGCGGATGGTCCGCACGCCGCGCGAGCTGGAGGCATCGCTCCGCGTCTGCCGCTCCGAGGCCCGCGCCGCGTTCGGCGACGACTCCCTGTACCTGGAGAAGTGGCTGGAGGACAACCGCCACGTGGAGGTCCAGGTGGTCGTGGACCGCTACGGCCGCGGCGTCCACCTGGGCGAGCGCGATTGCTCGGTCCAGCGGCGCCACCAGAAGATCGTGGAGGAGGCACCAACGCCGGCGCTCCCTCCGGCCGCCCGCGTGGAGCTCTGCGAGCGGGCGCTCGCGACCGTCGTGGCGGCCGGCTACGAGAACATCGGGACCCTGGAGTTCCTCGTGGACCGGGACGGCAGCTTCTACTTCATCGAGATCAACTGTCGGATCCAGGTGGAGCACCCAGTGACGGAGATGCTGACCGGGATCGACCTCGTGGCAACCCAGATCCGGATCGCGGCAGGCGAGCCGCTTGGCTTCGGTCAGGAGGACGTGGTGGTCCGCGGCCACGCGTTCGAGTTCCGGATAAACGCGGAGGATCCCGCCCACGAGTTCCGCCCCCAGGCCGGGCTCGTGGAGCGCTTCTACGCGCCCGGCGGCCCGGGCGTCCGGATGGACTCGCACCTGTTTGCCGGCTACGACGTGCCCCCGTTCTACGATTCGCTCCTCGGCAAGCTCGTCGTCTGGGGGGCCGATCGGCCGGCGGCGATCGCCCGTTCCAAGGCCGCCCTCGATGAGCTGGTCGTGGACGGCATCATCACGAACCGTTCCTTCCACCGCGCCCTCCTGGAGAACGCCGCGTTCATCGAGGGCCGGGTGACCACGAACCTCATCGATCGCGTCGGGACCGCGGCGTTCCTCGCCGCGGAGCGCGGATGAGCCGCGCCGGGCGGATGAGCCGCGCCGGCCGGCCGCGCCGCCCGACATGCCAGACTTGCCAGAAGGCGTGCCAACACCCGCAGCGGAGCCAATCGTGACAGAAGTCATCCACACCACCCGCGAGATCCAGGCGCTGATCCCGCATCGCTGGCCATTCCTGCTCGTGGACCGGATCGACGAGTACGACCCGGACGCGCGCCGGATCGTCGGCCGCAAGGCCGTGACCGCCACCGAGTGGTTCTTCCAGGGCCACTTCCCGGGGATGCCGGTCATGCCGGGCGTCCTCCAGGTGGAGGCGCTGGCCCAGACCATGGCCGTTTTCGTGGCGAAGCAGGAGGGCTTCGGGGACCGGATCGGGCTCTTCGCCGGCGTGGACGAGTGCCGCTTCAAGCGCGTCGTCAAGCCGGGGGACGTCCTCCGCCTGGAGGTCACCATGGACAAGCTCGGCCGGCGCTTCGGGCGCGGAAGGGGCGTGGCCAGCGTGGACGGCGAGATCTGCTGCGAGGCCACGCTGAGCTTCGTCATCCCGGACGCCTCGGTGCTGCGCTGATGACGCGGCTCGCCCTCTTCTCCGACATCCATGGCGTCGCGCAGGCGCTGGAGGCGGTCCGGGCCGCGATCGCCGCCGCGTCGCCGGACGTCATCGCGGTCGCCGGCGACTACGCGGTCAACGGCGCGGACCCGGCCGCCGTGATCGACGGCATCCGCGAGCTGGAGGCGCTCGGCGCGCTGGTCGTGGCCGGCAACACGGACATCGCGGTCGCGGACTTCGACTACGGCGCCGCCTACCCGTGGCTGGGTGACGGCGTCCCCGAGTCGTACCGGTCCGCGGCCACGTGGGCGCACGACGCCATCGGCCCGGAGCGCGTGGACTGGCTGCGCCGGCTGCCCGCCGAGCGTCGCTTCCGCGCCGACGACGGCACGCTGGTCCTCGTGACGCACGCGTCCCCGGGCTCCCAGACCGCGGGCTTCGACGGCGGCCTTGACGAGAGCGTCTTTGTGGACCGCCTGGGCCGGACCGACGCCCGGGTCATCTGCTGCGGCCACACCCACGTCCCCGAGGTCCGCGACTTCGGCTGGAAGGTGGTCGTGAACGCGGGCAGCGCCGGCTATGTCTTCGACGGCGACCCAACCGCCTCCTGGGCCCTCGTGGACATCGTGGACGGCGAGATCACGGCCGAGATCAAGCGGGTCCCCTTCGACGTGCTCGCGGCCGCCGACGCCGTCGCCGCGCGCGGCCTCCCCGGGGACGTCTACCGCGCAGCCACGATCCGCAACGGGAAGCTGGTGCGGTGAACCTCACCACCCCGGACGGCGCGCCGCGGGTCGTCGTGACCGGCACCGGCATGCTCACGGCGCTCGGCCCGGACGTTGCCAGCACCTGGGATGGGCTGGTCGCCGGACGATCCGGGATCGCCACGATCACTGCGTTCAACCCCGTCCGGGTCATGTCGCAGATCGCCGGCGAGGTGCCGGGATTCGACCCGTCCGGGGTCCTCGACCGCAAGGAGCAACGCCGCACCGACCGCTTCACGCAGCTTGCGCTCGTGGCGGCGCGCCAGGCGCTGGACGAGGCCGGGCTCCCGGGCCGGCTGGAGGGCGAGCTGGCCGAGCGGACCGGGATCCTGATCGCCACTGGCATGGGCGGCGGTATCACGTTCGGCGAGCAGATCGCGATCAGCGTTGAGAAGGGCCCGGACCGGGTCAGCCCGTTCTTCGTCCCGATGGCGATCCCGAATCTCGCGGCCGGCCAGGCGGCCATCTTCTTCGGCGCGCTGGGGCCGAACTACGCGATCGCGTCGGCCTGCGCCAGCGGCGGCCACGCGGTCGGCGAGGCCTGGGAGATCATCCGGCGCGGCGACGCGGACATGATGCTGGCGGGGTCCGCGGAGGCGGTCATCTCGGAGCCGCTCGTGGCGGCCTTCGCGGCGATGCGTGCGCTCTCCACCCGCAACGACGATCCGGCCGGGGCGTCGCGCCCGTTCGACCGGGGCCGCGACGGATTCGTGATCGGGGAGGGGGCCGCGGTGCTGATCCTCGAGACGCTCTCGCACGCGCGCGACCGCGGTGCGCAGCCGCTCGGCGAGATCGTGGGCTACGGTGCCACGGCCGACGCGAACCACATCACGCTCCCCGCGCCGGGCGGGATCGGCGCGATCCGCGCGGTCCGGCGAGCGCTGGAGAAGGCGCGCCTCACGGTAGATGACGTGGAGCATGTCAACGCCCATGCCACCTCCACGCCCGAGGGCGACAGGGCGGAGTTGGAGATGCTTCGCGGCCTGTTCGGCGCCCGGGCCGGCGAGGTGAGCGTGACCGCGATCAAGTCGATGATCGGCCACACGCTGGGGGCGGCCGGCTCGATCGAGGCGATCGTGACGCTCCACACGCTTCGCGACGGCGTCATCCCGCCGACGATCAACCTGGACGACCCTGACGAGGCGGCGGCCGGGCTGGACCTGACGCCGAACGTCGCCCGCGAGCGCCCGATGCGGATCGCGGTCAGCAGCTCGTTCGGCTTCGGCGGGCAGAACAGCGCGCTCGTGCTGCGGCGGTGGGACGAATGACGGAGCCGAACGTGGAGCGCGACGCTGCCGTGCCGGGCCACGCTGCCGGCGACGCCTCTGTGCCGGGCAACGCTGCCGTGGACGCCTCCGTGCCGGGCGACGCTGCCGGCGACGCGTCCCTGCTCGCGCTCGTCGATCGCCTCGCCGGGTTGCTCGAGCGGAGCGACCTCCTGGAGCTGGAGGTCGAGGCCGGCGGCACGGGCCTCATCCTCCGCAAGCCCGCCGCCCTCGCGACCGCCGCCGCCGCGCTGCCCGCCGGCGACCCCGGCCAACCCGCCGACACCGCCGCCAGGACGGAACGCGCAGCCGCAGGGACGTCGGGCGGCACCGGTTCCTGGCCCGGCCCAGCGTCCGGTGCGGCGTCCGGCGCCACCACGGCACCCGGCGCCGCCGCCGATGCCCACCTCGCCGTCCGCGCGCCGCTCACCGGGATCTTCTATTCGTCACCCGGGCCCGGGTCGCCGCCGTTCGTGGCGGTCGGCCGCGAGGTCGTGGTCGGCCAGGTGATCGGGCTGATCGAGGCCATGAAGCTCTTCAACGAGATCAAGTCGGACCAGGCCGGCCGCGTGGTCCGCGTGATCGCGGAGGACGGGGCGCTGGTCAAGGCGAAGCAGCCACTCATCGAGGTCGGGCCGCTATGAACGACGACGCCGCCACGGGCACGCCTGCCGCCACGGGCACGCCTGCCGCCACGGTCACGCCCGCGGCACCGAGCACGCCCACCGCCGCGAGCGATCCCGCCCACACGAGCACGTTCGCCGCCACGAGCACGTCCGCTGCCGGCGGGATCCGCCACGCCCGGATCACCGGCTGGGGCTCATACGCGCCAGCGGCCGTGCTCACGAACGCCGACCTGGAGCGGATCGTGGAGACCTCCGACGAGTGGATCGTCAGCCGGACCGGGATCCGCGAGCGGCGGGTCGCGGCCGCGCACGAAACCACCGCCAGCATGGCCGCCGTCGCCGGCGCTCGCGCGATCGCCGTCGCGGGCCTGGACCCGGACGAGATCGACCTGATCCTCGTCGCGACCCTGACGCCCGACTACTGGATGCCGTCTACCGCAGCGCTCGTCAAGGAGGCGATCGGCAACCGGCGGGCGGCCGCGATGGACGTCTCCGCAGCCTGCTCCGGCTTCGTCTATGGCTACGCCACGGCGCAAGCCTACGTGACGTCGGGCATGGCCCGCCACGTGCTCGTCGTCGGCGCGGAGCTCCTCACGCGGTTCATCGACTATACGGACCGCAGCACCTGCATCCTCTTCGGCGACGGGGCGGGTGCGGTGGTGGTCTCGGCCTTCGAAGGGCCGGCCGTCCCGCACGGGATCGAGCTGACCACCGAGCCATCCGGCGCCTACATGATCTGGCTCCCCGCCGGCGGGTCGAAGAGCCCGCCCTCGGCGATGACGGTCGGTCGCGGCGAGCACTTCATCCGGATGGAGGGGAAGGAGACCTACCGCTTCGCGACGAGGACGCTTGCCTCCACGGCGCTCGCGGCGATCGCGAAGGCGGGTCTCCGCCCGGACCAGATCGACCTCTTCATCCCGCACCAGGCAAACATCCGGATCATCGAGGCCGTGGCCAAGGGCCTGGGGCTCCCGATGGACAAGATGTTCGTCAACCTCGACCGCTACGGGAACACCTCCGCGGCGTCTGTCCCGCTCGCGCTCGCGGAGGCGGTCGACGCCGGGCGGATCCGGCAGGGCGACAACGTCGTCATCGTGGCATTCGGCGCCGGCTTCACCTCCGGTGCGGTCGCCTTCGAATGGACCGCCGACCCCGCCGCCGGCGCCCGTGCCGCAGCCATCCGGCCGGAGGAGATCCGCGTCCGCGTCCCCGTCGACTGGGACTCCGTGGATCCCATCCCGCCGCAGCTTGCCGCCGTCCTGGCCAGCCCCGGACCGGTGGACGTCCCCCTCGA
>JANXWH010000223.1 GCA_025351245.1 Chloroflexota bacterium | reverse complement strand
GGCTGGATCTTCGCGAGATCCTCGTGGCGGGCGTCGAGTTCTACCGGGGCGACGGCGGGACGCACCCGGCACCGCTCGTTACGCACTTTCCTGCCGCTGAGCTCCTGCACGGACGCCGCGTGCTCGTCATCGACGAGGTCTGGGAGACCGGCGAGACGATGGCGGAGGTCGTGCGGCGGGTCCGCGACGCGGGCGGGATCGTCACGACGGCCGTGGTCCACTACAAGCCGGGCCGGTCCCGCGTTGCGCTGACGCCCGACCACCACGCGGCCGTGGCAGATGGCTGGGTGACCTACCCGTACAAGTACGGCGGGTAGGCGGGGCCCGCCCGGCGATGCGCTCCCGGCGCCGGGTAGGGCGCTCCCGCCGCCGGCCGAACCCGTGCTACCCTTCGGCCATCCTTTGCGGCCGGTCCCGTGAGGCCGGCGTACCGGTCCTGAGAGGCCGGAAGGGAGGCATCGTGCGAACGTCGAATCACGTCCGCCGCGCCCGCCGGGCCGGTGGCGTTGTCGTGTCCGGGGCCCGGTGACGAGCGCTCCGCGGCTCGTCCCGCCCGCACCAGACCCCGACCTGATCGTCGACCCGCGAATCGGGGCGCGAGGGCGCGCGCTGCTCGCGCTCGAGGACGGCACGGTCTTCGCCGGGGTCGCCTTCGGGGCGGAGGTCGCGGCCGGCGGCGACCTCGTCGTCAACACGAGCCAGACCGGGTACCAGGAGGTCTGCACCGACCCGTCGTACGCCGGCCAGGTGGTCGTGATGACGTACCCGCTGATCGGCAACTACGGGCGGCTCCGCGGGGACGACCAGTCCGAGCGACCGTGGCTCCGTGGGCTCGTCGTGGCGACCGCCACCGCGGCCGTGCTCGAAGATGCCCGTCAGCTCGCCGTCCTTCTTCGGGACGCGGGGATCCCCGCGATCGCAGGCGTCGATACGCGCGCGCTCGCGCGCCACCTCCGGGCGCACGGCTGCCTCCGCGGGATCGTCACCGCGCCCGGCGAGACGGATCCCGTCGCGGCGGTTGCAGCCGCCCGCGCCGTGCCCCGCTGGGAGGACCAGGACTTCGTCGGCCAGGTCTCGCCCACGGCAGCCGTCGAGGTTGGTGACCCGGCCGCGGAGCCCGACGCCCCGCTCGTCGCGATCGTGGATTTCGGTCTCAAGGCGAACATCGTTCGGAGCCTGCGTCGACGCGGCGCGCGCGTTCGCATCCTGCCCTGCACGGCGACGGCCGCGGCCGTGCTCGCGCCGGAGATCGACGGCGTCGTGCTCTCGCCCGGTCCCGGCGACCCGGCCCGACTCGCTGGCCCGGTGGCCCTGGCGCGCGAGGTGATTGCCGACGGCCGCCCGCTGCTCGGGATCTGCCTTGGCCACCAGATCGTGGCGCGCGCTGCCGGCGCGGAGACACGGCGCCTCCGGTTTGGCCATCACGGCGCGAACCATCCGGTTCGGGACGTCGAGATAGGCCTGGTCCAGGTGACCGCCCAGAACCACGAGGTCACCGTGGACGGCGCCACGCTGCCCGTCGACGGCGGATTCATCGTGAGCCAGGTGAACCTGAACGATGGCTCCGTGGAGGGACTCCGCCACCGCTCGCTCCCCATCGAGACCGTGCAGTACCACCCCGAGGGAGCGCCCGGGCCCCTGGACGCGCTCGCCGTCTTCGACCGCTTCGTGGCCGCGGCCCGGGCGCGCGCGGAGTCGCGGGGGTGAGCGAGGCTCCAACGAGCCCCGGCACTGCCGCGCGGCCGCGCCCGCCGAAGCCCGGCTCGGTCCTGATCATCGGCTCCGGACCCGTCGTGATCGGGCAGGCCGCCGAGTTCGACTACGCCGGCACCCAGGCATGCCGCGCCCTGCGCGCGGAGGGCGTCCGGACGATCCTCGTCAACTCGAACCCGGCCACGATCATGACCGACCCGACGGTCGCCGACGCGGTCTACCTCGAGCCGCTCACCGTCGCGGCGATTGAGGCGGTGATCGCCCGCGAGAAGCCCGACGGCCTCCTCGCCGGCCTCGGCGGCCAGACGGCGCTCAACCTGGCGATGGCACTGGCGCAAGCCGGGGTCCTGGAACGTCATGGCGTCCGGCTCCTCGGCACGCCCTTGCGGGCGATCGAGATGGCCGAGGATCGCGAGCAGTTCCGCGACCTGCTTGACCGCCTGGGGCAGCCCCACGCGCCATCGGCGATCGTCGAGGGAGCCACGGACGCGGAGCGTGCCGCCTCGAGCGACCGCGCGCTGACGCAGGTCGGGCTGCCGGCGATCATCCGGCCCGCCTTCACGCTTGGCGGGACCGGTGGCGGGATTGTCGAGACGGAGGCGGACTACCGCGAGCGCGTGCGGGCCGGCCTGCGTGCCAGCCCCATCGGCCAGGTGATGGTGGAGCAGTGCCTGGTCGGTTGGCAGGAGATCGAGTACGAGGTGATGCGCGACCACGAGGACACGTGCATCGCGGTCTGCTCCATGGAGAACGTCGACCCGCTTGGTGTCCACACCGGCGATTCCATCGTGGTGGCGCCGGTCCAGACGCTGCCCGATCCGGTCCACCAGCGGCTTCGGAGCGCGGCGCTCGCGATCATCCGCGGCCTGGGCGTGGAGGGCGGCTGCAACGTCCAGTTCGCCTTGAGCCCGGATTCCCGCGACTACGCGGTGATCGAGGTGAACCCGCGGGTGAGCCGAAGCTCCGCGCTGGCCAGCAAGGCCACCGGCTACCCGATCGCGCGCGTGGCTGCCCAGATCGCGATCGGCCGAACGCTCGCGGAGATCCCGAACGTCGTCACGGGGACCACGGTCGCGGCCTTCGAGCCGGCATTGGACTACCTGGTCGTCAAGCTGCCGCGCTTCCCGTTCGACAAGTTCCCGCGTGCGGACCGGACGCTGGGAAGCCAGATGAAGGCGACCGGCGAGGTGATGGCGATCGACCGGACATTCGGGGCGGCGCTGAACAAGGCGCTCCGGGGCCTGGAACAGGCGGGCGCGGGCCCGCTGGCCGAGGACCCGGCCTGGACGTCGACGCTGGCCTACCTGGCGGCGGCCCTCGATGGCGCGGGCGCGGGCGACTCCGACGCGGACGACGGCCCCGGCCTGCCGGACGAGGCCGACGCCGTCATCCGCTGGATCGACGAGAACGGCGATGCCTGCGAGTCGACCCGTCACGCCCAGCGCACCGCCGCCCCGATCGTCCTCCGCCGCTTCCTCGCCCCGTCCGACAACCGGCTCTGGCGGATCCTGGCCCTGCTCCGCCGCGGCGTGCCGGAGACCGCGCTCGTGGCGGCGACCGGCATCAACTCGTGGTTCGTGGCGGAGCTGGGCCGCTCCATCGCCCTGGAGGGGCGGCTGCGCGACGCCGGCCCAGCGCTGCTGGCGGCCGGCGTTGGCCTCGACGGAACGCCAACCGACCCTGCGATGGCGACCCTCCTGGCAACCGCGAAGCGGGCCGCGCTCGGCGACCGGGAGATCGCGACGCTCGCCCGAGTCGGGGAACCCGAGATCGCCTCGACCCGGCGCGCGCTCGGCCTCGTGCCCGGCTTCGCGATGGTGGACACCTGCGCGGCCGAGTTCGCCGCGGAGACGCCCTACTTCTACGCGACCTACGCTGCCGCCGGCTCGGCGCCGGAGGCGTCACCCGTCGCGCGCCCCGCCGCGCTCGTCATTGGCAGCGGTCCGGTCCGGATCGGGCAGGGGATCGAGTTCGACTACTGCGCCGTCCGCGCCGCCGAGAGCCTCCGGTCGCTCGGTTGGCAGGCGGTGATCGTGAACTCGAACCCGGAGACGGTCTCGACCGACTTCGACGCCTCGAGCCGCCTCTACTTCGAGCCGCTCGACGTCGAATCGATCTCCGAGGTGATCGCCGCGGAGACGCCAGCCGGTGAGCCGCCGCTGCCGGCGTTCGTCCAGTTCGGCGGGCAGACGCCCCTCAACCTGGCGGGGGCGCTCGCCGCGGCCGGCGTCCCGCTGCTGGGTGCCTCGCTCGAGACGATCGACCAGGCGGAGGACCGCGTCCGCTTCAGCGCGCTCGTGGAGCAGCTCGGGATCCCGCAGCCGGAGGGCGGCATGGCCCGCTCGATCGACGAGGCGGAGGCGCTCGCCGACCGGGTGGGGTACCCGGTGATCGTCCGGCCATCGTTCGTGATCGGCGGGCTGGCGATCGATTTCGCCTACTCGCGCGACGACCTGGTGGCCCAGCTGGCGGCGGCGACCGTCGTGGACCCGGACCGGCCCGTCCGGATCGACCGCTACCTGGAGGGCATCGAGGTGGACGTGGACGTCGTCGCGGACGGCGAGACGGTCCTCATCCCGGGGCTCCTGGAGCAGGTGGAGCGGGCCGGCGTCCATTCGGGCGACTCGGTCGGGGTCTTCCCGCCGCAGACCGTGAGCCAGGCCGACCAGGCGCTGATCGTCGCCTCGATGGAGCGAATCGTGCGAGCGCTGGGCGTACGTGGCCTGGTCAACGCCCAGTTCATCGTCCGCGAGGACGGCGTCTACCTCATCGAGGTCAACCCGCGCGCCAGCCGCACCGTCCCGTTCATGAGCAAGGTGACCGGCGTGCCGCTGGTGGACCTCGCGGTGCGGGTCGCGCTGGGGCAGACGCTGCGCGAGAACGGATGGCCGAACGGGCTGCTCCCGCCGCCGTCGTTCGTCGCCGTCAAGGCGCCGGCATTCTCGACGACGAAGCTGCGCGGCGTGGATCCGTCGCTGGGCCCGTTCATGCAGTCGACCGGCGAGGTGATCGGGATCCACGGCGACGTGCGCGTGGCAACCGCGAAGGCGCTCCTTGCCGCGTCGCTCGTGCCGCCGCGACCCGGCGAGGACGGCGCCCTGGCGCTCCTTTCGGTCGCCGACCGGGACAAGCCGCTCGTGCCGGCCCTGGCGGCGGCGCTCGCGAGGGCCGGCTACCGGTTCGCGGCGACGCCCGGCACGCGCGCGACGCTGCACAGCCTTGGCTGGGAAGCGCAGGCGGTCGCGAAGCTTGGCGAGGTGGCCGCCCCCGGCGAGATCCCGATCCTGGACCTCATCGCGTCGGGGACGGTTCGGCTGGTCGTCAACACGCCCACGCCGCGCTCCGGGCCGGTCCGCGATGCCGTCGAGATCCGCCTCGCCGCGATCGCCGAGGGTGTCCTCTGCCTGACGGCGATGGAGACGGCAGTCGCTGCCGCCCAAGCGCTCGAGCCGAACCTCGAGGCGCTCCTTGCCGAGGTGCGGCCGCTCGGCGACTGGGTTCCCGCGCCCGGCGTCCCGCCCGCCCGCAGGCCGAGCCTGACATCCGAGCGGTCCGGCACCCCGAGCCGGTCGGCTATCGCCCGGGCGCCTGCACCATCGGCTCGGCCGAGATCGTCCGGCGACGCACGTTCGGGCTGATCGGGCTGGTCGGATCAGCCCTGCTGGCGCTTGCCCTCCTCGCCGCAGGCGCACCGCCGATCGCGCGTCTCCGGGTGGCGCTGCCGGTCGCGGGATCCGCGATCGGCCTGATCCAGGCGCGGCTCCGGTTCTGCGCTGCGTTCGGGATCGCCCGCCTGCGCAATTTCGGGCCGCTGGGCGGCGAAGAGCGCTTCGGGGAGGCCGCGGCCCGGCCTGCCGACCGCGTGATGGCCACGGATCCTCGCCGCGGGCAGCCTGGTGGGTCTCGCCGCGGGTCTCGTGCTGGCGCTGATCCCGCGCTGATCCCGCGCTGACCGCGGGCACGCCGCCGGGACGCGTCAGGCGCGAGTCGGGCTGCTGCACTCCTGCTCGCCCGCGCCCTCGACGAAGCGCCCGAATGTCACGAGCGCGCGCCCGAGCCACAGCCGCGCCGACGAGCGGCGCGCGTGAATCGCGGCCATCCGCTCGTGCTCCGCTTCCGCGCGGAGCCGCGCCATCCGGTATCCGATCATCCGGTATTCGATCTCGACAGCCATAGCTGCGTCCCCTCCAGTCGCGTCGTGCGTGCCCCAGCCAGCCGGCGCGCGGTCGGGATGGATCCCGGTGGTCATCGCGTCGTCCTTTCGTAAGATGTCCGTCTAACTCGTGGTCGTGACGTTCGTCGGTGGTTCGTGTCGCCGGGGTGCCTCAGCGTGCCGGGGCGCCGAGGTAGCGGGCGAGGTCGGGACCTGCCTCCGCGACCCGATCAAGTCGCAGGCTGTAGTAGGTGAGCCCGCCGGTCTCCGTCACCGTCACGAGCCCGGCCGCCCGGAGTAGGGCGAGGTGGTGCTTGACCGTGGGCTTCGAGAGGCCCATTCGCTCGGCGATCTCGGTGAGGTACAGGTCCCCGTCGGCCAGGTAGCGGAGGATCCGCATCCGGCTCTCGTCCCCCAGCGCCTTGAAGAGGCGGACCGTCGCCTGCGGCACCGCCGCGGGGTCCCCGTCGAGCGCCGTCTCGGCGAGCGGGTAGGCGAACAGGTGCCAGCCTTCGCCGGCGAAGACGTAGTTGTACGGGCGGGCGAAGTAGCTCGGTACCAGGTGGACCCGCCGAACCCCCGCGTCGGGCGTCCAGCGGTAGCCGTTCGTGGCTCGTTCGATGAAGTCCTCGAGCGGCAGGCGCTCGAGATCCGCGCGCCGGGCCGCCACGTCCCGCGCCTGCATCTGCGCCACGCGTGGCTCGACGGCCGAGAACCGCTCCTCCCACGCACGCAGGATGCGGCGAAGCGCCCGGAGCTCGGTCTCCGGCTCGCGCAGGAGCCGGTCCAGCGCCCCGCGGAGCGCCTCCGGGGCGCTCGCCACGAGCTCGTCATGCAGCGCGGGCTCGCCCGCGAAATATCGGTCGGCGAGCGTCCGCGTCTCGATCATCTCCTCGTCGTCGCACGCGGAACCGATCAGGTCGCGTGCGGTGACCTTCCCAGCGAGCGCAACGACGTCCGCGGCGATCCGGACCCCGCGCTCGGCGATGACGAGCGGGATCAGCGACCAACCCGCGATCCCCTTCGCGGCTTCGTGATGTCCGAACGCACGCTCCATGTCGCGCCGGAGCGGCGCGGAGAGCGAGTCGCGTGCGGCCGTGCGCCAGGCGGCGTCGCCTGGGAGGAGCTCCGGCTCCGTGTCCCCGACGAGGCTGACGAGGAAGTCGAGCGCCGTCCGAACTTCGAGGATGACCTCCGGACGCGCCGTCCCGCCCCGCGGCGACAGCTCGCGGACGAGCGCGCCGGGACGCCGGACGGAGGCGGTTGGGTTGCTCAGGGCGACCATGTGGGTCCTGTCCATCTCCCGTGTGTAAGATGACTATCTAACATGCCCGATGGCGTGTCAAGAGGTGAAGGCGCATCGGGGAAACACAGCGGCGGCGGTGCACGACGATCGCCGCCCGTACAATCGGCGGGACCCGGCACCCCGCCAACCCGTCGGCCGCCTTCACGAGGGCCCGCATGACCGTCCCGACCGTCCGCTACACCGACGAGCGTCTCCCGAACGGGCTGCGCCTCGTGATCAGCGAGGATCACCTCGTCCCAGTCGTGGCCGTCAACATCTGGTACGACGTCGGCAGCAAGCACGAGCAGCCGGGCAAGACGGGGTTCGCGCACCTCTTTGAGCACGTCATGTTCCAGGGCAGCCGCCACGTCGCGAAAGCGGAGCATATCGCGCTGGTCCAGGCCGCCGGCGGCAGCATGAACGGGACCACCTGGCTGGACCGGACGAACTACTACGAGACAATGCCCTCGCACCAGCTGGAGCTGGCGCTCTGGCTGGAAGCGGATCGGATGGGGACCCTGCTCGAGGCGCTCAGCCAGGAGAACCTGGACAACCAGCGGGCGGTGGTCAAGAACGAGAAACGGTCGAGCTACGACAACCAGCCCTACGGGACCTGGCAGGAGAAGCTCCTCGGCCACCTCTACCCGGAGGGCCACCCGTATCACCACCCGACGATCGGCTCGATGGAGGATCTCGACGCCGCGTCGCTGGAGGATGTGGCCGCGTTCTTCCGGACCTATTACGCGCCGAACAACGCTGTGCTCTCGATCGTCGGGGACGTGGACCCGGGCGATGCCCGCGCCTCCGTCGAGCGGTACTTCGGGCCGCTCGCCGCGAACCCGGCGATCCCCGCCTTCCACCCCGACCCGCTTCCACTGACGCTCGGCGGCGAGCGTCGGGAGACGGTGCCGGACCGGGTCCCGCTGCCGCGCATCTACGTCGGTTACCGCGCCCCGACGCTCGGAGATCCGCGCCTCTATGCGCTGGAGATCGCGGCCCAGGTGCTGGCGGGCGGCAAGGGGAGCCGGCTGCACCGTCGGCTCGTCCGCGACGCGCAGATCGCGCAGGACGTGGCCATGTTCGGCCTCGCCTTCTCGTCCGGCCCCTCGGTCTTCATGGGCTGGGCCACAGTCCGGCCGGAGGCCACGGCCCAGGCGGTCGAGGCCGGCCTCTTCGACGAGCTCACGCGGGTCGGTCGGGATGCGATCAGCGAGGACGAGCTCGGCCGCGCCAAGGCGCTCATCGAGACGGACGAGCTGGCCGCGCTCCAGCGGGTCAGCGAGCGCGCGGACCGGCTCAGCATGTACGCGACCCTGCTCGACGATCCAGACGAGATCAACCGGCAGCTGGAGCGATACCTGGCCGTGACGCCAGAGGACGTCCGGGCTGCCTGCGCGGAGCTCCTCGTCGCCGACAACCGCGTCGTCCTGACGTACGTGCCGGCCATCGCCGGCACCGACTCCACGGAGGCCGCATGAACGCCCAGGATCCCGTGGAGGCGGCGCTGGGCGTCCGTCCCGTTCCCGGCACGCCCCGGCCCTTCACGTTCCCGGCTGCGGCCCGAAGTCGTCTCTCGGGCGGCCTCGCGCTCGTGACGGTCCATCTGCCGGGTCGGCCGCTCGTCTCGGCCAGCCTCTACCTGCCGAACGGCGCTGTGGATGAGCCCGCCGACGAGGGCGGCGCCACCGTGCTCACCGCGCGGGCGCTCACCGAGGGCACCCTGCATCGAGATGCCGTGGCCCTGACCGAGGCAGCCGAGCGGCTGGGCGCGTCTCTGCGCGCCGAGGCCGGATGGGACGCGACCGTGGTGGGCGTGGACGTCCCGGCAGAGCGGCTGGGACCGGCCCTGGAGCTCCTCGCTGAGCTGGTCCGCGAGCCGGCCTTCCCCGAGCGAGAAGTGGAGCGGCTGCGGGACCAGCGCCTGAACGATCTGCTCCAGGCGAAGGTCGACCCGGCCCGGCGCGCCGAGGAGGCGTTCATCGAGACCATCTACGCAGCTGGGACGCCGTACGCGCGGGTCGCCGGTGGACGGCGCGAGACGGTCGAGACGCTGGACGCGGACATCCTCCGTCGGGCCTACGGGCGCCAGGGCGATCCGGATCGTGCCGTGCTCATCATCGGCGGCGATCTTGGCGACCTGGACGTCGCCGGGCTTGTCGAGCCGCTCTTCGGCGACCTGGCGGTGGCCGAGGCGGGCTCGGGCGCGTCTGCAGGACCGCCGATCGTCGAGGACGGCCTCGATAGGACCCGGGTGCGCCTGGTCCACAGGCCGGGCGCCGTCCAGTCCGAGCTCCGTGTCGGGCACCTGGGCCTGTCGCGTCGATCCCCCGATTACCACGCCGTCACGGTGATGGCCATGATCCTGGGCGGGCTGTTCAACTCGCGGCTGAACATGAAGCTTCGCGAGGAGAAGGGCTACACGTACGGCGCCGGGGCCGGCTTTGATTTCCGGCGATTCGCGGGGCCGTTCTCGGCGCGGGCGGCGGTCAACACCGACGCCACTATCCCGGCGCTGACGGACCTCATGGCCGAGCTTCGCCGGATCCGCGAGGTGGCGCCGAGCGATGCCGAGATGCGAGCGGCCCGGGACTACCTTGTCGGTGTCTTCCCGCTTCGGTTCGAGACGCCGGGACCGATCGTGGCCGCGCTTGGCGGGCTCGTGACGTTTGGTCTCCCGGCCGATGAGCTGGACCGCTACCGCCCCGCCATCGATGCGGTGACGGCCGCCGACGTGCTCGCGGCCGCCCGCTCCCACCTCCGCGTGGAGCGGCTCGCGGTGATCGTGGTCGGCGATGCCGATGCCGTCGGAGCCGACCTGGAGAAGGCGGGCCTCGGTGACGTCGAGGTGGTTCGCGAGGCGGAGCCGGTCGCCGGGGAGGCCTGATCCGGGACGGGTGCGCCCGGCCGAGGCTTCCCGGTGCGCGCCGGCCTGAAACCTTTCTCCGGGCCCCTGCCTCATGACGAGTAGCGGGGCCGACACAGCGCCCTGGTCGCGCGGAAGCCCGGCCGGTCGGCTCGCCCAACAGCAGGCGCACGGAGGTGTGGCATGGATCGATACAGCCCGAGACTCATTCGCGGGGTGGCCGCAGCAGGTGTCTCCATCTTCCTCGTCGCGGGAGCCGCACTCGCGGCGAATGCCGTGATAGGCCCGCAGAGCGCAAGCCCGGACCTAGCTCCGGCAGCCGCAAGTTCGCCGGCCGAAAAGGTCGAGGCAACCGAGACGGCCGAGCCGAGCGAGACGCCGAAGGTGGCCGAGACGGCCGAGCCGAGCGAGACGCCGGACGTCGAGGACCAGTCGGGCGACCAGCAGGATGGCGACCACGCCACCTCGACCCCGGGTGCGAACGCGACTCCCGAGCCCACCGAGACGCCGGACGGCGGCGGCCAGGGCGGCAACGGGTAGGACTCCGGGCGTCCGGACATTCCCGGGACGAGGGAGACGGGCCATGTGGCGCGCGGCGCTTCGCGCGGCGTATCGTCTTCGGGCAAGCCTCCCAACCCCGCCGATCACCGCCCCGACCCAGGAGAACCACCGATCGACGCGCCGCGTGACCCAGGGCTCGACGAGGCGCCCGAGGACGACCTCGAGGCCCGCCGGGTCGTCGCGGCCGTCCTCGGTGGAGATCGGGATGTATTCCGCATTCTCGTGGAGCGCGAATCGCGCGCGCTCGTGCGCAGCTGTTATCGCGTCCTCGGCGATCTTCACGACGCCGAGGACGCAGCCCAGGAGGCATTCGTGACCGCGTACCGGGCGCTGGGGACGTGGCGCGGCGACGGGCCATTCGGCGCGTGGCTCGCCCGGATCGGCGTCCGCATCGCCGTCCGCAAGGCATCGCGGCGACGGTCGGTGGCCTGGATCGATCCGTCGCCGATCGCGACCGACGGCGACCGAGCCGACGTCGACCGCGCGAACGTGGTCGGGGAGCGGGCACTCCTCACCGCCCTCGGCCGGTCCGAGGCGGACCCCGCGCAGCTCGCGATTCGCGCCGAGCGCGCGGCGTCGATTCGCGCCGCCGTCGCAAACCTGGACGAGCCATACCGCGAGGTCGTCGCGCTCCGCTTCTTCTCGGAGCTGTCGCTCGCCGAGATCGCCGACGAGGCAGGCCGCCCGCTCGGCACGGTCAAGACGCATCTCCACCGCGGCCTCCAGCGGCTCCGCCGAGCGCTGGAAGCGCAGGGCGTGGCCTGATGGTCGGCGCACAGCGGCCCGGCCGCTTCCGTCCCGGCGAGCTCGATGCGGCCGACTTGGGCCCTGGCGACGAGGCAGAGCTCCTCGGAACGGCACGCGAGCTCGAGTGGCTGGCCGCGACCGAGGACGTCGGCTCGAGCCCGGACTTCGCCGATCGCGTGATGGCCGCCGTGGGCCTGGAGCCGGCGCCGCGACCCGTGGCCGCCGCGCTGGGCGCCGCCCGTCGCCGAAGCCCGCTCGCCGCTCTCTCGGCGCTCGGCGATCTCTGGCGGGTCGCGTTCTCGGGCGGCCGTCCGTTCGCGGTGCGCTTGCCTGCCATGGCGCTCGTCGCGCTGCTCGTGGTCGGGTCGGTCGGTACCGGGGCCCTCGGTGCCGGAGCGCTCGCCGGACTTCTCGGTCGGACGCCGGACGCGACGCCGGCACTGTCGCCCTCGCCGCTCGTGCCCGCCTCGCCGCCGGAACCCACCCCGAGCCCTTCGCCGTCGGTGTCGCCGGCAGAGAGCGAATCGGCGGAGCCCAGCGGGGTGCCCGGGTCGTCAGAGAGCCCCGGGTCGTCAGAGAGCCCCGAGCCGTCCGACGCGCTCGAGCCGACGGGGGCGCCGGCTGAGACGCCGGCGGCGACCGAGGACCACCCCGCCAGCCCGACCGGCACGCCGCGCTCGACCGCCGAGCCCACCCGGACGCCGGATGCCACCCAGACGCCGACGCCTGGCACGACACCAAACCCGGGCGACTCGCCCAGTCCGACCGAGACGCCCGATGCCTCGTCGACACCCGGGTCCGGGGGCGGGTAGTCGTCCGGGGGCGGGTAGTTGTCCGATCCGTCTGATGTTGGGCGGGGCGCTCCTGCTAGGCTGCAGGCATGCTCGCCGTCGTGGGTTCGCCATCGTTCACGCCCTCGTCGACGTCGGGGGCTGCCGGCGATGCCGGTGGGCTCGCCGCGGGGATCGCGCGGGCCGCCGCGGCCGCCGGCGCCGACGTCCAGCTGATCGGGAAGGTCGGGGACGACCCTTCCGGCGACGCGGTGCTCCTCGCGCTCGCCCGTGGCGGCGTCGGGCACATCGCGCTCCTGCGGGATGCCGGCCGGGCCACCCCGATCGGTTC
>JANXWH010000201.1 GCA_025351245.1 Chloroflexota bacterium | reverse complement strand
GGATCTGCAGGAAAGCCGGCGGCGCCGGGATGTAGCCACCCTCGCCCTGGACGGGCTCGAGGATGATCGCCGCTACCGACTCCGGCGGAATGGTCGTGTGAAGGAGGTCGCGGAGGTGGCGGAAGCTCACGTCGACCGCGCGGTCCTCGTCGCCGCCAAAGTCACGGTAGACCGACGGGTACTGGGAGAGGTACACGCCCGGCAGGAGCGGCTCGTAGCCTCTGCGGTAGTTGATATTCGAGCTCGTGATGCTCGTGGCGGCGATCGTGCGGCCGTGGAACGCGCCCCGGAAGGCGATGATCCCGGGCCGTCCGGTGACGCGGCGGGCCAGCTTGAGGGCGGCCTCGATGGCCTCCGAGCCGGAGTTCATGAAGAAGATGGAGTCGAGCGGCTCCGGCAGGAACTCCGCGAGGAGCCTGGCGTGGCGGACGGTTGATTCCGCGTATCCCATCGCCGCGCACGGCGCGATCATCTGGTCGACCTGGGCATGGATCGCGGCCGTGACCGCCGGGTGGCGATGACCGAGGACGCTGACGGCAATCCCGTTCGCGAAGTCCAGGTAGGCCTTGCCGTCCGTGTCGTAGAGGTGGTGGCCCTCGCCACGCGCCCACGAGCGCTCGAAGTAGCGACCGAGGACAGGCGTGAGGTTCGCTGCGGCCAGGGCGGCCAGGTCGAGTCCCGTGGCGGCGGGAAGAGTTGCGGCCGGGGCGGTCACGGTATCCATGGTTGGTCCTCGGGTACGTCGCCGGCCGGGCCGCGTCACTCGGGCGGGCTGCGGCGGACCTGAGCCGAGTATATCGGGCGCGGGGGACGCGTCGGCGGGTCGGGCTCCGGGCGGTCCGCAGGCCCCGGGCGGGCGGAAGGTCGTGCCGCGGCACCGGGTCGGCCCGGGCGGTCGTGGACGCCGGGTGGAACCTCCCCGGCGAGTCCCGCTGCGCGACATGGTTCGCGACGACGTCCGACCGCTCGGTCAACATCCCACGCCGACCGCTCGGTCAACATCCCGCGCTGCGTGCGACGATGGCGCGCGAACCTGCCCACCACCTGCGCGGAGTGCCACCGTGATCGACTTCAGCCTCGCCGATGAGAACCGGCTCGTTCGCGAATCCGTCCGTGAGTTCGTCGCGGCGGAGATCCTGCCGAACATCCGGGCCTGGGACGAGCAGGGCGAGGCGCATTCGGAGGTCTTCGCGAAGATGGGGGAGCTCGGGTACCTCGGCGCGCCGATCCCGGAGGCGTGGGGCGGGGCGGGCATGGACTACGTCTCGCTCGCCATCCCGTGCGAGGAGCTTGAGCGCGCCGACACGCTCATCCAGGCCGACTACGCGGTTGGCTACCGCGAGGACCGGCCGATCCGCTGCGAGCCGCTTCCGGCACAGGGCTTCGAGCGCTGGCCAGCACTCGGCGGCGGCCGGTGAGCGGCTCCCGGTGAGCGTGCCTGGGTGAGCGGCGCCCGGACGTCCACCGTGCGGCTTCGTGGGCGCCTCATGGCATCGTGGGCGCCTCATGGCATCCTGGTCGGCCGGGAGCCGCGGCCGGCGCGCCGCGATCCTCCTGGGTGGCACGATCACGGCCGCGCTCGTCGGGGCGTTCCTGTTCGGCGCCTGGCACATCCTGTTCGGCGGGTTCGTGAAGGGCAACTGGCGCGCCGGCGGATTCGGGCTGGCGCTCGCGGCCGTCTCCGCCGCGCTCCTCGGCCTGGAGGCGGCAGTGGCGGCACGGCGTTGGCCGCACCGCGGCGGCGGCCCCGCGCGCTGGTCGACGACCGCTGCGCTCACGCCCGAGGGGGCCGGGGCGCCTGAACGACCGACGGCGAGGCAGGCGTCCGCAGGGACCGCCCGGGGCCCGGACGCGCGACGTCGCGGTTGTCGTCCGCAGGGGCCGGCCGTGGCCCGGACGCGCGACGGCGCGGTTGTCGCCGCTGACGGACAGAACGGCTGAATCGAGGCGGGCTCAGGGCCTCGCCATGAGGCGCGCCGCCACGGTGTCCGCCACGGGCGAACAGACCCGCTGAGGGCTCCGTCATCCGGACCGACGACCGTCGCTCGCCGCCGGTTTGGTCGCCCCACGCGACATGCCCGAACCGCGCGACATGCCCGAACCGCGGGACCTGCCCGCCAGGCGCGGGACCTGCCCGCGCGCCGGCGCCTGGGGCGGACCCAGCCCCGGCGCGACTACACGATCGGCTCGAAGCGGGCCTGGAAGAAGCGCAGGTACTTCGGCTCGAAGACCATCCGGAGGCCCGTGGCCGCGTCGCGCGCATCGAAGCAGGCCTTGACGGACTCGGCCACCACGTCCATGTGCGCCTGGGTGTAGACGCGCCGGGGGATCGTCAGCCGCGTCAGCTCGAGCTTCGGGCGCTTGTGGTCGCCGGTCTCGGGGTCCCGGCCAGCCGAGACGATCCCGCGCTCCATCGACCGGATCCCGGAGTCGAGGTAGAGCTCGCAGGCGAGCGTCTGGGCCGGGAAGACGTCCTGGGCGAGGTGCGGGTAGAAGCGCTTCGCGTCCAGGAAGATCGCGTGCCCGCCGATCGGCAGGACGATGGGGATGTCCCACTCGGTCAGGAGCTCGCCCAGGTAGCGGACCTGGCCGACCCGGGAGCGGACGTGGTCGTCCTGGACCGCCTCGGTGATTCCGATCGCGAGCGCCTCCATGTCGCGTCCGGCCATCCCGCCGTAGGTGTGCAGCCCCTCGTAGACCACCACGAGGTTGCGAAGCTCTTCGAACGTGTCCCGGTCGTTGATGGCCAGCCAGCCGCCGATATTCACGAGGTGATCTTTCTTGGCGCTCATCCACGCGCCGTCCGTGTACGAGCAGAACTCGAGCAGGATCTGGGCGATCGTGCGGCCCGCGTAGCCCTCCTCGCGTTCCTGGATGAAGAGCGCGTTCTCCACCATCCGCGTCGCGTCGAGGAGCAGCTTGATGGCGAGTCCCGCGCAATAGGCGTGGAGCTCGCGCACGTTCGCCATGGAGACGGGCTGGCCGCCGGCCATGTTGACCGTGCCGGCGAGCGAGACGTACGGGATCTTCGCGGCGCCGACCTCCTCGACCAGCCCCCGCAGCTTGGCCATGTCCACGTTGCCCTTGAACGGGTCGAGCGAGGTCGGATCGTGCGCCTCGTCGATGATCACGTCGTGGAACGTGGCGCCGGCCAGCTCCTGGTGCAGGCGTGTGGTCGTGAAGTACATGTTGCCGGGGATATGGTCGCCTGGCTTGATGAGCACCTGGCTGATCAGGTGCTCCGCCCCGCGGCCCTGGTGGGTGGGAACCAGGTAGGCATACCCGTAGTAGCGCTTGACGGCCTCCTCGAGGTGGTAGTAGTTCCGGCTGCCGGCGTACGACTCATCGCCAAGCATCATCCCGGCCCACTGCCGGTCGCTCATGGCGGACGTGCCGGAGTCCGTCAGGAGGTCGATGTAGACGTCGTCCGAGCGGAGCAGAAACGTGTTGTACCCGGCCTGGATGAGCGCCGCCTCGCGCGCGGGACGCTCCGTCACGGTGAGCGGCTCGACCATCTTGATCTTCCACGGCTCGGCCCACGATCGGCGGCCGTGCTGCTGGCCCATCGTATGGAGGGTCTCGTTCGTCATCGTTCGATCTCCGCTTGGGGCGCCGGCCGGCGCCGGGGACGGTGGGCAGGGCGGCTCTGTGGGCAATGCCGGCGTCCGGGGTCGGCCCGCCCGGCGGCAGCTCGATGGAGCCCTTCACCTCGCGAAGGATCGCGACGTCAAGGGCATCGAACTCGCTGTGTACCATCCGCCATCGCCCGCTGCAAGCATCTTCGCTTGAAGCGCAAGGCGCGGCGGCGCTCAGGTTGCCTCGATGACCTCTTCCGGTCGTGGCGGCACCGGCTCACGGCCGCGCGTCCAGACGATGATCGCAACCGCGACGATGATGATCACCCCGGCCAGGAGCGTCCGGGGCGTGACCGGCTCGCCCAGGATCAGCGCGCCCAGCGCGACCGCCACGATCGGGTTGACGTACGCGTAGGTCGCGATGAGTGGAAGCGGGGCGACGCGCAGCAGCCAGGCGTATGCGGTGAAGCCGATCAGCGAGCCGACGGCCACGAGATAGGCGACGGCGGCCACGCTCTCCGGCGTCACGGCCGCCGGGTGGAACCGGCTCACCTCGCCGGTGAGGATCGCGACGACGCCGAACATCGCCCCGCCGCACAGCATCTGCATCGCGACCCCCACGAGCGGCCGCGCCGGCAAGTGTGCGCGGGCGCTGTAGAGCGAGCCGATCGCCCACAGGATGGGCGAGCCGAGGAGGATGACCGCGCCGACGGGATCGACCGGCGCGCTTCCGCCGGCCGGCCAGACGAGGGCCCCGACGCCCGCGAAACCGAGCCCGATCCCGACGAGCGTCGAGCGCGAAAGGCGCAGGTTGAAGAAGAGCCGGCCGAGGATGGCGACCCAGAGGGGGAGCGTGGCGATGAGGAGCGCCGCGATGCCCGACGCGACGGTTGTCTCCCCCAGCGCGACGAGGCCGTTTCCGCCGAGGAGGAGAAAGCCGCCGATGATCGCGGCATCGCGCCACTCGCGCCGGCCCGGACGCGGCTCACCGGCGCGGCCGCGAGCCGTTGCGAGATAGAGGATCGTGCCCGCGATCAGGAAGCGGATCGAGCCCTGGGTGAACGGCGGAATCGTGCCGACCGCGACCCGGATTGCGAGGTAGGTGGAGCCCCACACGATGTAGAGGGCGGCGAGGGCGAGCGCGACCTTGGCGCCGGGCGCGCCGAGCGTACGTTGGGACGCGGTCTCCATCCCGGAAGGATGGCAGCCGGACGGGCTGCCCGCTGGCGGGTTCCGGCCGTCGCCCCCGCGCCGGGTGGTCGGCCGTCGCCCCCGCGCCGGGTGGTCGGCCTCGCGGGTGCGCCGGGGTCCGCGCGCGACGCGCACGAGAGGTCGCCGGGACGCGGCGACCGTGCGACAATCGCGCCACGATGCCGCTCGACGACCGCTTCGAGGATCTCGTCGCCAGCCTGACCGGCTTCTACCGGGCCTGGGTGATCCAGCTCGGGATCGAGCTGGGCCTCTTTGCCCGCCTGCGGGAAGCGGGCGCAAACGGGCTGACGCGCGCCGAGCTGGCGGCCGCCGCCACGGCTGCAGCCGAGCCCATCTCCGCCTGGTGCGATGCCGCCTACGCCGCCGACCTCGTCTCGGACGACGGCAGGCGGGTCACCCTGGACCCGGATGTCGCGACAATCCTGCTCGACAAGGACCGCCCGGAATACCTTGGCGGGCAGTTCACCTACACCGTGACGGCAAGCCTCGATTACGACCGGATGGCGGAGTACCTTCGCACCGGGATGCCGGTCGGCTCGCGGTCGGCACGCTACTACTGGGCGATCGAGCAGCTGACCCGCCAGGACATCGCGGTCTTCTTCGAAGAGGCGCTCGCGGCGCTCCCGGACCTCGTGGCGGACCTGGTTCGGGGAATCGACGTGATCGACCTCCACTGCGGCGGCGGTCGCTGGCTGGCGGCGATCGCGCGCCGGTTCCCCGCCGCACGGCTCGTGGGCGTGGAGCCCGAGATGGATTCCGTCGCGCGCGCGACGCAACTCGTGCAGCGAGCCGGTCTGGGGTCGCGGATCCGAATCGAGGCGCGAGAGGTGGACGCCGGGCTGGACGTCGGCTCCTTCGACCTGGCCTATTTCCAGCATGCCCTCCACGAGATGCCGGACCCCGCCGCGGCGCTCCAGGCCGCCTGGCGCATGCTCCGACCCCAAGGCAGGCTCATCGTGCTGGGCTGGTGCCTGCCCGACGGGCTCGAGGAATACGCGACCCTGCACGGCCAGCTGATTGCCGGCGTTGCGCTCGACGAGCTGTTTCACGGCGCTCGCCTTCGGACCGTGGCGCAGCACGCGGAACTTTTCCGCGCAGCGGGCCTACCCGAGCCCGAGGCGATCCCGCTTCCCTCGGACGCGACCCTCCTGGTGGTGCGCCGCGACGCCTGACCGGTCGCCGGTCGTTGGTCCCTCGCCGTCGTTGACCCGCCCGGGTCTCCCGGCCGGCCGCTAGTTGACGACGACCGTGCCTTTCATGCTCGCGTGGATGCCGCAGACATACTTGTACGTCCCGGGCGTCGCGAACGTCCGGGTGTATGTCGCGCCGGTTGCGAGCGTGGGGCTGCCGGTTGTGCCGTCGTCCCACTTCACGCTGTGCGAGGGCGCGTCGCTGTTGGTCCAGGTCACGGTCGCGCCGGACTTCACGGTCAGGCTGGCCGGAGCGAATGCGAAGTTCTGGATCGCGACGGCGTCGGACGTCGCCGGCGCCTGGCTCGCGGCCGGACTCGCCGCCATGCTAGCCGCGACGCTGGCGGCCGGACTTGGCGCCGCGACACTCGCAGCCGGGCTTGGCGGGGCCGCAGTTGGGCTTGCGGCGCCGCTGCACGCGGCGAGCGCGACGCTCGCGGAGATGACCAGGCCGGTGATCAGCGCTCGATGCATGGGGTTCCCTTCCGGTTCGATGCGGGGCGGCCGCCGGCAACCCGGCGCGCGACCGCGAGCGCGCATCCTGCGTGTCGGTACGCCGGCGGAGTGCCTCCCGGTTTCGGGAGCCATGGCGTGACGGCCGCAGCGTTCGTCGTGCGCTGGATCGCGGGCGACGCCACGCGTGTGCGGGTGGCACTCGCCGCGGCCCTCGGGATCGAGGTGCCGGCCGGACGTTCCATCGCCATTCCCGGCCTGCGCCTGGAGATCTCCGAGGGCGGGCCTGGGCCCGGGAGTCGGGCTGCTGACCGCCTGGAGGTGGTCGGCGCCGATCCATGGTCCAAAACGGTCCCCACGGCCGACGAACCGACGGCGGCGGGCGCACGGTTCCTCGCGCTGGGATGGGCGACCGTCGACCTGGATCGCGTCGCGGCGGCGTGGGCCGGCGTGCGCTGGGCGGCCGCGCCGCGTGACTCACTCGTGGGCGCCCGGGCCCTGCTGGGCGGTCCCGACACGGCCGGTCGCGACGCGAGCGGCGCAGGCATCGTCCCGCAGGGACTGACCGTCACGACCCTGCTCCTCGAGCCCGACACGGAGGGCCGGCTCGCCGCCGCTCTCGCCCGACATGGCGAAGGCCCGGCCGTACTCTATATCGGGCTGCGGGCTGTCGCCCTTGCCCGCGCGCGGACGCGCCTCGCCCGGCTGCGCGTCCGGGTCTCAGCCGGGCCGGGCCCGTTCGGACCGGGGATGGCGATCGCGGGGACGCCCGCCTGGAGCCCGACCCTGATCATCGTGCCGGCACGCGGCCCGGACGTGACGGGTGGCCCCACGCCGGGCGGCCCCACACCGGACGGACGCGGTACCATCGGTCCATGATCGAACGAGCCACGCTGACATTCCGGGATGGCGGCCCGGACGACGCCGACTGGATCGCGGGCCTCCTCTCTGATGAGGGCTATCCCGCCGGCGCGACCGACATCGTGCGGCGCCTGGAGCGGTACGTCGAACGGGAGTGTCCGGTCCGCGTCGCGGAGGCGGGTGGCGAGCGCGTGGGTTTCGTGGCCTGCCAGGTGATCCCGCGCTTCGAGCACGACGACCACGTGGTCCGGGTGATGGCGCTGGTCGTGGATCCGGGCGTTCGCGGGCGCGGCGTCGGAGGGGCCCTGATGGCGGAGGCGGAGAAGATCGCCGAGGGGATCGACGCAGCCTTCCTCGAGGTCACGGCCGGCCACCACCGGCCCGGGGCTCGGCGCCTCTTCGAAGCCGCTGGCTACGATGCCTCGGTCACGACCTACCTCCGGAAGCGGCGCTGAGCACGCCGCACAGCGAGGCTGTTCCGCACCTGCGGCTTCGGGTCGCCTCGGATCTGCTCCTGGCGCTGCCCTGGCATCTGCCGTTGGAGCACTGGCGCGCTGACCGGGCGGTCCTGCGCGACCTGCCGGTGGGCCCGTCGCGCCATCTCGTACGGTTCGTCGTCATCGACGAGACGACCTATGCGCTGAAGGAAGAGTCGGTCGACAACGCCCGCCACGAATACGAGGTGCTCGTTCGCCTCGAAGCGCTGGCGCTGCCGTCCGTCCGCGCGATCGGGATCGCGGAGCGCCCGCTCGAGGACACCGCCATCCTTGTCACGGAGTACCTCCGCCACTCGCTCCAGTACCGGCGTCTCCTCATGCGCGTCCCGCTGAGCGCCGACGGCTACCGCGACCGGCTCCTGGACGCGATGGCGTCGCTCCTCGTCGACCTTCACCGAGCCGGCGTCTACTGGGGCGATTGTTCGCTGGCGAACACGCTCTTCCGACGAGACGGGGGCACGATCCAGGCGTACCTCGTGGATGCCGAGACCAGCGAGACGCACGCGGCTCTGTCCGATGGCCAGCGCGCCTATGACCTCGAGGTGCTGGTCGAGAACGTCGCGTTCGGCCTCGCCGACCTGGCCTCGTTCCAGGGCCACCCGGAGGCGATGGACGACCAGATTGCCGCGGCCGAGTCGGTCAGCAACCGGTACACAGCGCTCTGGCAGGAGCTCCACGACCAGGTCGAGATCCAGGCGGGCGACCGCTTCGCGATCCAGGCCCACATCCGGCGGCTCAACGAGCTTGGCTTCGCCATCGGCGAGATCGAGCTGCTGCCCGGCGATGCCGGGACGGTCCGCCTCCGGACTGCCGTCGCCCAGCGCGACTTCCATGCCCGCGAGCTGGCTCGCAGGACGGGGCTCGTCGCGTTGGAAGGACAGGCCCGGCTGCTGCTCAACGATCTTCGCGAATACCGCGCCTGGCTGGCCTACTTCGAGCGAAGGCCCGTCTCGTCGGCGGAGGGCGCCGCTCGGTGGCAGGAGGAGGTCCTGGAACCGTACCTTGCCCGGTTGCGGCCGGTCATCGGGTCCGGCCGGGACCCGCTGCAGGCGTACTGCGACCTCCTGGAGCACAAGTGGCTCCGCTCCGAGCGGGCGCAGCAGGACCTTGGCCTGGAGGCGGCTTTCGCCTCGTACGTGGCAGCGGGCGCGCCCGCGCCCGAGGTTTCCGGCAGCGCTCCGGTCCTCGACCTCGAGCTGGCTGAAGGGCCTCTCGACGCTCGACGGGTGACTGGGCCGTGCTACATTCCCCGGGTCCGCGCGGCGTGCCGGACCGTGCCGTCGCGCCCCCGCCCAAGGTGACTCGCTCATGACCTTGGCTCAACCTGTCATGCCGTCCGGCATCAGGGACGCCGACGCCGTCATCCGGGTCCGCGACCTGCAGAAGCGCTACGGCGAGGTCCAGGCGGTCGCAGGCATCAGCTTCGAGGTCGGCCGGGGCGAAGTCTTCGGACTCCTGGGGCCGAACGGCGCGGGCAAGTCCACCACCATCGAGATCCTCGAAGGTCTGCGGGCACAGGACGCCGGCGAGGCCACCGTGCTTGGGCTCGACGTCCGGCACCAGGCGAGCGCCCTCAAGGAGCGGATCGGAGTCCAGCTCCAGTCCGCTGCGCTCTATCCGCGCCTGACGGTCCACGAAGTCCTGGAGCTGTTCGCGAGCTTCTACGCGTCGTCAGTCCCGCCCGACCAGCTGATCGAGGCCCTTGACCTTGGTGAGCGCCGGAACGCCCAGACGAGGCAGCTCTCGGGCGGGCAGCGCCAGCGTCTGTCGGTGGCGCTCTCGCTGGTCAACGACCCAGAGCTGGTGTTCCTGGACGAGCCCACGACCGGCATGGACCCGGCCGCCCGGCGGTCGCTCTGGGACCTTGTGCGCGGGTTGCGCGCGAAAGGCCGGACCGTGCTCCTCACGACGCACTACATGGAGGAGGCAGAGGAGCTCTGCGACCGGCTCGCGATCATGGATCACGGCAGGATCCTGGAGATCGGGACGGTGGACCAGCTGGTCAGCCGGCGCTTCACGGAGCGGACCATCCGGTACGAGCGACTCTCCGGGATCGACGACGCGACGCTGGCGGCGTTCCCCGGCGTCACCCGGGTCGCCCACGAGGATGACGAGGCGACGCTCCTCTACACCCGCGACGTAGCGGGGACGATAGGGGCGCTGCTGGGCGCGGCCGAGGCGCGCGGCGTAGAGCCGAGGGGCCTCGGCATCCGCAGCCCGTCGCTCGAGGATGTCTTCCTGGCCCTGACCGGCCACGCGATCCGCGACTGAGGAGCGGACAGATGCACTCGCTTCTCAGCCTCACCTCGGCGAATCTCAAGAGCTTCAGCCGCGACCGCGCGGCGATGTTCTGGACGCTCGCCTTCCCGCTCGTGTTCATCCTCCTGTTTGGCGCGATCTTCTCCGGCGGGACGTCCCGCTTCACCGTGGGGTGGGTGGACGGGGACGGCTCGTCATCCTCGAAGGCGCTGAAGTCCAATCCCGCGCTGACTGACGTGTTCACGCTCCAGGCCTACGCGGGCGACGATGAGGCGATTGCGGCAATGAAGCAGGGCGACGTCCGCGCCGTGCTCGTCATCCCGCAAGGCTTCGAAGCCGCCGTCAAGTCCGCCGGCACGGTCCAGGGTGGCGCGGCCTTGCCGATCACGGTCTACACGGACCCGTCGAACCAGCAGGTTTCCGGGATCATCACGGGGATCGTCGCGAGCCTGGTGGGTGGCTTCAACCAGGCAGCGAGCGGCCGGCTACCCGTCCTGTCCCTGGAGACCCAGGCGGTCCAGAGCCAGGCGATCACCGCCGTTGCCTACCTGGTCCCGAGCATCCTGGCGATGGCGCTCATGCAGCTGGGGCTCTTCTCGGCGATCCCGATCGTGGAGCAGCGCGAGAGCCTGATCCTCAAGCGCATCGCCGCGACGCCCATCAAGCGCCGGACGTTCATCGCCGCAAACGTGATCACGCGCCTGCTGATCGGGCTGATCCAGGCGGTGGTGATCCTCGCCGTCGCGCAGGTCGTCTTCGGGATCACGCTGCTGGGGAACCCGGTTGTCTTCGCCGGGATCGTCGTGCTGGGTGCGCTCACCTTCATCGCGCTTGGCTATGTCGTCGCTTCCTTCGCGCCGACGGAGGACGCAGCGAGCCAGATGGTCAGCATCCTCCAGTTCCCGCTGATGTTCCTGTCCGGGATCTTCTTCGCGCTGGAGAGCCTGCCCCAATTCCTGCGGGGGGTGGCCGCGTTCATGCCGCTGACCTATCTCGGCGACGCGCTCCGCCAGGTGATGGTCGGGGGCACCCCCTTTGTGCCGCTCGGGGTTGGCGCGGGGATACTTGGCGTTTGGCTCGTTGGCTGCTTCCTGATCTCGGCGCGATTCTTCCGCTGGCAGTAGCCGCCCTGGCCGGCCCGACGTCAGGGTCGTCGGGTTCGCCGAGCCGTCGCCGCGGCCCCGGACGCGTGGCCGGGCTGCCTACCAGCGTTCCGCGTGGACCAGCTCGGCGAGCGGCCGACGCCCGCCGGCACGATTCGGGGCGCCGAGCGCCGACGCGTCGGCCGGGTAGCCGAAGGACAGCACGTACTCGCAGTGCATGCCGTCCGGCAGGCCGAGCAGGTCGGCTGCTCGTTCATGCTCGTACACGGTGGCAGGGACGCTGCCGATACCCAGCTCCCACGCGGCCAGGACCATGTTCTGGGCGGCCCGGCCGATATCGAACTCGATCGAGAGCGGGGCGCCCTCCGCGCGTGGATCCGGGGTCACCAGCGCGACCGCGAGGGCCGCCCCCGCCAGGTGGCCGGCCCACGGCCCGATCGTCGACAGCTCGACCAGGTGCTCGCGATCGCGGCAGACGATGAAGGCCCAGCGTTGCTGATTCTTGGAGCTGCCGGCGCGTCGACCCGCGTTGAGGATCCGCTCCAGCGCCGCGGGCGCCAGCGGCCGGTCCGCGAACGTGCGGACGACCCGCAGGGAATCGATCGCCTCCCAGGTACCGAGGGCTGGTTCCATGGAGTGCCTCCCGTGCTGCAGGGTTCAGGCCGGCCCGTCGGGACCGGATGAGGTCGGGGCCGCGGCGGCCGGCGGCGATGCGGGTGCGGCCGAGCGCTCGAGCGCGCTGAGGGGCCCGTCCGTGTCAGCCGGGCGGAAAACCCGCGTCGCGACCGCGCGCGCGGCTGCCCGGCCTGGCTCGGGAGCACCGGCCAGGTGGCGTGCCAGGAAGGCCGCGATCCTGCCGCGGTAGAGGGGGTCCTCGTAGAGCCAGCGATGCCGGCCCTCCGGCAGGATCAGGAGCTCCACTTCGCGACCCGCGATCCGACGGGCCGCACGATCCAGGCGAACCGCGTGGTCGGGTCCCACGATCTCGTCCAGCGCCCCGTGGACGATGAGGATGGGTCCCGCGTACCGGACGACCGCCGCGACCGCGCTGACGTCGGACGGCGCGTGACCGCGCGGTCGCAGGTAGACCCGGGTCGTGAGCGCGGCCAGGGGATGGGCGATCGGTCCCGGCATGGTCAGTCCGGCAAGCTGGAACGTCCGCCGGGTCAGGCGCCGCGGATCGGCCGGGGCGGCCGTCGTGACGAGCGCCGCGATCCGCGGATCGTCCGCGGCGGCGATGGCTGCCCCGATCGCCCCCATCGAGTGTCCCAGCACGGCGATCGCCGTGACATCCGGTCGGTCCGCCACCAGCCCGGCGGCCGCGCGCGCGTCCGCACCGAACTCGGCGCCGCTGATGGGGAGCGTCTCCGGCGGGTTGTCGCCATGGCCGCGAACATCGAACATGAGCGTGGCGAAGCCCGCCGCGTGCAGAAATCGAGCGTTCGGCAGCATCCGCGCGCGGTTCGACTCCCACCCATGGACCAGGACGACGACCGGTGCGGGACTGCCGCCCGGTGCCGGCACGAACCAGCCGGGCAGCGGCCCCGCGTCGGACGGGACGGCCACCACCTCGAAGGGCAGGCCGTATGCGGCCGGCGTCTCCAGCGGCGGGCGGCGCGCCGGGAAGCCCGTCCGGCGGCGGTACTCCACGGCGAATCGGTAGGCTGCGACGGAGGGAGCGACGACCGCCGCGCCGAGCGCGATCAGGGCGGTCCGGGATGGGCGCATTGGCGAAGGGTACCGCCGCACTCGGCTACGATGATGCAATGGCCCACCGCGACCCCCACGACGTGCTCGGGGTCGACCGGGATGCCAGCCAGGCCACCGTCAAGGCCGCCTGGCGACGCCTGGCCCGAGAGCATCATCCCGACCTTGCCGCGGACTCCACCGCGCGCCGGGATGCCACGCGCCGGATGGCCGAGATCAACGCGGCATACCAGGCACTCCGGTCCGGCGCCGCCGAGCGAGCGGGCAAATCGGGTCGGGACGCGGCGACGGCCGGCGGCCCCGGTCCCGGACCCCGGGCACCGGAAGCCGTGCGCCCCAGCGGGCCGCCACCCCCGCCGCCGACGCGGCCGGTCACCGCCCGCCTCGACACGACGGACCTCTTCCGGCAACGCAACGCGACGACGACGCCGGCGGGCGGTGGCTACCGACACCGGCCGCGGCCACCTGTCCATCTCCGGCGAGCGACGTGGGGCGAGGCGGAGGAGCCGCGAGCCTCCGATCCAACTGGTCCGCTCCACCGCGTCCGTGCGCGGCGTTCGGCTCGGAGGCCGCCGCCCGACCTGGACGCGGCCCTCGCGACGCGGATCGTGTTCGGCAAGTTCCACGGGCGCACGCTCGGCGAGATCGCGGCGCTGGAGCGGACCTACCTGGAATGGGTGGAACGGACGATCACCCGCGACCCGGACCTCGTGGCTGCCGCCCGGGTCGTCCTCGACCGGCGTGCCCGCCAAATCGCCAACGGCGGCGAATCCGCCAGCGGCGGCGATCCCGCCTCCGGAGCGTTCGGCGCGGCCGGCACCGCGGCGGAGAACGAGAACGGGGACGCCGGCACCGCGGCGGAGAACGAGAACGGGGACGCCGGCCGGCGTCCCCGCGAAGAGGCCACGAGACGGTCCGCAGGATAAGTCCGCGGCCCGATAAGTCCACAGCCACCGCCGCGGACCGGGCCTGCTGGCCGGAGATCCGTGGTTACTCGACTCGTGCCCGGAGCCCCAGGGGCCACCCAATGACGCTCCCCGCAGCGTCCTCGAAGATCGGTATGTCCCGGCGCTCCGGGCCGTGGTCGACGCCCCAGGTTTGTCCCGGTGGCTCGCGCCGACGGCTGTAGAGGGAAGATATCCTCGTCGGCCACGGGCGGCAACGTGACCTCCGTCCCGGTCCAGGACCGGGAAAAGTCGGTGGCGTGCGCGCACCGGCCCGGGACGGTCGTACCAGGTGACCGCCCGCACCGGGCCATCCTGCCGGCGACGCGCTGGGCGGCGCGGCCCCGAGTGGCGGCACCAGGGAGCCGGGCCGGGTACGCTGATCGCATGCTCGGAGCCATCGTCCGGCGCAGCCTCTTCCTCGCGGTGATCGGCGTGCTCGTGGCCGCGTGCGCGGGCACGTCGTCGCCGCCATCGTTCGACCCGGCGACGCCCTGCGGCGGCGTCGACCGCCAGGAGATGAAGGGCGCCTACCCGGACCTCGAGGCGCGGATCCCGATCCAGGTCGACGGCCAGGCCGCGGACAGCCGCGATTCCGGGCGCTTCTGCGCAAAGGCCACGCTGGGGACGCTGTGGGACGCGGGAATCCACGAATCGCAGTTCGGCGGCGGGATCTGGGCCGTCGAGCCGGCGGGCGGGACCTCGCTCGCTGGGCTCCAGCTGTCCGTCTTCCGCGCGACCGGCCTGACCGCCCAGCTTCTGGCGGACGAGTACAAGGCCGGGGCCGGCGCCACGCGCCGGGTCACGGTCGTCTCCGCAGCGAACGAACAGGTCGGCGGCCGGTCCGGCTTCCGGATCAACCTCCTCAACGGCGATTCCCACCAGGCGATCGTGGTCTGGCCGTCGGCCGACGGGGCGGTGATCCAGGTCGTGATCGCCGCGGATGTCGGCGAGTCGAAGGTCCAGGCGGCGGTCGCGGCATTCCGCTGAGGCGGAGGCCCGATCGACGGATCGGCGCCAACGGCGGCCATGGACGCATTCCGGCCACCCGGCTAGCATCCCGCTCATGACGTGGCAGGCCAGGAAGCGCGCCTGGGAGCGCGAACGGCTCGACCCGGCGCAAGCGCGAGCGCCGGAACGATCGACGCGGTTCACGACCATCTCGGACGTGGAGGTGGCGCGCCTCTACGGCCCATGGGACTGGACGGCACGGGCCGGCGGCGCGGAAACGGGCGGTGAGGCGACCCAGCGCGATGCGGCCGGCGGGGGAGGGCCCACCGCGGCCGACCACCGCGGGGAGCCGCTCCGGCCGGGCCGCTGGGATGACTTCGATCCGCTCCGCGACATCGGCTTCCCGGGTGCGCCGCCGTTCACGCGGGGTATCCACCCGACCGGCTACCGAGGCCGTGCCTGGACGATGCGGATGTTCGCCGGGTTCGGGGCCGCGGAGGACACGAACGCCCGCTTCCGCGACCTGCTCGCTGCCGGCCAGACCGGCCTCTCGGTGGCGTTCGACATGCCGACCCTCTACGGCTACGACACGGACGACCCGGAGGCGGAGGGGGAGTTCGGGACCTGCGGCGTGGCGGTCAGCTCGCTCGCCGACATGGAGGTGCTCCTCGACGGGCTGCCGCTCGACCGGGTCAGCACGTCGATGACGATCAACTCGCCGGCCGCGCCGATCTGGGCGATGTACATCGTGGCCGCGGAGAAGCGCGTCGTGCCGCGGGCCGCGCTCGAGGGGACGCTCCAGAACGACATCCTCAAGGAGTTCATCGCCCAGAAGGAGTACCTCTTCCCTCCGGCGCCGTCCCTCCGCCTCGTCACCGACACCATCGAGTTTGGAACCCGCGAGCTGCCTCGCTGGAACACCGTCTCGATCAGCGGCTACCACATCCGGGAGGCGGGGAGCACCGCGGTCCAGGAGCTGGCGTTCACGCTCGCCGACGGGATGGCGTACACAGAGGCGGCACTTGCCCGGGGGCTGCTGGTGGACGAGTTCGCGCCCCGGCTGTCGTTCTTCTTCAACTCGCACGCCGACTTCTTCGAGGAGATCGCGAAGTTCCGGGCGGCGCGGCGCGTCTGGTGGAAGCTGATGACCGCGCGCTACGGCGCCCAGAACGAGCGATCGACCTGGCTTCGGTTCCATACCCAGACCGCCGGCGTCAGCCTCACGCCCCAGCAGCCGCTCAACAACCTGACGCGGGTGGCAATCCAGGCGCTGGCGGCCGTCCTCGGCGGCACCCAGTCGCTCCACACGGACGCGTACGACGAGGCCTGGGCCGTCCCGACCGCGGAGGCCGCGCTCCTCGCGCTCCGCCAGCAGCAGGTCATCGCGGAGGAGACCGGCGTCGCGAACACCATCGACCCGCTGGGCGGGAGCTGGTTCGTGGAGTCGCTGACGAACCGCACCGAGCGCGAGGTCTGGCGCTATCTCGACGAGATCGATGCGCGGGGTGGAATGGTCGCGGCGGTTGCCCAGGGCTATCCGCAGCGCGAGATCGCGGACGCGGCGTACCGATTCCAGCGCGAGGTGGACGCCGGGGAGCGCCGGATCGTCGGCATGAACTCCCACGTCGACCCCGGCGAGGTGCTCGCGGTGCCGCTCCTCCAGGTGCCCGCCGGCTCGCTGGAGCGCCATCTCGCGCGCCTGGAGCGCACGCGCCGCGAGCGGGATCCGGGCGCTGTATCCGCGGCGCTCGCTGGCCTGCGCGACACGGCCGGGGCCGCGGAGTCGTCCGCCACGAACCTGATGCCCCACTTCCTCCGCTGCGCGGCTGCGTACGTCACGCTTGGCGAGCAGTGCCGGGTGCTGCGGGAAGTCTTCGGCGAGTACCGCGAGCCGGTCGCGATCTGAACCCGGCGGCCGGACGCGCGACGGGCGGCCGGTTCGGCGCCCAGCGGACAGCGGATGGGGCCGGGCCACTCCGGATTCGTGCGCCCGCGCGACGCGCGGCGGACTACCATCGCGGCATGTACTTCGATGCCCTCTCCTTCCTCGAGGACGAACGGGACGCCTGGCGCCCGTACGAGGCCCTCTTCACGCTGACGCCCGTACACCTCGAGCTGCCGATTGCCGGCGAGGATCGCTGGTCCGGGCGGGATCTCCTGGGCCACCTGGTCTTCTGGCAGGAGCGCGCGCTCGCGGTGGCGCGCGAGCTGGCCGTCGGGGCGACGAGCGCCTCGCGCCTGCGCGGCGAGGCAGATTGGGAGGCCCGCGGCGATGCGATCAACGATGAGGCGCTGGCGGCCTGGCGGGCCCTCCCGCTCGACGAGCTGCTGGCCCGCGCGCGGACCGTGGCCGGCGAGCTGCGCGGCCACCTGACGGTCGTGCCGGAGGCGCGCTGGCTCAAGGACGGGAAGGTCCAGGCGTTCTTCGCGAGCGAGACGATCGACCACTACGCCGACCACGCGGCCGACCTCGCCGCGATCCTCGCCGCGGCCCGATGACCGATCCGACGCTTGCTGTGCTCCTCGCGGAGCAGGCGGTGCTGCTCGAGGGCACAGCGGCCGTCCCGACGGGGCAGGGGACCGACTATTACCTGGACGACGTCCTGTTCGCGTCTCTCGCCGGGAGCGGTGCGGAGTTCCACCTCCGCGACGAGGTTGGCGCGGTGGCGCTGCGGACCCCGGACGTGACGTCCTCGGCCCGTGGCGCGGGCTGGGTGCGATTCGCGCCGAGGCGGCTCGACGGGCATGCCCGGGACCGCGCGCTCGCCTGGCTCGAGAGCGCGTGGCGCCGCGCCGACGCGGAGCTCTCGGGCATCGCGGACGCGGACGGCGGCGGAGGGGGCGCCGGCGCGGCGGGTGCCGCGGGCGCAGCGGGTGACCTCGAGGACGACGCAGAGCTCGACGACGATGGGGACGGCCCGGACGACTGACGGCCGGGCCCGGAATCGGACCGCGCGCCCGGCTGGCCGGACGCGCGGTCGAGTAACGGACGCGCGGCGGAGGGTGCCGGGACCCGTGGCGGAGGGTGCCGGGCAAGACGCGCGTCTCGGCGGCCGACAATCTCCCGAGCGGAGGTCTGCATTGGATGCACGATCCAGCAGGTTGGCAGGCGCGATCTGGGCAATCTCGTCAAGAATGTGCACTTGGCGTACGGTCTTGACCGGCCCGAGACCGGAAGCGGCAGGAGCGGCCGCCGAGACGGCCTCAGGGGACTCCTCGCTACCGGCCGACGGGCCCGCGCCGGTCGGATCGTGCGTTGGATGTACGGCGAGGTCGAGTTCGTGCGTTTGATGCATCGAATCGACGACGTGGCCCCGGGGTCAGGCGGTAGGAGGGGCGAGGTCGCCGATTCTGACGGATTCGGGCTCCGTGCCGGGCCCTGAATCGGACCGCCCGCCCGGCTGGGCCGGACGGGCGGTCGAGTGGCGGACGCGCGGCGGAGGAGCACCGCGCGTCGATGGATCAGCTGGCGGGCTTTGCGTAGGTCGGCAGGCCGAAGCGCTGTTCGAGCTGGTCGGCGGGCTGGAAGCCGACGACGCCCATCGGCTGCTTGCCCTCGCCGGGGAAGAACGCGATGGTCGGGATGCTCATGATGTTGAACTTCCGGCTGAGGCCGGGGTTGGCGTCGACATCGACCTTCACGACGTCCACGGCCCCGTCGTACTTCTGGGCGAGCTTCTCGAGCTCCGGGGCGACGAGCTTGCATGGCCCGCACCAGGCGGCCCAGAAGTCGACGATCACGGGGCGATCGGACTTCAGGACGAGGTCTTCGAAGGTGGTGTCGGTTGCGTGCTTGATCTCGACCATCGGTCGGGAAACCCTTTCTCCCGCACGAGCGGGCGCGAAGGCGGCCTAGCCGGCCAGCCCACAGATGAGACGGTAGGCCTCGAGGACGCGCGGGTCCGCGAGCCGATAATAGACGGTGCTCCCGTCGCGGCGGGTCGAGACGAGCCCAGCGCTCCGCAGCACCGCCAGGTGTTGGGACATGTTCGGCACCTGGCAGCCGACGAACGCGGAGAGCTCCGAGACGGAGAACTCGCCGCCGGCGAGGGTCTCGAGGACGCACAGCCGTTTCGGGTCGGCGAGCGCACGCCCGATAAGGGCGGCACGCTGCCGGTCGGCGTCGGAGGTCAGGTGCTGTTCGGTGACCACGGGCGGAGTATCTCATCACTTGCGCAAGAACGCAAGTGGTTGGATGAGACGCATCGGAGGCAGGCAGACGTCGATCGGCCGTGGCGCCGGCCGAGGGGCGCCATCGCTCTGGTCATCGGCGATACTGCGCGGCATGCCCATCATCTTCGACGCGTCCGCACACACGATCTCGCCGGAGGCGTTCGACGAGGCGGCTGCGCTCATCGCCGGGCGGGTCCACCGAACGCCGCTGCTTACGTCCCGGACCGCGGCCCGCGTCGTGGAGTTGGCGAGCGGCATCCGCCTCGCCGGCGGAACGCTCCACGCTAAGGCAGAGCACCTCCAGGCGACCGGCTCCTTCAAGGTCCGCGGCGCGATCCTCCGGCTCGCGCTGCTCGACGGCGCGGAGAAGGCGGCCGGCGTGATCGCGATCTCGGCGGGCAACCACGCTGCCGCGCTCGCGGTCGCGGCGGGACTCGCGGGCATCCACGCGGTGGTCGTGATGCCGGTGACGGCCGTGCGCTCGAAGGTGGAGGCGTGCCGTGCCTACGGCGCCGAGGTGATCCTCCGCGGGACGACGACGACCGAGGCCTGGTCGGAAATGGAGCGAGTCCGCGACGCGCGCGGCCTCACGTTCATCCATCCGTTCGACCACCCCGTAACGATCGCGGGGCAGGGGACCGTCGGCCTGGAGATCCTCGAGGACCTGCCGGGCGTCGATGTTGTGGTGGTCGGGGTCGGTGGTGGCGGGCTCATCTCCGGGATCGCGACGGCGTTGGCGACGCGCCGCCCTGCGACGCGGGTGTGGGGCGTCGAGCCGGCCAACTCGACGGCGGTTTCCAGCGCTCTTGCCGCAGACGCGATCGTCCCGGTGACGCCGGGCAGCGTGGCCGACGGCCTCAATGCCCCCTTCGCCGGCGAGTGGACGCTGCCGCTGGTGAGGCGTCACCTCGCCGGAATCGTGACGCTCAGCGACCCGGAGATCCTCACCGGCGTGCGATTTGCGGCCGAGCGCATGAAGCAGGTCCTCGAGCCCGCCGGCGCCGCAGCGCTCGCGGCGGTCCTGCACGGCCGAATCCCGCTGCGCGACGGCGATCGTGTCTGCGTCGTTTTCAGCGGGGGCAACGTCGCGATCGAACGCCTTGGCGACCTCCTGGCGGGAGCGGCACCGATCCCGGGCCTCTGACGCGGGCTCTGACCTTCAGTCCACGCCCAGCTCGGTGAGGCGATCGTCGTCGATGCCCATGTGGTGCGCCAACTCGTGGACAACCGTGATCCGGACCTCGTCCTCGAGGTCCAGCGGGTCGGGGAAGTCCTCCTCCAGGGGCAGGCGGAAGATCGTGATCGTGTTCGGGAACGGCACCTCATCGGCGCCCCACTCGGTCCGGGGCACACCCTCGTAGAGGCCGTACAGGGTCTCGTCGGACGCGAGGCCCTCCTCGCGACGCTGCTCGCGCGAGGGCTCATCGGCAATGACGATCGCCACCTCCCGGAGCGCGGCCGCGAACGGCATCGGGATGCCGGCAAGCGCGCGGTCGACGAGCTCCTCGAACCGGGCGTGGCGGGCCTCGCGTCGCCGGCGGAGCGCGGCGAGGTCGCTGGCTGGGATCCCGCGGCGTCGCTTCGGCATGGCGCGCCTATCCTACGGCGCCATGGACCTCACGCACGGCCTGCCGCTCATCGGCCCAGGGTTCGGGGCGTTCGACCTCGACGCTGCAGGAACGCCGACGCCCGATTTTGCCGCCGAGCCCGAGGGTTTCATGGTCGCGATGGACGCCGCCGTCCGGATCCACTTCCTTGACTGGGGCGAGCCGGCTGAGATCGCCGACGTCGCCCCGGGCGTCCTGTTGATCCACGGCTTCGCCCAGACCGCCTGGTCGTGGGCCCCGATCGCGCGACGACTTTGCTCGGGCGCGCATGTCGCCGCGATCGACCTCCGCGGCCATGGCCTCTCGGACGCGCCGACCGACGGGTACGACCCGGACCAGCTGGCCCAGGACGCGATCGCGGTCGCCGAGGGCGCCGGCCTCCTCGCGTTCGCGAACGAACCTCACCCGCCCGGAGGACGCGGCGAGCGGCCGTTCGTGGTCGCCGGGCACGGGTACGGCGCAGCGGTGGCGGCGTGGACCGCTGACGCGCTGGGCGATCGATGCGCCGGCCTCGTGCTGGTGGACGGCGGCTGGACGGACCTGCCCGCCCAGACCGGGATGACGCCGGCCGAGTGGCTCGTCGCGATCGCCGAACCCCCCGAAGTGCTCCGCTCGATGGCGGCCTGGCTCGCGGACCGCGAGGCGTTCGACCCGGCGACCTGGGGCGCAGACCAGGAACGGGCCGCGCGGGCCGAGGTCGTCGAGACGGCGGCCGGCAGGGTCAAGCTCGCGATCCACCGCCATGCGCTGGCGGCCTCCGTCGGCGCGCTGTGGACGTACGAGCCCGCGGCCGTCCTGCCCGCGGTGGATGCGGAGATCGTGTCCCTCGTGGCTCGCGACGACGAAGCGGGGCGGCACCTGGGATCCCTCCGCGAGATGGCGGCCGCGCGTGCTGCCGTCGGCCGCGCTCCCATCCGCGCCGCCTCCTTCCCCGCGCTTGGCCACAACCTGATGCGCTACGTGCCCGACGGCGTCGTCGCGGCGATCCGCGCGGCGGCCGACCGGCGCCCGGACGCGGTCAACCCGCGGCCGGACGCGGCCGCGGGCGCATCGGGCTAGGATGCGGCCATGCCCAGCCGAGACCTGCCCGCGAACGTGAAGTCGATCGTCGCCGAGATCGAGACCGAGATCGGCGAGGAGGACGCCGCCCCGGCCTTCGCCGCTGCGCTCGTCCCCGCGGCCGCGATCGAGGGCGCGGGCGCTCGCGACGCCCTTACGACCGCGGGCAACGGACGCGTTGAGGCCGCCGTCCGCGGCATCCTTCGCGAGATCGGCGAGGACCCCGATCGCCAGGGCCTGCTGGGGACCCCGGGGCGCGTCCACCGGATGTATGCCGAGCTGACCGCGGGCTACCACGTCGACCCGGAGCGCCTCATCAACGGTGCCATCTTCGAAGTCGACTACAGCGAGATGGTGGTGGTCAAGGAGATCCCCTTCTACTCGCTCTGCGAGCATCATCTCCTGCCGTTCTTCGGGACTGCCGCGGTCGCCTACATCCCGAAGGGCCGCGTGATCGGGCTGTCGAAGATCCCGCGGATCGTGGAGATGTACGCCCGCCGGCTCCAGGTCCAGGAGCGCCTCACGCAGCAGGTTGCCGACTTCCTCCAGGCGCGCCTCGGCCCCAGCGGCACCGGCGTCGTCATCGAGGCGACCCACCTGTGCGCGGTCATGCGCGGCGTCCGCAAGCCCGGAACCGTGATGACGACGAGCCACGTCCTGGGCCTCTTCCGGACGAACGACAAGACGCGCGCCGAGTTCTTCGCCCACCTCGCGCGGCGCGCGCCGGGCGCCTGACGAGCACGGCCGCGACTATGATCCGCCCATGAGCGACCGGCCGATCAAGATCCTCATCGCGAAGCCCGGCCTGGATGGCCACGATCGGGGCGCCAAGGTCCTGGCCCGGGGCCTGCGCGACGAGGGTTTCGAGGTGGTCTACACGGGGCTGCGCCAGACGCCGGAGATGATCGCCACGGCGGCGCTCCAGGAGGACGTGGACGTGGTGGGGCTCTCGATCCTCTCGGGCGCCCACATGACGCTGCTGCCGAAGGTGACGCGCCTCCTGCGCGAGCGCGGCCTCGACGACGTGCTGGTGACCGCGGGCGGCATCATCCCCGACGACGACATCCCGGCCCTCCAGGAGGCCGGCGTCGCCGCGGTTTTTGGGCCGGGAACCACCATCGCGGAGGTCGCGGCCTACATCCGGAGCCACGTCCGGCCGCCCGAGGCGTGAGCGAGGTCGGGATTCGAGCGGCGGAGCTGGCGGACGCCGCCGTCGCCGGCGACCGCCGGGCGCTGGCGCGGCTCCTCACCGCCGTCGAGAACCGGACCGCGATCGCGGAGGCGGCCCTTCGACGCCTCTACCCCAGCACGGGACGGGCGCACCTGGTGGGAATCACCGGCGCGCCGGGCGCGGGCAAGAGCACGCTCGTCGCGGCGCTGATCGCGGAGGCACGCCTGGTTGGCCGGGCGGTGGCGGTCGTGGCCGTCGACCCGTCCTCGCCGATCACCGGGGGCGCCCTCCTTGGCGACCGCGTCCGCATGCAGGCGTACGCGTCCGACGATGGGGTCTTCATCCGGAGCATGGCCTCGCGCGGGCATGCGGGCGGCCTCGCCGCGACGAGCACCAGCGCGGCGACGGTCCTCGACGCGGCCGGGTTCGACCTGGTCCTGCTCGAGACGGTGGGCACGGGTCAGAGCGAGGTTGAGGTCGCCGCGACGGCCGACACGACTGTCGTCCTGGAGGCGCCCGATATGGGCGACGAGGTCCAGGCGATCAAGGCCGGCCTCCTGGAGGTGGCCGACATCGTGGTCGTCAACAAGGGCGACCGACCGGGCGCCCAGCGGACGGCCGCCCAGCTGCGGGCGATGCTGACGGTGACAGCGAGCCCGCGACTGGCGACGGCGAGCCCGCGCGTGGCATCTGCGGCGCGCGACCAGGCTGCCGACAAGCCCCGGCCCAAGCGGCCGGAAGTCCTCATCACGACCGCCACGACCGGCGAGGGCGTCCCGGCTCTCCTCGCCGCGCTGGATCGTCATCGCGCGGCCGGCCGCGACGGGCTCGCCGCCGCCGCACGCCTCGCCCGAGCCGAAGCGCAGGTCTGGGCGATCGTCTCCGAGCGGCTCCGGGGTCGCTTCCACGGGGCGGCCGCCGGGCCGGCCACGGAGTCGACCCTGCGTGCCGTCGCCGAACACCGGCTCGACCCGTACACGGCGGCCGACCGGCTGCTCGAATCCCTCACCGGCGGGCGATCGCCTGCCTGATCCGGCGCCACATGCCGCGGCGCAAGACGTCCCATCCCCTGTGCCGGGTCGGGCGTTCGTAGCCACGGAACGGAGCCGGGTCCCAGGCGCCGGGCGCTCCAGGCTTTGCTCCAGGCTTTGCTCCAGCGATCCGGCCCTCGACCCGGGGCGCGCGACCCGCGCGGACCCAGGCCATGCGCGCGGCGCGGCCTCAGAGCGTGCACCGGGTGAGCGCTCCGACCGCCGGCGATCCAGCCGGAAGCCGTTGTGCGTCATGGGATGCACCGGGCGACCGGCGAACGGTCGTTCCGGTCACCGGATGCACGCCGCAGCCGGGCCGGGTTTCCTCGCCGGTCGCAGTGGTCACCGGGTGCACGCCGCGCCGCGGCCGGGTGCACACCGCGCCGCGGCCGGGCCCCACGCCGCCGCGCCACGGACCGTGATGACGGGGCCATCATTCGCGAGGATTGCCGCCACTGCATGCAGCCGCCCACCGCCGCCGGGTCGCCCGCGCGGCGGACAGGGCGTACTCTCGCTCGCAACGGCCGCCCGACGGAGGAGCAACGCATGTCAATCGAGCGCGCGTTCGTGGCCGGCGCCGGGCTGATGGGCCACGGGATCGCCCAGGTCCTGGCCACCGCGGGCCGAACCGTGGACCTCTACGAACCGGAGCTCGCCCGGGCAGAGGCGGGCCGCGCCCGAATCCTCGCCAACCTGGAGCGTGCCGTTGCGAAGGGCCGGCTCGACGGCGCCACCGCGCAGGAGAGCGCGGACCGGATCGCAACGACGGATCGGATCGCCGCCGTCGAAGTGGCCGATCTCGTGGTCGAGGCGGTCTTCGAGGACGAGGCGGTCAAGCGCGCGCTGTTGGCCGAGCTCGACGGCCTGGCGCCCGGGCGCGCCATCTTCGCCTCGAACACCAGCTCCATCTCCATCGATCGCCTCGCGGCCGCGCTGGCCCCGGGCCGTCGGCAGGCCTTCTGCGGGATGCACTTCTTCAGCCCGGTGCCGGTGATGCCGCTCGTGGAGCTGATCCGGGGCGGCGCCACGGATGACGCGACGGTCGCCGCGGTGCGTGCCCTTGCCGGCGACCTGGGCAAGCAGGTGATCGTCTCGGCGGATCGGCCGGGCTTCATCGTCAACCGGATCCTCATGCCGCTCCTGGCCGAGGCGATGCGCGCGCTCGAGGAGGGGATCGGCACGGCCGAGGACATCGACACGGGCGCGCGCGTCGGGCTCAACCACCCGATGGGCCCGCTCGCGCTGGCCGACTTCATCGGCCTTGACGTGGTGCTCGGGGTGATGAACGTCCTGCATGCTGATCTCGGCGACGCGCGCTTCGCGCCACCGCGTACGCTGGAGGACCTGGTCGCCGCCGGGAAGCTGGGCCAGAAGAGCGGCGAAGGGTTCTTCCGCTACCCGCGCGGCTGATCGCGGGCACATCGGGGCCGGGCGGGCGCGCTGCGCCGGGCTCCGCGAGAGGGGAGGGGACGTGCTCGACGCGTTCGATGGGCTGGGACCCGACGAGCGGCTGCTCGGGGAGACGGTCCGCGCCTTCGCACGGAAGGTGATCGCACCCGGCGCGATCGAGCGCGACGAGACCGAGCGCTTCGACCGGTCGCTGATCGGCGCGATGGCGGAGCTCGGCTTGCTGGCCGGCCCGTTCCCCGAGTCGGTCGGTGGGGCCGGCCTCTCGGCAGCGGCCTGGACGATCGTCGTGGAGGAGATCGCGGCCGCGGACATGGCCGTTGCGGTGAGCCTCTGCGTGCACGTCCTGCACCAGAACCCCGTGGTCCGCTGGGGCACGCCCGAGCAGAAGGCCCGCTGGCTGCCGGCGTTGCAGGCAGGCCAGGCGCTCGGTGCGTTCGCGCTGACCGAGCCCGGTGCCGGGTCCGATGCCGCCGCGCTCAGGACTCGCGCCACGCCTCTCGGCGCGGACGGCCGTGAGCTGGGCGCGGACGGCCGTGAGCTGGGCGCAGACGGGCCGCCTGCCGCCGCGGACGCGCGTTCGGACGCCGCTGCCTATCGGCTGGACGGGACGAAGATCTGGATCTCGAACGCCCCGGACGCGGAGCGATATCTCGTCTTCGCCACCCTGGATCCGTCGCGGGGCGCTGCCGGGATCACCGCATTCCTGGTGGAGAAGGGGACGCCAGGATTCCGGTTCGGTGCCCACGAGAAGAAGATGGGGATCCGCGCGTGTCCCGCCGCGGAGCTTGTCTTCGACGGTGCGGTGGTCCCGGCCGCGAACCGGCTCGGCGGGGAGGGAGAGGGATACCGGGTTGCGCTCTCGGCGCTGGGCGACGGCCGGATCGCGATCGCGGCGGCCTGCACGGGCCTTGCGCGCGCGGCGCTGGAACGCGCGGCGGCATACCTGCACGAGCGGCGGGCCTTCGGCGCGGAGATCGCGGAGCTCCAGGGCCTCCGTTTCATGATCGCCGAGATGGCCCAGCAGGTCGCGACGGCGCGCGCGCTGACGCGCGGCGCGGCGGCGACTCGTGACCGGGGCGCACCGGGGGCCGAGGTTGCCGCCGCCGCGTCGCTCGCCAAGTGGACGGCCTCGGACGCGGCGATGCGCGTGACCACCGACGCAGTGCAACTCTTCGGCGGCGCGGGCTATTCCCGGGAGACGGGCGTAGAGCGGCTGATGCGCGACGCGAAGGGCGCCCAGATCTATGAGGGCACGAACCAGGTCCACCGGGGGATCGTCGCGGACGCGATCCTCGGGCGGGTGCCCGGGTAGGCGGCGGGGCGTAGGATCCCGGCCATGATCCTGCCGACGAGCGGCCCGAACGGGCGCGTCTACCTGGTCTCTGCCGCGCGGACGCCGATCGGGCGCTTCGCCGGCGGGCTCGCGAGCGTCCCGGCCACGGAGCTCGGCGCCGTGGCGATCCGGGCGGCCATGGAGCGCGCGGGCCTCCCCGCCGGCGCGGTCATCGACGACGTCTACATGGGCCAGGTGCTCCAGGCCGGCGCGGGCCAGGCCCCGGCACGCCAGGCGGCGTTGGCTGCGGGGCTGTCCCCCACGACGCCGGCCACGACGATCAACCGCGTCTGCGGCTCGGGGCTCAAGGCGATCATGCTCGGCGCCGCTGCGATCAAGGCGGGCGACGCCGATCTCGTGGTGGCCGGCGGCATGGAGTCGATGAACGGGGCCCCGTTCATCCTCCAGAAGGCGCGCTTCGGCTACCGGCTCGGCGACGGGGCTCTGAGAGACGCGGCGGTCCTCGACGGCCTGTGGTGCTCCGTCGAAGACTGCCACATGGGCACGCACGCGGAGCGCGTGGCGCTGTCGGCGGCCATCACGCGGGCGGACCAGGACGGGTTCGCGCTCGAGAGCCATCGGCGCGCGGTGGCCGCCCAGGACGCCGGCCGCTTCGCCGACGAGATTGTGCCGGTGACCGTCCGCGACGAGCGTGGCCGCGAGACCGTCGTTGCAGCCGACGAGTCGCCGCGTCGCGACACGACCCCCGAGGCGCTCGGCCGGCTGCGGCCGGCCTTCGCGCAGCCCGTTCCCGACCCGCGGGACCCGGACCTGCCGCCCGCCGGACCGGGGACGGTCACGGCCGGCAACGCGCCGGGGATCACGGATGGCGGCGCGGCGACGGTCGTGGCCTCGGAGCGGGCGGTCGAGCGGTACGGCCTCCGGCCGCTGGCGCGGATCGTTGGGTATGCCCAGGGCGAGGTCGAGCCGCGCTGGCTGTTCCTGGCGCCCGTCGCCGGCGTGCGAAACCTCACCGCGAGGACGGGGCTGGGAATCGACGCCTTCGACCTCGTGGAGATCAACGAAGCGTTCGCGGCCCAGGTGCTGGCCGACGGACGCGAGCTCGGCTTCGACTGGGCGAAGGTCAACGTGAACGGCGGAGCGATCGCCCTCGGGCATCCCATCGGGGCCTCCGGCGCGCGGATCGTGGCGACGCTGCTCCACGAGCTGCGTCGGCGGCAGGGGCGCTACGGCCTCGCGACGCTGTGCCTGGGTGGCGGGGGATCCGTGGCGATGGCGTTCGAGCGCGTCTGAACCGGGAAACCCGACGACCGACCCTGAACGCAGCCGCCTCGCCGGCCGCCACTTCATCGCCGGGGAGTGGATCGCGCCAGCGCTCGTCGGCAGGAGACCGCAGCGTCGGGGAGGGAAGACCGTCCCCGTGGCCGGGATGTTCATCGACAGTACCGGATGGTATGGCTCGGACCCAATCGGGCTATATCGACGAGGAGCCGTTGGGCTCGCCGGACAGGGACGTGTGGCTCGTCCGGCGCTGAGATGGGGTCGTCTACGGTCCGTTCAGCACGCGACCGTTTTCGCGCTGCGGTCGCCATTGAACAACCCGGTCGCAACCGCTTCCGGCCACCAACCCGAGAATGACAGGCCGAATGATCAGGCTCGACGACGGCCTCTACGCGGCGATCCTGCGGCGCGGCATGTCGCGACGGTCGTTCATCAAGTTCTGTGCAGCCATGACCGCTGTTCTGGCGCTCCCTGCGACCTATGCGCCCCGGGTCGCCGCAGCAGTCGCAGCCGCCCCCCGGATCCCGGTCATCTGGCTGCGAGGCCAGGACTGCGGCGGCGACAGCGCGGCGTTCCTCGGCGCTTCGAATCCGACGGCCGCCGAGCTCGTTCTTGACCTCCTGTCGGTCGACTACGACGAGATGATCATGGCGCCGTCCGGCGCTGCCGCTGAGCGGTCTCGGATGGACACGCAAGAGAAGTATCCGAACGGGTATATCGCCGTCGTCGAGGGCGGGATCCCGACGGCGGACGATGGGGTCTATTGCACAGTCGGCGGGCGAGCCTTCAGAGACATCGTCCGCGAAGTCTGTGATGGGGCGCTGGCAACCATCGCCGTCGGCTCCTGCGCATCTGACGGCGGATCACCGGCGGCGGCCGGTGGCCCGACGGGCGCGGTCGGGGTCCCCCAGGTGGTCCCGAACGCCCTGATGGTCAGCCTGCCGGGCTGCCCGGTCAACGTCAAGAACCTGACCGCGACGATCATTCACTACCTGACGTTCAATCAGTTGCCCGTGACCGACTCGAGGCACCGGCCGCTGTTCGCGTATGGCGGGCTCATCCACAACCAATGCGAGCGGCGTGCCCATTTCGAGTTCGGCGAGTTCGTCCTGTCCTGGGGCGACGAAGCGTCGCAGAAGGGCTGGTGCCTCTACAAGATGGGCTGCAAGGGCCCAGAGACATCTGCGAACTGTCCCACGGCCCGGTACGCCGACGGGACGAGCTGGCCGGTCAAGGCCGGCCACGGCTGCGTGGGCTGCACGATGCCGGGGTTCTGGGACGCCATGAGCCCGTTCTACCGGCGGCTCCCGTCACCCCTGCCGTTCTCGCCGACCGTGTCCGCCGACCAGATTGGCCAGGCGCTCGTCGGCGGGGTGGCCGGCCTGACCGTGGTGCACGCCACGGCGAGCTACGTCCGGCAGCGACGGATTGGCGCCGAGGAGCGACGCGAGGTGCCCGTGGCCGTGGCGGATGGTGCCCTGCCGCCAAGCGCTCCTCCGGGCGCCGCGACGGAGCCGGTCGAACGGCCCGTCCCAGCCGACTCCTCCGACCCCACCGCCGCGACGGAGCCGATCGAACTTCCCGGCCCCGCCGAACCCGTCGATCCCGCCGACTCCTCCGACCCCGAGGCGGACTGAGATGACCCGAACCGTGATCGATCCTGTCACCCGGATCGGTGGGCACCTGCGCATCGAGGTCGAGGTCACCAACGGGGTCGTTCGCGACGCCTGGAGCTCCGGAACGATGTTCCGCGGGATGGAGCTCATCCTCAAGGGCCGTGATCCGCGCGATGCCTGGCTCTTCGCTCAGCGTATCTGTGGCATGTGCACGGGCGTGCACGCGCTCGCGTCCGTGCGCGCCGTCGAGAGCGCCCTCGGCGTCGCAATCCCCAGGAACGCCCGGCTGATCCGCAACCTCCTTGCCGGGTCAGGGTATGTCAAGGATCACGTTGTCCAGTTCTACCACCTGCA
>JANXWH010000170.1 GCA_025351245.1 Chloroflexota bacterium | reverse complement strand
GAGCCGGAGCGGCCGGGGCGTCCGTGTGGCGCGGGAGCGGGTCGTTGGATGCTCGAACCTGCGCCGGGCGCGTCGCCCTGCCCGCAAGGATGGCCCACGCGGGCCATTCCGTCAAACGACCGGGTCGCGGGAGTGACGTCGCGGGAGCAGCGGGCGGCGTCAGTTGCGACGGAATCGATCTGGCCGCCGCTCGGCGGTGGCAGTCGCGGCGGCGGAGGTGGCAGCCGCGTGCGTTGCCAGCAGCCCGTTGATCTCGCGGTGGAATGTCCGCCCGACCGGCGTGCGCGCCAGCCACTCCAGGTACTCAGGGTCGCAGGCGGCGATCTGCCCGAGGGACCAGCCGGCGTACCGCCCGAAGTCGAGGACACTGCCGAACGGCTTGCCGGGCGGAGCGGCGGGCATCGGCGCCCGCATCTCGTAGCTGACCTCCGGCTGGCGAACCTCGGGCTTGCGCTTCGCGTCCGCCCTCGCCTGGTCAAAGGCGGCCCGAGCGCCCGCGTCTCGCAGGATCCCCCAGGCGTAGTTGAGGGCGGCCATGCGGTCCTGCGAGCCGGTCGACACGTCCGGGTGGTACTTGAGCGCGAGCGCCCGATACGCGGCGCGGATGACTTCCGGCTCCGCGTCAGGATCGACCTGGAGGACCTTGTACGGATCGGTGACGGCCAACATCACCGGCGATTCTGCGGATCGCCCTGACGCGGCGACACTACCCGGAGGTACCGGTACTTGGCCTTCCGTTCGGCGTCCGCAGGTCGGATCCCGCGTCCGCGTCAGCCCTCGGCACGCGAGCGGACCGCCTGGCGGAAGGCTGCCCACACGAGGCGAGCCGAATGTGGCGAGCCGGATGTGGCGAGCCGGCCCCACCCCCGGCGGCCCTACCCCCCGGCCCCGGTGACCCACCTGGCCCGAGTGTGCACCGGGTGGGCACTACGACCGCCCGCGATCCGGCAGGCAGCGACTCTGGGTCATGGGATGCACCGGGTGACCGCTGAACGGTTGTTCCAGTCACCCGGCGCACGCCGGAACCGTGCCGTGCGTCCTCGCCGGTCGCAGTGGTCACCGGGTGCACACGCACCGGGCGCCCCCGGCCCGGCCGGGTGCACGCACTGGGGCCGGGCATGCACCGGGTGCACACGCACCGGGCGCACGCACCGGGGCCGGACACGCCACAGTTCAGCCCGGTTCAGCCCGGTTCCGCGGGGCGAGCGACCCTCCGCCGGCGCCCCCTACCGGGCGATCGGCACGTCGGTCGCGGTGCCGGAAGCGGTCCACGCGCGGCCGATGCACACGGGGTCCGCGCCGCCGACGGGGAGCTCCGCCGCGGGCCCGGCCTGGAAGTTCGTCGGGAGGTCTGTCGCCAGCTCGCCGGTCCAAGAATCGCGTATGGCGGTGGTGGCGGCGACGAACGGGCCGCCGGGCTCGCCCTCCCGGGTGCCGATCGCCCACGCGACGACGGCCTGGAGGTCGTCGGCCGAGCCGGTGATGCGGACCCGGCCGGGGTCGTGGGGTTCCGCGGCGGGGACCGGCCGGATGACGAGATCGAGCGTCGCGGCCGGTGGCCCGGCGTCCGCGAGCGCGGCCACCTCGAAGCCGCCGCCGCCATCGGGCATCGCCAGGAGCCGCCGCCGCATCGCCGCGATGGCAGCCCGGCTGGCGTCCCCTGCGAGCCACCGCCGGCCCAGGATCGCCGCCACGACTGGCGTCGTCCCGGAGCCGGCGAAGAGGTCTGCGACCAGGTCGCCCGGCTCGCTGGAGGCGGCGATGAGCCGCGCCAGGAGCGCCTCCGGCTTCTGCGTCGGGTAGCCGGTTCGCTGCGACTTGCGAGCGAAGTCGGCCATGAACCAGTCGCGCGGCAGCGTCCCATCCGGCACGAGCTGGCGATACGTCCGGCCAGGCTCGTCGCGGCCGGCGAAGCCTCCGCCGTCGCGATACCGGATAACGTAGGGGCGTCCGTCCTCATCGACGTGCCGGGACAGGGCCCGGCGTGAGCTTTCGCGGAGCGGCTCCAGGATTCGTTCGGGGTGGAAGGTCCAGGTTCGGCCGCGCGTGTAGAAGAGGATGTCGTCGTGCTTGGCGTTGTAGCGCCGGCGGGCGAGCTCGCGACCGGCGTAGACCCAGACGAGGTGATTGCGGAAGTTGGCCGCTCCAAAGATCTCGTCGCAGAGCAGCTTCGCAGCGTGGACGGTTCGCGCATCCAGGTGGAGGTAGAACGACCCCGTCGGCGACAGGAGCTCGCGGATCAGCTCCAGCCGCGGCGCGAGCATGGCGATGAAGCCGCCGAGCCCGCCGGGCTGCCGGTCGGCATACGCCGCCGGCCCGCGGCGGGCCCCGGCGTCAGGCCCGTCTGCTCGGTTGGCAGCGCCCGCCCACGCGCCGGACGTCCCACCCCTGCGCGTTTGCAGGTGGAAGGCGTCCCCCGTGCCGAACGGCGGATCCAGGTAGACGAGGTCCACCCGGCCGGCGAACTCGGCCAGGAGTGCTGGCAGGGTCCGCAGGTTGTCGCCGGCGACCAGCCGGTTCCCCATTGCGCCGGCCGGTCCCGGGAATCGCTCGATGACGGGAAGCGGCTCGACGCCGCGGTTCGGCCGGGTCCGCGATCCGTCGGCCTCGTACTTGCCGGGCCAGGTCAGCTCGAGGTCGCCCTCCGCGGAGGGCCCGCGCGGGGCGGATGGCCCGCCGGTGGGGGCACGCGGATCGCCGCTCACGTGACCACCCGACAGGCGTAGGCATAGAAGAGCGGCACGTCCAGCGCCAGGTGGACCGTGAACGGGAGCAGCAGGGAGCGCGACCGCACGGCGACGAGGCCGGCGACCACTCCGCTCGCGGCCATCCCCAGCCAGAGGAGCGGCGCCGGACCAGTGACGTCCGCGCCGAGGTGGGCGAAGCCGAAGACCGCCGCCTGGCCGACCACCGCCCCGGCGAGGCCGAGAGCCGGCGTCGACCAGCCCAGCAGGGCGCCTCGGAATTCGGTCTCCTCGAGGGCCGCGTTGGCGACGGCGAACACGACGGCGGGGATGAGCGCGCGAAGGTCGCCGGTGGCGAGGCCGACGTCGCCGAAGAACGGTCTGGCCAGCAGCGGCCCGATCCAGAGCGCGCCCGGAACCAGGACCAGCGGAGCAACGAGCGCGAGCGCTGTCATGCGCCGATCGGTCGGTCGTCGGAGCCGCAGCGCCGCCCGATCGCCCGCGAGCGGAACCACGAGCGCCAGCGTGCCCAGCACAAGGATCGCCTGGACGACGCGCGTCACGGTCGGCGGGGAGAGCAGGTCCGTGCAATGGAGCGCATCGGGGAGCGGCATTGGCGTCCCGGCGAGGCCCGCCCACGTCAGCCCGACAGCAGCCGGGAGCGTGGCCAGCCATGCACGTCCCGTCGGGGTGCGCGCGTGCCCGCGGACCGTCGTCGCGATTGCCACGGCCGCCAGGACGGCGAGGGCCACCGGGCGCAGCACGGGGATCGCCGCGCCCGACGCGAGCACGGCGATCGGCAGCCACGCCTGAAGGCGGATGGCGAAGGCGGCAGCCGGACGAGCAGCCGGACGAGCAGCCGGACGAGCGGAGGGCATGGCGGCATGGTGCCTCAGCGCGCGATGCACGGTTGGGTGCGGCGGTGCCACGGGTTGGCGGACCTCCCGTGCGCGGCCTGACCACGGCCCGTGCGAATCCATCGTGCACCGCGTCGGCAACCGTTCTACCTTCGTATCGTATGACCATTCCGTCGGCGCCCGGCAGCAGCTCCCGACGCGGCCTCCACCGGGTCGTCGTCCACCACCTGGGCCTTCGCATCGTCCGCGGCGAGCTGGGTGCGGGGGCCACACTCCCGACCGAGGCCGACCTGTCCACCGAGCTCGGGGTCAGCCGGACCGTCATCCGGGAGGCGATCAAGGTCCTGGCGGCGAAGGGGCTCGTGGAGTCTCGGCCGAAGACCGGGACGCGCGCGCTGGGGCGCACGCACTGGAGCCTGGTCGATCCCGACGTGCTCGCCTGGCAGGTGCAGGTGGGTCCCGATCCCGCCTTCTTCGCCGATCTCGTCGAGGTCCGCGACTTCATCGAGCCCCGCGCTGCGGAGATCGCGGCCGAACGGGCGACGCCCGAGGAACGGGCCACGCTCATGCGGCTGCAGGAGGAGATGGAGGCGGCCGATGTGGACGCCGCTGCCTCTATGCGCGTCGATCTCGCGCTCCATGCGGCGATCCTGCGAGCGACCCACAATGGGCTCCTGGCGCAGATGACGGAGGCGATCATCACGGCGCTCGGCGCCAGCCCCGTCAGCGCATTCCGGGCGTCCGGCGGCCCTGAGAGCACGAACCGCGCCCATCGATTGGTGGTGGAGGCGATCGGACGTGGGGACCCGGCCGGGGCACGGGAATCCATGGAAGCGCTCATCGCGTCGACCGCGCGCGAAGCCGGGCGCGTCATCACCGCCACAGACGTCGATGGTCGGTCAGCGACCGGGAGGAACACGTGATCGGACCGGGTCCCGCCTTCGGGTCGCTCAAGACCGTCTCCCTCGACAACGACCGGGTCAAGGTCGTCGTCGTCCCGACACTCGGCGCCCGCGTGATCTCCTTCTCGGACCGCTTCGCGGCACGCGAGTGGCTGGTGGCCGGCGAGCCACCGGCCGATCCCGCCGCCTGGGCCCGCCACGACGCGGTCTTCGACGGCGACGTCGCGTTCGGCTGGGACGAGTGCCTGCCGACCGTCGGGCCCTGCCCAGACCCCCTGGACCCGGCGGCCCCGCCGTTGCGCGACCACGGCGACCAGTGGGGCCGCCCCACCGAGGTGACGGCCCAGGGCGAGGTGCTCGTGGCGACGTGGAGCGGCGACGGCTGGCCATACCGGTTCATCCGACGGCTTCGCCTGGACGGCCCGCGCCTTGTCGCGGAATACGAGCTGGAGAACCACGGCGAGCGTGAGCTGCCGATCCTCTGGTCCATGCACCCGCTCCTGGCCCTGGAGCCCGGTGCCCGAGTGGACGTGGAGGGGCTTGCGTCCGTTCGGGTCACCCAGGCGGCGGGCGTGCCGATTGGGCCGGTGCCGGGCCACGTGGCGTGGCCAGAGACCCCGGGCACGGACGGCCCGATGATCGCCCTCGACGTCGTCCGCGAACGCGGTGCCGGGACGGCCCTCAAGCTCTACGGCGGCTGGGAGCTCTATGGCAGCTGGGACTCCGTCAGCGGCGAGGGGCTGCCCGGCGTCGCGGCCGTCCGCCAGCCGGACGGGTCCGCGCTCGAATTGACCTGGTACGCGCCGATCGCGCCGAATCTTGGCCTCTGGCTCGACGACGGCGGCTGGCCGACCGCGCCGGCGACGCCCCGAACCCAACACGCGCTGGAGCCGACCACGTCCCCGGACGACGACGTGGCCGCCGCCATCGCCAACGGGCGGGCGCTCATGGTGGCACCGGCCGAGCGTGTTGCCTGGTCGGCCACGTTCCGGGTCCGCGCGCCGGGAGAGCCGCGGTCGTAGCAGCGGTACCCGGTGGCCACGTGCCGGGGACGGCGGGCCGGGGTGGAGTCGGCCGGGCCCGGGGCCAGGTGGCCTGAAGGCTACAGGGCTTCGAGCCCCGCGTCGGCCCGACCCGTTGCGTGCCCGCGCTCGGGCGGCCGGGCGTGTGCGGGCTCGGGCGTGTGCCCGGCCATGGTGCGTGTGCACGCTCGGGCGTGTGCACCCGGTGACCACTGCGACCGGCGAGGACGCACGGCACGGTTCCGGCGTGCGCCGGGTGACTGGAACAACCGTTCAGCGGTCACCCGGTGCATCCCATGACACAGAGTCGCTGCCTGCCGGATCGCGGGCGGTCGAAGTGCCCACCCGGTGCACGCTCGGGCCAGGCGGGTCACCGGGGCCGGGCGGGGGGCCGGGTCGCCGCGGGGGATCGCCGTGGGTGGGGTCGGCCGGGCCCCGGGATCAGGTGGTTTGAAGGCTGCGTGCATCCCGGGATAAGCGTCCCTCGCCATGATCGGCGCGTGGCATCCAGAGAGGGTCCGGCTGATCGGGGCAGGCGCCGCGCTCGCGAGCTGCTGGTCGACATGGGTCGCGAGGCCCGGAACGCGCGACTGGGGGCGGGCCTCAGCCAGAGGTCGGTGGCGACAGCCGCGGCCACGTCGAGTTCGTCAGTCGGTCGCATCGAGCGGGGTCGTGCGCCCTGCGTTTCCGTCGAGCGCGTGGCCACCGTGCTCGCGGTGGTCGGTCTCGATCTCGGCGCGCGTGCCTATCCCGCCGGTCCCCCGATTCGGGACGTCGCCCATCTCCGGCTGCTGGCGCGTTTCAGGGCGCGGATCGGACCCGGCTGGCGGTGGCGTCCCGAGGTTCCGATCGGTGGCACCGGCGACCCTCGTGCGTGGGATGGCGTTCTCGTCCGGGATGGGCACGCCGTCGCGATCGAGGCCGAAACCCGCCTGCACGACGTCCAGGCGTTGCTCCGACGGGTTGCCGCCAAGCGACGGGACGGTGGCGCGGGTCGCCTGGTGCTCGTCGTGGCGGACACGCGGACGAACAGGGAAGTCGTGCGGGCCGCTCGCCCGGAGTTCGTGGCGGTCTTTCCGGCCGACGCGCGGAGCATCTGGCCCGCGCTCGTTGCCGGCCTTCCACCGCCCGACGATGCCCTGGTTCTCGTGTGATGAGTCGGGCGCGGGGCCGCCGGGAACGGGGCCCGCCTGGCGCGGGGCCGCCGGGAACGGGGCACGACTGGAACGGGGCACGGATCGTGCTGGAACGCGCACGGGTCGAAACGGCCGCGCCACGATCCCTTCCGGCTCCCGGCGGACGGGAACGGGCCGCTCAGGGAGTCGGACGAGCCTTCTCGGGCGAGCCGGTGAGCGTGCGCTGGGGCGCACGGAGGTCGAGCGGTGCCGTAGCCGGGAGGGGTCTCGGCGCCGGCCGCGGCGCCGAGAGCGCCGCCGAAGCCGACCGCGCCGCCGAAGCCGGCAGCGACCCCGGAGCGGGTCGCGACGCCCGCTCGCGCGAGGCGGTGATGCCGGTGACGATCCGGTAGCCGGTCAGGAAGACGACGAGGGCGGTGGCCCCGACGTAGCTCCACCAGGCCCAGGCGGTCCCACTGTCGCTCCCGGACAGGATCCCGTGGGCGGTCGCGCCCGCGAATGACAGGAAGGTCAGGTAGTGGAGCAGCCGCCAGGCCCGCTGCCCGATCCGGCGTCGCAGGTAGAAGCTCGCGAGCACCACCGCTACCAGGTAGAGCGTCAGCTGGCCGATGCCGACCCAGAGCGGCCGGTAGGGCGCGACGAATGGGACAAGCATGTCCCCGAGCGAAAACGGCACCGTCGCGTCGAGGCCGAGCAGGACGGCGTGGACGCCGGCGAGCCCAAGGCCGATCGCGGCGAGGTCCTGGTGCAGCGCGAACGAGACGGGACGGTGGGCGATCGCGTCGAGGATCTTTGTGGAGAGAAGCAACCCGTAGACGACGGACCCGGTGATCGCGAAGTACGACAGGAACGCGACGAGGCGGGTCGCCACCCACGGCAGCCGACTTGGGGCAACCTGCGCGAGGTCCGCCAGCGCCGTCACCGCGCGCGGGCCCGTGGCTCCCACGATGGCGCCGGCGGCGACCATGAGGACGACCCAGATCGTTCCGCGCTGGAGCGGGGTGAGGCCTCGATACTTCACGCCAGCCACCGGGTGGTTCGGGGGACCTCGAGCACGCGGCCGTCGGCTGCGAGCAGGATAGCGCCCAGGATCGGGGCGCGATCGAGCACGTCCAGCGCCGCGACGAGGCCGAGCACGACCGCGGTCTTCGCCCAGGCCTCGGCGGCACGCGCGCTCCCGGCAAGGACGGTCGCCTGCACGACGTCCGTGGCGGCCGCGCGACCGGTCCGCGGGTCGATGAGATGGTGGCGCCGGCCGTCCGGCCCGGTCCAGCGGTGGATGCTGATGCCGGACGTGGCCAGGCCGTAGCGGGAGCCCAGCCTCGCTCCCGGCAGGACGAAGACAGCGAGCTCGGCGCCGGGCGTTCGCGGGTCGGCCACGCCAACCTCCCATGCATCGCCCTCCGCGGTCCGGATGGCGAGGTCGCCGTCGGCGTCGACCAGGGAGCCGGGGTAGTGGTCGAGGAGTGCCAGGGCACGGTCGGCGATCCAGCCCTTTGCCACCCCGTCGAGGTCGAACGCCACGCCCGGGCCGCGGTGGAGGAGCGCGCCCCGGTGCGGGGCGGGTTCGACGCGCCAGGCCGGCCGCGACGCCGGATCGCTCGGGCGGGCTGGCAGGGCGACGGGGCCCGATGCTGCGTCGGCGGGCGTCATCGACTCGTCGGCGGGCCCTGTCGCCTCCGCCGCCAGGCGCTCGCGGAGCAGCGTGACATCCACGATCCCACCGGTCAGCTCCGCGGCATCGGCGGCCCACCGCAGCGCGGCAGCCAGCGTCGGGCGGACCGGCGTCGCGCCGCGCGGATCCCCGTTCGCGCGCATGAGGTCGGAGGCCGCGTCGTGGCGAGTCAGGCGGCCGGCCCAGGCCCGCACCCTCGCCGCGACGCGCGCTGCGTCGCGCTCGGCCGCAGCGAGGTCCGCAACGTCTGCGACCGCCACGTGGACGCCAAGCCGACCGCCCATGGCCCGGGAGCGATTCACGGCGCGCGGAAGCGCCGCCGCCGGGGATGGCGGCTCGGCCGTGATTGCGGTCGTGCCCGTCACGGCTTCGCGCCGGATTGGCTGGTCACCACGGGCGCCGGCCTCGGGCGCGGAGCCGGGGGCGCGACGACGGTCGCGAGCCCGGCGCTCGGCGTCGCCTGGCCGGGCTGGACGTAGACGTACTTCACGATCGTCTGGACCGGGCCCGGCGTGGCGCCGCTGCCGCTCGTCGGCGCGGCAGCGGCCGTCGCGGCCGGGACCGCCGCGCTCGCGATCGCGGCGAGCAGCGCGGAGACCGTCGCGATCGCGCCGGCGGCAACCGCGAGCCGCGCCGAGGTGGGGTTCGGCCGGCGTGGCGCCGGGCGCGCGGCGGGCCGCCCGGCAGGCACGGACGGAGCGGCGGGCGCGGTCGGGGCG
>JANXWH010000169.1 GCA_025351245.1 Chloroflexota bacterium | reverse complement strand
GGCCCCGCGGCGAGGGGCGGCCCCGCAGCGAGCGGCGGCCCCGCAGCGAGCGGCGGCCCCGCGGCGAGCTCGACGCCCGTCCCGACGCCGGTCGCGACGCCCGCGCCCACCGCCGCGCCCACCGCCGCGCCGAGCAGCTCCCCCGCGCTCGGCTCGACCACGGTGCTCCCAACGCTCAACACGACGGTCATCCGCGTCGGCGCGAACCGGCTCGTGATGACCGTCTCGGATCCGAACAACCACGAGCTCGCGTTTCCCGAGGTGACCGCCCACTTCACGTTCCGGGTGGTCGATCCCGCTATCCCGCCGATCGAGGTCGACGGGTACTTCATCTGGGTCTCCGTCGGTAACAAGGGCGCCTTCGTGGTGGATGTCTCGTTCCCCGTGCCCGGCGACTACACGGGAACGATCGCGCTCCGGAAGGTCACCGGCCCGATCGGCGCCGCCGACTTCCCGTTCAGCGTCGTCGGTCGCGGCTCCACGCCCGCGATCGGCGATCCTGCGCCGGCGATCCATACGCCGACCTCTGCCGATTCCAACGCCGGCGAGAACCTGTACGGCATCACGACCGATGTCTTCCCCGATCCGCGCTTCTACCAGTTCTCGGTGGACCAGCTGCTCGCCGCGCACAAGGCGTTCGTGCTCACGTTCTACTCGCCGGCCTATTGCCCGACGACCGCCTGCGGGCCGCTCCTGAAGAACATGAAGGCGATTGCCAACGAGTTCCCTGACGTCGCATTCGTGCACGTCGAGCCGCACGTCATGACGAACTACGGCGGGCGGCTGATGCCCGACTACAGCACCGGCCAGCTTGAGTTCAACGACCTGGCGAAGGCGTACGGGATCCCCGTGGAACCGTTCGTCTTCGTGGTCGATGCGCAGGGTCGGATCGCCGCCAGCTTCGAGCTGATCGTCGGGAGCGATGAGATCCGGGCGGCGATCCGCGCGGCCCAGGGCGCTGGCGGCTGATCTCCGGCGCCGCCGCAGCCCGCAACTGCCGGCCCGCAACCGCCGGCTGATCGCCGCCGGCTGATCGTTTCCCGCTGATCGCCGCCGCCGGTTGATCGCCGCCGGTGGTGTCGCCTCCGACGAACAAAGCGCCTGAATCGAAGTCAGGCTGGACCCGGCCGGGGTGCGCTCGGCGATGACGTCCGCCGGAGGCGAACAGATCCGTCGAAGGCCACATCCGACCGACCACCGACCGATCGATCCCCGCCGTCTGTTCGCCGGAAGCGACCTTCAGCGTGATCGGGGGCGGCCTCGACCGCGAGAGGCTTCGCGCGGTGGGGCTGCCGGCCGGCGAGCGACATCCCCGGCCTGGAACGGCGGCCGGCCTGGAGCGGCGGCCCGCGCGAGGCGCCGGCGGTCCCTCAGACTCGCCGCCAGTCCCTCAGGCTCGCCGGCCGCACCGCGGTGGGTGAGGCCGCGGGCGCTGCCTCGGGTCTTGCCGCGAGGGCCTGCAAGCAGCCTTGACCTTCTAACGCAAGGGCGCTTGACCGGTTAGCTCTCACCGCGCTACATTCCGCCTGCACTCGCCGCGACGCCGCGACGCCGCGACGCCGCGGACGCGTCCCGTGCGTCCCCATCAAGGAGCCCGCGTGTTCGATATCGGCGCCTTCACGAGCGGCCTGCTGACCGGCCTGCGCGAGGGCGTGGAAGCCGCCCTGATCGTCAGCATCATCTGCGCCTACCTGGCCCGGACCGGCAACGCTCGACACCTCGGCCGGATCGGGCTGGGCGTGGCGGCCGCCGTGGCGGCCAGCGCGGCGCTGGGACTCGTGATCTTCGCGACTCTCGGCGAGCTGCAGACACCCTGGGAGCAGGTCTTCGAAGGCACGACGATGCTGGTCGCGGCCGCCGTCGTGACGTGGATGCTGTTCTGGATGCGCCGCCAGGCAAGCTCGGTGGCGGGCCAGCTCCAGCGCGCGCTCGATCGGGTTCTCACGGCGGGGAGCGCCTGGGGCCTGGCGCTCCTCGCGTTCACGGCGGTCATCCGGGAAGGGCTGGAGACCGCGCTCTTCCTGGTCGGGCAGGCCACGGCCGCGACGACCTCCGTGGGCGGCGCGGGTGCGGCGAGCGTCCTCGCCGGCGCGACCGTCGGGTTGCTGATCTCGGCCGGACTGGGGTACGGGTTGTACCGCGGCAGCCGACGGCTCAACCTTGGGCGGTTCTTCCGCTGGACCGGCGTCCTCCTCGTCTTCATCGCCGCCGGGCTCCTGGGCAGTGCCGTGCACGAGTTCGTGGAGATCGGCTGGATCACGCTGGGCACGCAGACCGCCTTCGACATCAGCGCGACGCTGCCCCACGAGGCGGGCATCGGCCTCTTCCTGCGGGCCCTGTTCGGCTACTCGTCCACCCCGGAGGTCGCGGCACTCGCCACCTGGGTCACGTACCTGGTGGTGGTCCTGTCGCTCTACCTGCGGCCGCTCCCTCAGCATGGCCAAGTGCCCGTACATGCCGGTCACCCGCGCACCGTCCGATGACGGGAACGTGTTGACCCGTGCGGGTCACCCAGGCGCGCCGGGACCGGGTCCGCCCCGCCGGGTCCGCCCCGCCGGGTCCGCCGCGCCGGGTCCGCGTTGCCGGGTCCGCGTCGACGGGGTCCGCGTCGCCGGGTCCGCGTCGGCCGGTCCGGGCCGGCCGTCAGGTGGCCTTCCATCGATCGAAGAATCGAAGCGCCGGCGGTGGACTGAATGCTGGGGCCGGCGTCGACCCCGGGCCGACACGTCGCCCCTGCTCCTGTTGCTCAGCCTGTTGTGCTGCGCCGTTGCTCCTGTTGCGCAGCCTGCAACTAACCGCCAGTGTTGGGCCGACGAACCAGGTTTGCGGGCTCCTGGCGAGTCCGCGCGGACGGATCCGCTGGCTCATCGGCCCAGAATGTTGCGCCACAGGCAGCGAACGCGCCCTGCGGCTCGACCGGGGTCATGACAGGGTCAGTCCGGGCGCGGCCCCGGGAGCCGTCGGGCGCGGCGCACCCGATCTGGTGCATCCTGCGCAACGGGCGCCGGCGGCGGCCGGCTCAACGGCGAGCTCGACCGGGGTCGTGACGGGGTCTGTGCGGGGCGCCCCGGTCCGGGCGCGCCGCGTACCCGATCTGGGGCCTCCTGCGCCATGGCGCACGGCCCCGGCCCCGGCCCCGGCGGCGCGGAACCGGCCCCGCCCTCGGCCCCGGCAGCGGCCGCGCGCGCCCGGCCGGGAAGCGGAGGACAGTCCTGCGCCGGACGGGGTACGCTGCGCCGGCGTCCCGAAACGTCCACTCCACCCCGCCACCGAGAGTTCGCATGACCACGAATTCCACCTCGACCGGCACGCCTCCGCCCAAGCTGCCGGCCCCGCAGCGCCCGCGAGCCACGCGGCAGGAGCGCCGAGAGGCCGCCCGGCGCGACCAGCGCCTCGCTTCGGCGCGCACCGTCGCCGTGAAGAAGCCGGCCTGGCAGTCGCCGATGGCCCTGATCACCGCCGGCGCGGTGGTCGTCGGGCTGGTCGTCGTCGTCCTCGTCTCCGGCGTCCTCAACCCGAAAGCGACCGTCGGAAGCCTCATCAGCCCGCTCCGCCCGACGCCGACCAGCCTCGTCGATCCGACGAACCCGCGGGCGCTTGGAAAGGCCAACGCGCCGGTCAAGGTGGAGATCTGGTCGGACTTCCAGTGCCCCGCCTGCGACACGTTCGCGACCACGATCGAGCCCGACCTGATCGACCAGTACGTGGCGACCGGCAAGGCGTACGTCATCTACCGCGACCGGGTGGTCATCGACCGGTTCGCGACGGACGTCGAGTCGCACCAGGCGGCTGCCGCCGCGCGCTGCGCCGGCGACAAGTTCTGGCCGTTCCACGACTACCTGTTCGAGAACCAGAAGGGCGAGAACGCGGGCACGTTCTCCTCGGCGTTTCTGGCCTCGGTCGCCGATGCCGTGCGCGCGGATCGCACCGCGTACGACGCGTGCATGGCGAACGGGGCGGCCGACAGGGTGGCGGCCGTGAACGCGGAGACAGCCCAGGGCGCCGCCGCGGGGGTGAGCCAGACGCCGACGATCGCCCTGAACGGGAAGCTCCTGCCGGGTGGCGCCCAACCGATGACCACGCTCGGCCCGGCCATCGACGCGCTGATCGCGGCCGCCTCCGCATCGCCGGCGCCACCGGCGTCGTTGCCGGCGTCGCCGGCGCCTGCGGCCTCGGCGCCACCGGCGGCCTCCACCGCGCCCTGACGTCATTCTCGTGGTTCGCGGGCGGCCCGCCCTGCTGCTCGGCGGCTTCGCCGCCGCGGGACTCGCCATCGCGCTCTACCTGAGCGCGATGGCGCTTGCGGGCACGGCTGTCGCCTGCCTGCCGGGTGGCGGCTGCGAGACCGTCGCCCAGAGCGAGTACAGCCGCTGGCTCGGGATCCCGGTCGCGTTCTTCGGGGTCCTGTTCTCAGGCCTCCTGCTGGGCCTGATCGCGGCGTGGTGGCGGACGGGCGACGGGCGGCTCCTGTTGGCGGGGTATGCGCAGGGGCTGGTCGGGGTCGTGATCGTGCTCTACCTGCGCTACCTGGAGCTGTTCGTCATCGGCGCCATCTGCGCCTGGTGCGTGGCCTACGGCGCCACGATCCTGTTCGGGTGGCTGGCCCTGCTCGTGGTCCAGCGGCGCGCGAACCGCGCCCGCGACGAGGGCTGAGCGCCCGCGACGGGGGTGAGCGCCCGGCGGCCTTGCTTCAGGGCGTTGCCGTCACGCCGCCGGCGTACCCGGTCAGCTCCACGTACGCTTTCCCGGTCACGGGCCGGCCCTCCCGTGTCCCCGTGACGCGCTGCGAGCCCTCCCAGTAGACGACGCCCGTCGTCGCCCGCGTGTCCAGCTCCTGGTCGCGCAGCGTGGGCACGACCATCACGTCCAGGGCGGCCCCCGAGACCCGGACGCGCCAGCCCGACGGGTACGTGGCACCGGTCCGCGCGCTCGTCCATTGGTCCACGGCGTCGACGGAGATCTCGCCGCGGGCCACGTACCGGGAAGTGCCGTCAGGGCGGACCAGCGTCCCGTAGACCAGCGGATACGTGCCGTCCACGCTCCGGACCAGCGACACGGTGAGATCCGTCCCGTCGTCGAGGTTGACTGCGAACCAGTCCCAGCCGCCGCCGCCCACCGCGATGAAGTCGCCCCACTGGTGGTCGAACCAGGCCGTGCCCGTGACGGCCACGCGCTCGCCGTCCACGACGAGCGTGCCCGCCGCGGTCATTCGCGTCCGCGAGTAGTAGTAGGAGCCACCCGCCGCGCCGAAGTCCACCCAGCCGTCGCGGCCGTGGAGCACGGGCGGCCCCAGCGGGGTCAGCGCCAGCTGGAGGCCGAGGCCCATCGGCATCGCCGTGGCGGCGGCCTCTGCCGGGCCGAGCGCAGCCGAGAGCGTGTCGCGGCCGCCCGACCCCGCCATCGTCCAGGCCGCGTTCGCGTCGGTCGCCGGGTTCGCGTCGGTCGCCGCGTTCGCGTCGGTCGCCGAGTGGGCCGGATCCATCCCAACGACGCGCAACGCGAAGCCGCTCGGCTTGCCGTTTGCATCGCGCGGCGAATGGTCCACCTGCGGGCCGATCTCGCTCCGCTGGCCGTACGCGAAGCGATTCGCCGACTCGTCCGTGACCGCGAGATGGCTGGCCCAGCTGACCGGGAAGCCGCCGCGCTCGGCGCGGAAGATGACGTACTCGAAGCCGAACGTGCGTCCGTCGGCCGCCCCGAGATGCCCGGTGTAGTACCACCACTCGGTCAGGCGGTCGTGCGGGCCGTCGTCGCGGGGCAGGACCACCGGCCGCGGGTCGGCCGGGGCCGCGAGCACCGGGGTCTGCGGCGCAACGCTCGGCCGTGCCGCGGGCGGGTTCGCCAGGATGGGCCCCGAACACGCCGCCAGGACGAGCGCGAGCAGCGCAGGGAGCAGGCCGCGAATCCTCGGACCGCGAGCGTGCGGGTTCGCCGGGACGGTGTCCCTCATCGGGAGCGCGCCTCCAGCTCCGCTTCGGTGCGCGGGAGCCGATCCCGCAGGAACCGTTCCAGGCGAGCGGGCAGCCACCAGTTCCATTTCCCGAGGAGCCGCATCGTGGCGGGGACCAGGAGCGCCCGGACGATCGTGGCATCGATCGCCACGGCCAGCGCGACGCCCAGCCCCAGGGCCTTGATGAGCACGATATCGGCGAAGACGAACGAGCCGGCCACGACGACGACGATGAGCGCCGCCGAGGTGACGATGCGCCCGCTCCGCTCCAGGCCCTGCGCCACGGCCTCCGTGTTGTCGCCCGTCCGTTCCCAGGCTTCCTTCATCCGTGAGAGGAGGAACACCTCGTAGTCCATGGAGAGGCCGAACAGGACGCAGAAGAGGATCACCGGGAGCGTCGTCTCCACGAAGCCGAGCGGCTGGAAGCCGAGCAGCCGCGAGAGGTTGCCATCCTGGAAGACCCATACGAGCGCCCCGAACGCGGCCGTGATGGAGAGCGTGTTCATGATGATCGCCTTGAGCGGCAGCCAGACGGAGCGCAGGAGCATGAACAGGACGAGGTACGTGGTGAGCACGATGAAGAGCCCCGTCCGCGGGAAGTCCGCCGCGATCCGGCTCACCGTGTCGCTGACGTCGGCCGCACCGCCGCCGACCGACACTCGCACGCCGGCCGGCGGAGCGAGCGCGCTCGTCGGGTCGCGCAGGTCGCGCACGAGCGCCCGCGCCTCGTCGCGGTTGGGTCCGTAGCCGGTAGTGACCGTGAACGCGGTCAGGTCCCCCTTCGTGGTAGCGGCAAGCGCGGTCGCGGTGAAGCGATCGGGGGGCCCGCCCAGGCTTGCGTAGAGGAGCTGGTACTTGAGCAGGCTGATCCGCGGATCCACGTCGACGAGGCTGTCGACGTGGGCCACGCGCGGGTCCGCGGCGAGGCGCCGGGAGTAGTCGTAGAGCCGGGCGATGTTCGCCGGGCCGGTTGCCGGCCCGTCGGTCCGGACCGCGAGCGTCAGCGGCGCGAAGGCGCCCTCGCCGAAGCTCCTGACCAGCGTCTCGTAGGACGCCCGCGATGGCACGCTCACCGGCAGGATGGTCGCGTCCGGGGCGTTGAAGCGCACGTGGAGGAACGGCGTTCCCAGCACGAGCAGTAGCCCCAGCGTCGGGAAGAAGACCAACAGCGGGCGACGCATCACGCGCCGGGCCAGCCGGGCCCAGGCGCCCTCCGAGCCAGGGTCCGGGCGCACCTTCCGGATCGCAAGCGCGTCCACGTGCGATCCCAGGACCGAGAGGAGCGCCGGCTGGAGCGTGAGCGCGGCGGCGACCGCGATCCCCACGACGAGCGCCCCGGCGATTCCGACGGAGCGCAGGATCATGAACTCGAAGAGGACCAGGCCCAGGAGCCCGAGCAGGACCGTCAGCCCGGAGAAGAACACGGCTCGGCCGGCCGTCGCGACCGTGACGCGGACAGCGGCCTCCACGGCCTGGGCGTCGGCGCGCGCGCCCGGGGGCGTCCGGCGTGCCAGCTCCTCGCGGAAGCGGCTGAGCATGAGGAGCGAGTAGTCCACGCCCAGGCCCAGGCCCAGGAGCGTGGCCAGGTTGAGCACGAAGATGCTCATCGGGGTGAGGCTGGCGAGGCCGAAGATGACGGCGAGCGACGTCACGACGGCCGCCCCGCCGATGATCAATGGGACGCCCGCCGCGATCACCGAGCCGAAGACGAGCAGGAGCGCGATGGCGGCGAGCGGCAGGCTCACCAGCTCCGCCCGCCGGAGGTCCGCCTCGGAGACCTTCTGGATGTCGCCATAGAACGCAGGTCCGCCGGCGAGCGTCACCCGGACGCCCGGCGCCGTCAGCAGGGCCGTCTGGATGCCGGGCAGCGCGGCCGGCGAGTCGTCGGGGGCAATGTCGAGCAGGACCACGTCGTACGCGACGCGCCGGTCGGCTGCGACCTGGGCGGGGGCCAGCAGGTGGCTCGCAACCTGCCGAACGTAGGGCGCGGCGGCCACGCCAGCCGTGGCGGTGCGGATCGCATCCTCGAACGCCGGGTCGCCCGCCCGCGCCTCTCCGGTCGACTCGTAGACGAGGACGAGCGCGGACGGCGGCGCGCCGAGTTCCTGCACGAGGGTCGCCCGCGCCCGTGCTGACTCCAGGTCGTCGAGCGAGAAGCCGCCGGCGCGCAGCGCGCCCGGCGCCCGGGGCGCGAACGGGATCGCGACCAGCACGAGGAGCGCCCACGCGGCCAGCACCCACCACCGGCGACGGTACGCGAACCGGCCGAGGCGCTCGAAGGTGGTCACAGGGTCGGTTCGCTCCGGCTGGCCGGCCGGATGTCGATCAACCGGATCCCGCGCGCGCGGCGCCGTCGTGGCATCAACGCGTCGAGCGGGGTCCGCGGGGCGCACGGATCACGCGTCAGGCCGCGGGGGCGACTGGCGCCTCCTCCACGAGGGTCGTGTAGGTGACCGACGCGGCTTCGCGGATCGTCGAGAGAACGGAGCAGTAGCGCTCCACGGAGAGTTCCACCGCCCGTTCGATGCGCGCGCGATCCAGGCTCCGGCCACGGATCGTGAAGCGCAGCTCGACCCGGCGAAATGTCCACGGCGCATCGGGCTGCTGGTCGCCGTCGACGGCCACGTCGATCGTCGCCACGTCCTGGCGCTGCTTGCGGAGGATCTCGACGAGATCCCACGCGGCGCACCCGGCGCCGGCGACCAGGAGCAGCTCCGCGGGGCCTGGGCCGGCCGCAGGCCCGTGCGCGCCGTCGTCGAGCGGAATCTCGTCGGGCTCGCCGGGTGCCTCGAACGTGATGCGGGCGCCGCTGTGGCCGGTGGCCTCGAAGCGGGCGGTCCCGGGGTGCCAGGCGAGCTGGATCGATTTCATGGGCGAGGGGATCTCCAGGCTGGCGACGGCGGGCGGCATCGTCCCGCGTCAGGGGCCGTCTTCGTGCCCATGATGCACCTGAACCCGACATGGATGCGTCGCGCCGACCGGCAGGGCGCTCGCGTGGCGGCGCGCGCCTCTGGTATCCTCCGCCCGTCCATCCCGCCCGCTCCCCGCGCGGAGGCGCCCGGTGCAGCTCTTCGTCACGGCGATCCAGTACCCGGTCCAGTTCGGCCTCGCGATCCTGGTCGCGGGCGTCTTCGTGACCACGTTCCTGCGTGCGGCAATGTCACCCGAGCGAAAGACCGGCTCGATCGGCTGGGTCCGCGCGATCACCGGCCCGAACGCGAAGATCTTCTTCGGCATCCTCTTCCTGGGCTGGGTCGCGGTCTCCGGACTGCTGATCCCATCCTTCCCGAACACGGCGAACTCGCCCTACGGCGCGATCGCGCTCATCTCGATGTTCACGGGCTTCTTCATCATGATGGGGATGCTCTGGGCCGTGATCGGCGAGTAGCGCGGGCGCCCCGCCGGGGTGCAGCCCCGACGGCTCCCGTGACGCCGGGGTGCAGCCCCGCCGGCTCCCGTGACGCCGGTCCGTCGCGCCGATGTCGCTCAGTTCAGCGCGTCGCTGGCGCGCCCGTCCGGGTGTCGGCCGCGCCGAGCGCCTCGGCGAGGCCGATCGCCACGAGGCCGGCGACGAGATGGGCCACCTGGATCACGACGTGCAGGCTGTCGCCCGGCAGCACCTGGGCCTGGGTCATTCCGAACGCGGCGACGAAAACGCCCCAGGCGATTGCGATCGCGGGGAGCGCCGGCCGTGCGCCGGCCTGCAGCGCAAGCACGGCGACGGCCCACAGCGCCAGCACGAGGACGATCCCGAGAAACATATGGACCGGCACGAGCCCGGCGGCGCTGCCCGTCCAGATGACAAGGCCGAGGATCAGCAAGGCGGCGCCGACGACGCGGACGGTCATCCGGGCGGCGGAATATGGGGTCATGGCAGGTGCTCCGATGCGGCGGGTGCGAGCCCGCGGGTTTCGCAGCCTCACGTCAGGGGAGCTGCTTGAGGACCCCCTCCGCCATGGAGGCGTCGCCGCCCATGGAGAGCACATAGAAGATCACGTCGTCCTTGACGTAGATATAGGCACCGAAGCCCATCTCGGCCGCCCCGAAGACTTCCTTGCCGCCGATGCTCGTCTTCGGCATCTTGCTGGTGTCCTTCGTTGCCCAGGCGAGCAGCTTGTCGGACGGTACGCCCTTGACCTGGAACGCCATCACGACGCTCCCGCTGGCCGACGAGCCGGTCGCGGTCGCCATCGCGATCTGGACGTCGCTCATGGACTTGCCGTTGTCGGCGAGGAACTTCGCGAAGTCCTGGTCGCCCCCGCCGATCGGGATGGCGCCGGTGAACATGCTGCCGCCGAAGCTCGTCTTCATGAACGTGACGCCGTTGACCTGGGATGGCAGCTTGGCCGCGAGATCGCCGGTGGCGCCCGGCGCCTGGTTCTGGGTGGGCTCCTGGCTCGCTCCCGGCGCCGGCTGCGACGCCGCCGGCGTTGACGCGGCACTCGCGGCGGCACTCGGAGCCGGACTCGCGGAGCCGCCGCACGCGGCGACGAGGAGGAGAGCGGCGAGCGCGCCAGCGAGCGCCCTGCGATCGACGGACATGTGGTTCCTCCAGGAGAATCCCGGGCCTGATGACAGGCAGATTGTAGGCGCCGCTCCCGGCTCCGGCGACATCCCCCGATCGGGCCATGCTGGTCCGGGGGCGCGGTCTGAGTTGGACCCGCCGGCCCGGGCCGGGTATCATCCGGTCGACATGCAGAGTGCATAGGATCTATGCACTCCAGCGTCGGACCCGCGGCGGCACGACGCGACGACGAACCAGCGCGGAAGGGGATCACGGCACGATGGACGCGACGGAGATCACAGCGGCGGTTGCCGCACGGGGGGCCGAGCAGGCGCCGTTCGTCAACCTCCGCGACCCGGCAAAGCGCCTGGGCCCAGACGGGAAGCCCGCGGTAAGCCGCCGCGCACCGATCTGGGCGGACGTGCCGGACGAGAAGTGGAACGACTGGCGCTGGCAGCTCTCCCACCGCGTCAACGAGCTCAGCGAGATCGAGGGGATCCTCAACCTCACCGACGACGAGCGCGAGGGACTCTCCGCGCCGGACAAGTTCCGGGTGGACGTGACGCCCTATTTCATCAGCCTGGTGGACCCCGACGATCCTGACGATCCGATCCGGCGCCAGATCATCCCGACGGGCAGGGAGCTCCGCTCCTTCACCGGGATGATGGAGGACTCGCTCGCCGAGGACCGCCACTCGCCGGTGCCGGGCCTGGTCCATCGCTACCCGGACCGGGTCCTGATGCTGATCACGACGGAATGCGCCAGCTACTGCCGCTACTGCACGCGGAGCAGGATCGTCGGCGACGCGAGCCAGAACTTCAACCGGAAGGAGCACGAGGCGCAGCTGGACTACATCCGGCGGACGCCCCAGATCCGGGACGTGCTGATCTCCGGCGGCGACGGCCTGACGTTGGCGCCGAAGCTGCTGGAGTCCGTGCTGCGCGGCCTCCGCGAGATCCCGCACGTGGAGATCGTCCGGATCGGCAGCCGGGTTCCGGTCTTCCTCCCCCAGCGGATCGACGACGAGCTGGGCCAGATGCTCGCGAAGTACCACCCGGTCTGGTTGAACATCCACGTCAACCACCCGAACGAGATCACCCCCGAGCTCGCCCGCGCGTGCGACACGCTGGCGCGGGCCGGCGTCCCGCTGGGCAACCAGTCGGTGCTCCTGGCGGGCATCAACGACTGCGTCCACATCCAGCGCGACCTGGTCCAGAAGCTCGTCGAGATCCGGGTCCGGCCGTACTACATCTACCAGTGCGACCTGGTGGAGGGCGCCGGTCACTTCCGGACGCCGGTCGGCAAGGGCCTCGAGATCATGGAGGGGCTCCGCGGCCACACCTCCGGCTACGCCGTCCCCCAGTACATCGTGGATGCGCCGGGCGGTGGCGGGAAGATCCCGGTCATGCCCAACTACCTCGTGTCGTACTCGGACCACAAGGTCGTGCTCCGCAACTACGAGGGCTACATCACCACGTACGAGGAGCCGACCTCATACACGCCGCACGACAGGTCGATGTGCCGCTGGTGCCAGAACCCCCGCCCGGAGCCGGGCCAGGAGGGGATCACCGCGCTCCTCGACGGGAAGCGGATGTGGATCGAGCCGGCCGGCTTCGTCGAGACGCACGCCCGCGGTAACGAGGAGGCACACCGCCTCCAGGACCCGTCGAAGTGGGTGCCGTACGGCGTTGGCGCGCTCGAAGGGCAGGCCGGCCAGCCACTGCCCGTGCTCCAGGCGGGAGCCGGGAGCGGAGGACCGGGCGACCCGGCGGCGTTCGGCCCCGGCGAGGAGCCGCGGCCTGCCGACGGGCTGCCGACCGCGACCGCCAACCACGAGCTCCTGTAGGGTCGGGCGCGGCGGCGCGGTCGAGCGCGGCGGCGCCCGCCACCGCGGCGCGTCAGCCGCCGCTGGCAGCCCGCTCCGCGACGTTGAGCGAGCGGAGCGCCGCCTGGAGCTGCGCGTCCTGGGTCCCCGCGATTCCGCCGGCGCCGAGCGCCGCGAAGTCGTCCGGCACGAGGAAGCCCACGCCCCGGGCAAGGGCGACGGTCTGGTCCGGCGTCAGCCCCTCGCGCCAGATTGCGCGGCCCTTCGGCGTGAGCCAGCGCTCGGTCCCGATCGTGACCGCCGATCCGTCGGAGAGCGGGAAGGTCCCGACCACGGTGCCCGTCCCGTACGTCGTCTCGCCGACGACCGTCGCCCGGCCGGCATCCTGGATGGCTCCCGTGACGATCTCCGCCGAGCTGGCTGTCTGGCCGTCCACGAGGACCACGAGCGGGATGTCGGTGGCGCCGCCGCCGCCGGCGACCTCGTGCGGGACCTGCTTGCCGCTCCGGTCCTGCGAGATGTAGACGACGCCCGAGCCCAGGAACTGGCTCGCGACGTCCACCGCCTCGTTCACGTAGCCACCCGGGTTCGCGCGCAGGTCCAGCACGATCCCGGCAGCGCCGGCCGCGCGGGCCGCCGTGATCGCCCCGACCACGGCCTTCGCGGCGCCGGTCGAGAACGACTCGAGCCGGATGACCGCATCCTTGCTGCCGGGCGCCAGCGACCAGCTGACGAGCGGGAGGGTGAGCTTGGCGCGGATGATCGCCAGGTTCCGCTCGGACCCGTCCAGATCCTGGAGGCCGAGCGTCACCGACGTGCCTTCCGGGCCCCGGACCTTGACCACGATCTGCTCGATTGTCTGGCCGGCCACGGAGGCGCCGTCCACGCGGAGGATGACCTCGCCGGCCCGGAGGCCGGCCTTCTGCGCCGGGCTGTTGGGGAGGACCCGGACGACGGTCGCGGCGTTGTTGCGGAGATCGAGCACGGCACCGACGCCGACGAACGTCCCGGACAGGGACTGGTCGCGGGCCTTCACCTCCTCCGGGGTGAGATAGCCCGTGTGGCCGGTATCGTTCACCGCGTCCGCGAGGCCCCGGATCGCGCCCTGCTGGAGCGTCGTCGGGTCCAAACCGGATGGATCCACGTAGTTGGTGCGGAGCAGCTCGTATGCCTGGTCGAGCAGCGACCAGGTGGGCACTCCCGCGGAAGCCGCCGGTCCTGCGGACGCCCCCGTTCCCGTGGACGTGGCGGGAGCAGCGGACGACGTCGGGCTTGCGGTGGGCCCGGCGCCGGATGCCGGGGCGCTGAGGCGCCCGAATAGCGAGCCGGTCCCGAACAGCAGGATGGTCGCCAGGGCGAGCGCGACGACGGTCCCGCCACGCCCGCGTCGCGCGTGCAAAGACATCGAAGGCGGGGCGATCAGAGGATCGGGGTTCGGGGCTTCGGGGGCAGGCGGGCCGGGTTCGGCCGGGAGGCGATCGTCGTCCATGCGAACCACGATGAACCATCCGGGCTACGGGCGCATGCAGACCCGATGAAGAATGGCTCACCGGGGCTCAGGATCCCCCGGTGGACCTCCATGCCGTGCCCACGACGGCGGGCTGTTCCGCGAGGAGCGCGTCGCGAATGCCGTTCGCCCAGCGCTCGATGGCGACCCAGTCGCGGTGGTCGCCGACGTTCGTCCGGGCGAGCTTCGAGAGGAGTCGCAGCCCCGACGCCAGGTGGTGCGGCTGGAGCGAGCCCGCGAAGAGCGCGACATCGCGGGGGCCGACCCTCCCGATCGCCTCGACCAGGTCGTCCGGCAGGTCCGCTTTCGCGCCCGGCGGGACGTGTTCCAGGGGTCCGGAGGCGAAGAGCCAGGTCGGGATCGCAGCGAGCTCCCGTTCGCTGGCGACCAGGAAATCGTGGGCGCCGGGCAGCCAGCCGCCGTCGTAGACGACGAAGCCCAGGACGGCGGCGCGGACGTGGCCCAGGTCCCCGACCGCGTCGATCGACGCGAACCGGACCGGGATGCCGGCTGCACGGAGGACCTCGGCCACCGCCGCGGCGATGCCGCGCGTCGACTCGTGCCGTGTCCCGAAGGCGACGAGGATTTCGCCGACCATCGCTGCACCTCCTACCCCACCACCGGTCGGAACCGGCGGCAGCCTGATTCGTGGCGCCATTCTCCACCCGCGCCGGCCCCGCTGGCCAGTGCCGGAGGTCCCGCGCGGGGACGCCAGCCGCGACCGGTGGTATCGTCCGCGCCCGTGACCGATCCCCGACCCGCCGCGCCCGGCGGCCTGCGCCTGGGGCCCCCGCCGCCCGGCCTCCCCGATCCGAACGTGGCACCGCCGGTCGTGGCGGAGCCCGGTGACCCGTTCGCCGTCCTGCGCGTCCTGGAGTTGGTCGCACGGGTGGAACGCGGCCGGCCCGTGCTCCTGGACGATCTCGTCGCGTCGCTCAACGCGCGCTACCTCGACTGGGTCTTCGACCGTGCCGTGGTCGCGGACGCGCTGGTGGCACTCCACGCCAACTGGATGGCCGATTTCCGCAACGCCTCCGGGATCGTGCTGGAGGACGGCCCATACGGACCCGCGCTGATGCTTGAGGAGACGGCCCGCGTGTCGGCGTGGCTGGTCGGACAGGCACAGCGCACGGCCGCCCGGTGCCGCGGGCAGCTCGCCGAGTTCAGCCGCCGCGACGCCCCGAACCGCTCCGGCTGAGTTCGTGACCGCGCGTCGCCGACATCCCGGTGCGCGCCGACCCCCGCGGCCGTCTCGGGGCGCGCCGACCCCCGGGCGCGCCGACCCCCGCGGCCGTCCCGGGACCGACTGCCACCGATCCTCTCAAATCTCCGCCACGCGAGCCGTATGCGCGGTCAAAGGCCGGACGACGAGCCGATCGGGGCCAGAACGGGCTGTCTTCCCGTCATGTGTGCGTGCAGCGGTGCAGGTGACAGGAAAGAGATACGACCGAGCGCCGGCCACTCTGCGTAAGGTCCTCCCCACGAGCATTTGAGAGGATGGGGTTTCCGGGGTTCCGGGGTTCGACGGCCGACGTCCCCTCCGCGGTGCGCTGACCCAGCGGCCAGCTCCCTGGGTGCCGCGCGCCCCTGATCTCAGGCGCGCCGGCGTCGCGTCGTCACGCCGGCCGCCCCCGTCACGCGGACCGCGCCCGTCACGCTGACCGCGCCCGTCACGCTGGCCGCCCCCGTTACGCGGACCGCGCCTTCGGACCGCGCCCGTACCGGGCCATGATCTCGATCACGCGTTCGCCGTCCAGCCCGTGCGCCGTGATGCCGTCCGCGCCGGTCATCGTCCCGGCGGTCAGCAGGGCGTTGACGATCGCCTCCTCGGTTGCCTCCACCGCCGCCTGGAAGAGCAACGTCATCCGCGTGTCCTCCACCATGCGCACGTCGATCACCCGGCGCGGGTCGGGTTCGAGCTTCGCCTCCGGGAGCCCACGATTGCCGGTCGCGAACGCGATGAAGATGTCGCCTGAGCTGGTCGACCCGATTCCGCCCATCCGCGCGATCCCGAGCCCGGCCCGCTGCGCCAGCCGCTCGCACTGGTGGGGGAGGAGCGGCGCGTCCGTGGCCAGGACCACGATGATGGAGCCCGCCCCGGGCGCGGCAGCGCCGCCTGTGCCGGCCGCCCGCGCCAGGGCCATGGCGGCATCCCACGGGCTCGGGACGTCGCTCGTCGGGATCGCCTCGCCGATCGGCACGCCGTCGATCCGGAGCAGCTCGCGGCTGCCGTAGTTCGCCTGGACGAGCGCCCCGACGCTCCAACCGCCGTCCGCCTCGGTGGCCACGCGCGACGCCGTCCCGATCCCGCCCTTGAACTCGTGGCAGATCATCCCGGTCCCGCCGCCCACCGCTCCCTCGGTGACGGGGCCGGCGGCCGCTCCATCCAGCGCAGCGTCCAGATGCTCCGGACGGACGTGGAATCCGTTCATGTCGTTGAGCACGCCGTCGTAGGTCTCTCCGACGACGGGGAGCGACCAGAACTCGGCGCCCGCCGGATGGTGGCGTATGGCGTGGGCAATGAGCGCGTCGCGTACCACTCCGACCGAATGCGTGTTCGTGATCGCGATCGGGCTGGTCAGGAAACCGGATTCGCGAAGCCACTCGAGCCCGGTCAGCTCGCCGTTCCCGTTCAGCCGATGGCAGCCGGCGAAGACCGGCTCCACGAACGGGTCGCCGTCGTGCGGGACGACCACCGTGACGCCGGTCCGGACCGGACCCCGGCCGACAACGCGCGGCCCGTCGCCCCGGATCAGCGTGGCGTGGCCGACGCGCACGCCCGCCACGTCCGTGATCGCGTTGTGCGGGCCGGGCTGGAGCCGGCCGAGGATGATGTCGTGGTCGCGTGCGCGCATGTGTGCCTCCCTGCGTCTGCGCGGATTCTATGCGGAAGGGCAGCGGCTGGGCCCGGGCGGTGCGCGGATGCGTCAGTCTCCGGCGTATCTGCGCGAGCATGCGGAACGGCCCGCGGCCGGCCAGTCCGGCGGGTGGTCGGCCGGCCCGGCGAATGCCGATAATCCGGACGTGTCCACACATTCGGGCGGGTCCTGCGGGACCGCTGCCTCGGGTCTTCCGTCTCTCGTCCTCGAGCGCCTCCCGGCGCTGGATGGTGTCGCGCCGGCCGACGCAGCGGAGGGGTTCCGCGACCTGCCGGGCCTCGGGCTGCTCGAGAGCGCGCGACCGGGGCGGGCGGGCCGTTGGTCAATCCTCGTCGCCGACCCGCGCGAGGTCCTGGTGGGCTCCTCGACCGGCCCGGATCCGTTTGCAGGCGCCCGCCGTGCGCTCGCGCGCCTGGATCGGACGCACCTCCCGGCCGGGGCGGTTCCGTTCGCGGGCGGGCTCGTGGGACACCTCGCGTACGATCTTGGACGGCGGCTCGAGGCCATCCCCGGGCAGGCGATCGACGACCAGGGGCTGCTGGACCTTCGCCTCGGACTCCACGCGTGGGCGGTCGCATGGGACCGGCGCGACGGGCGCGCCTGGGTCACGGGACGGGTCGTGGACGGCGACACGGTCGGGCTGGCGCGGACGATCGCGGAGGTCCGGGAGCGGGCGGAGGCGGTCGGCCGTGCGCCAGCCGGGGCGGAGACGGGGCTCCCGCCACTCCCGCCGCTCCCGCCGCTCCCGCCGCTCCCGCCGCTCCCGCCGCTCGTCTTCGTTTCCGGGACCGACCGGACCGGGTGGGATGCGGGCGTGGCGGCCGTCCGCGCCGCCATCGCGGCCGGCGAGCTCTACCAGGCGAACCTCGCCCGGCGCCTTGCCACCCCGTTCGACGGCGACCCATGGGCGATCTTCCGGCGCCTTCGGGCCGGCGAGCCATCGGCGTTCGCGGCGTACCTCGACCTCGGCCGGGACCGCGGCCGGGGAGCCGACGGCGGCCCGGGCGACCGGGACATCGGTGGGCGCCGGGCGATCGTGTCGGCCTCGCCCGAGCCGTTCGTCTCGCTGGATGCCGTCGGCCGCATCCGCACGGACCCGATCAAGGGGACCCGGCCCCGGGGCCGGACTCGGGAGGAGGATCGCGAGTTCGCCGCGGAGCTCCTGGCCAGCGCGAAGGACCGCGCCGAGAACACGATGATCGTCGACGTCCTGCGCAACGACCTCGGGCGGGTCTGCCGACCGGGGAGCGTCCGCGTCCCGCGGCTCTGGCGACTGGAGCGGACCCCCAGCGTGCAGCATCTCGTCTCGACGATCACCGGCCGGCTGGCTCCCGGCCGCGACGCGTTCGACCTGCTGTCGGCCACCTTCCCGGGCGGCTCCATCACGGGCGCGCCGAAGATCCGGGCGATGGAGCTGATCGAGGCGCTCGAGCCGGTCCGGCGCGGTCCATACTGCGGCGCGGCCCTCTGGGTGGATGCCGCGGGCGCGATGGGATCGTCGATCCTGATCCGAACGTTCGTGGCAGACGGGCGGCGCCTGACCCTCCACGTCGGCGGTGGGATCACCTGGCGCAGCGACCCGGCAGCCGAGTGGGAGGAGACCCGGGCGAAGGCGCGCGGCCCGCTGCGCGCGATCGGGGCGTCGGTCGAAGGCGAGGAGACAGGGTGAGCGATATCAACGCAGGCGGCCCGGGAGCCCGTCCGACCGCCTGGGTCGAGAGGCGGCTGGTGGCGGCCGACGAGCCGGCGCTCCTCGTCGGCGACCGCGGCTTCCAGCTCGGCGACGGGCTCTTCGAGACGCTCCGGGTGCGGCGGGGCGTCGCCATCGAGATCGGGCTGCACCTCGCTCGGCTGCGGGAGGGGCTGGGCATCCTCGCAATCCCGATGCCGCTCTCCGACGGGGAGCTGGCGGCGGGGATCGCTGCGGTGGTCGCGGCGAACGCGCCCAGCGACGCAGCCGTCCGGATCACGGTAAGTCGTGGCGTACTGGTTGGGCGCGGGCTGCTGCCCGCCGGGTGGCGGGAGCTCGCCCCGACGGTGGTCATCCAGGCCTGGCCGCATGTACCCGTGGCCGCGGCGGTCCTTGCCCGGGGCGTCCGCGCGGTGATCGCGACGGGCCGGCGCGACCCAGCGCACCCGCTCGCCTCCGTGAAGACCACGTCGCGCGCCGATCACGTCCACGCGAAGCTCGAGGCGGAGCGGGCCGGCGCCGACGACGCGATCACGCTTACGATCGATGGGCACGTCGCGGAGGCCACGACCGCGAACGTGGCCCTGCTCATTGGTAAGCGCGTGCTGACGCCGCCGCTCGCTGCTGGGATCCTGGCCGGGACCACGCGCGACTGGCTGCTTCGTCCAAAGGGGGCGGCGGCGCTCGGCCTGGTTGCGGCCGAGGCGTGGCTCACGCCCCACGACCTCCTCGCGGCCGACGAGGTGCTCCTCTGCTCGTCCGTGGCGGGCTTCCAGGCGCTTGTGTCGTTGGACGGCGCGCCTATTGCCGGTGGCGTGCCGGGTGCGTGGGCGGCCCGCCTCCGCGCCGCGCGCGAGGCGTGGATCGTCACGCAGTCGGGCGGATGACCCGGAAGCCCTGCCGGTGAGCGGCGACCGGGCATCCAGCATCCGGGCACCGGTCTCGCCCCGGACCCCTCGCCGCCCGCGTCCTACACTCCTCCAATGACCCGCGACGAGCTGATCGACCGCACGAAGCGCCTCATCGCCGAGGGCGAGCGCCTCCTGGCGTCGCCATCGCTGGAGGCCCTGCGAACATGGCTGCAGCGCTCCGATGAGCTGCTTGGGGCCGCGTGGGGGAGCATGGACCGCTACCACCTTGCCTGGCTCATGGTGGGCAAGCCGAAATGGATCGTGCGCGGCCGGCGTATGACGCCCGACGAGGAGGCGGCCTACGTTCGCGAGGTGGCCGCGCAGAAGACGAGCGCCCTCCGGATGAGTCTCGACGCCGTCGAGCGCCAGGGGATGCCGTTCCGTGGCGAGACGGGCGGGATCGGGATCGGCCGGGGGCCCGGTGACCTGCCGGGGGATGCCGCCCAGCCGGGAGATCCGGGTCGTCCGCCCGGCCGCTTCGGTCTCCCGTCCGAGGCCGACGACCTCGCGGAGCGCGTCCGCCAGGCGCGCGAGGAAGCGGCGCTCCATGCCGACCATGACGTGCCGCGCGCGCCGCGACCCGAGCGGATGCAGCGATAGGCTCGCGGATCCGACGGCGATACGTCCGCGGAGCCCACGGCTACTCGGTGATCGCCCGTTCCAGGAGCACGCGGTCCTCTCCCGGGCCGTCCCAGTTCTCGAAGGCCGGGACGCCGTACAGCTTCCGGCTTCCGGGTCCGGCGTTGGGTGTGAACCCAAGGGCGGCGAAGAATCCGAGCCCTGCGCGGTCGTCGGGTCGACAGGCGGCCGTCACACGGGACGCGTCGGCGCGGGCCCGCCCTTCCGCGAAGCGGCCGACGAGCGCCCGCCCGATCCCGCGGCGCCGGAACTCCGGGTCCACTGCGATCCGCTGGATCACGGCCTCGTCGGGGTGATCGGGCGAGGTGAACCCGAGCAGGATTCCCAGCGGCCGGCTGCCCATCTCGGCCTCCGCCAGCCACGATGTGCCGGCGACGTGGCGCGACCACGCGCGGCCGGGACCCACGGATCCGTGCTGGTCGGACCAATCGCGGAGACGCGCCTCGAGTGCCGCCAGGTCATCCTCGCCCGGGGGGCGCAGCGTGTACGCGGGCGCCGGGCGGCGTTCCGGCGGCTGGCTGGGCGGGAACCAGTGGTCGAAGTTCGGGAAGTCGGGCATGGGGCAACGCCTCCGTGGCTCAGCGGGTTCCGGCCAGAGCTCCGGCCGCAGCCGCCGCGACCTGCAGCGGGACGAGGAGCCCGTACACTTGGTCGAGGAAGTCGAACGGGCCGAGGTACGCCCCGGACAGGCCCCAGTTGACCGCGAGGGCCACGGCGACCGTCATGACGGCAAGCGCCACGCCGAGGCCGCGCCGCGCGGCCGCCCGGACCCGCGACCCGGCGCCGTACCGGACGGACGCGCCGACCACGAACCCGAGCGTCGCAGCCACCATGAGCAGCCCGCCGGTCGCCAGCAGCAGCACCGCGAACGCCACGTGGACGACCGCCCCGATCGCCGCGGCGCCAAGGCCCAGCAGGACCGCCTTCGCCACGCCGCGGGTCTTGCCGTCGCCGGCCGCGCCGTCGCCGGCCGCGGCGGGCCGGCTCGCGCCGTAGCGCTCGGACGGCGCGCGCTCCAGGAGGCGCCGCGGCGGGACCTCGCCGGGATCGCGATCGGGCATGGATCCGATGGTACCCGCCGCGACGGGCGGGGCGCGTCGGATCGATCCCGGCCGCCCACGCACGACCGTCGGACATGCGACCGTCGGATCGATCCCGGCCGCTCACACGACCGTCGGGCCGCCTCCCGCCCGACCGCCGGGCCGCCTCCCGCCCGACCGCCGGAAACTCGACCGGGTAGACTTCGGGCCGTGAGCCACCCCGCCCTGGGCCTCCCGATGCCCGACATGACCGCCGGCTTTCCCGGTGCGGCGGACCGCATCCGGGCGTCGCGCTCTCGGCTGGCCGTCCGCGCCCTCGAAGCGGCCGTCGACCGCGATCCAACCTTACGGGAGCGCCATGGCGAGGTCGGCCTCCGGCACCTGCTCCGCGACACGGACGGCTACCTGGAGCGAGTCGCCCGCGCGGTTGCCTCCGGCAGCCCGGCCCAGGTCCGCGAGTGGGCGGAGTGGGTCGCGCCGGTCTTCCGTCGTCGTCAGGTCCCGATGGACGATCTCATCGTGCTATCCGAGGGTGTGCGCGTTGCGCTCGCCGCCGTCCTCTCCGGCGAGGAGCGCGCCCCCGCGGACGCGGCCCTCGACGATGGGATCGCGGTCTTCCGGTGGCACCGTGGCCTCGCAGGCGACGCGCGGAAGCGCAATCGCTACCTGTGGGCCGTCTACAAGGGCGGCTGACCGATGACGATCAAGTGGGTGCAGGTCGATCCGCTCGTCATGAACGGTGAGCCCTTCTGTTACGGCAGCCGGCTGACCGTCCGCCAGCTCCTCGAGACGCGGCGCAGCGGCTACGACCTTCCGCGGATCCTGACCGACAACCCGGAGCTGCGCTGGCTCGGCATCGCGTTCGCGTACTGCTACGCCGCGGACCATCCCGAGCGCTACGCGGAGTTCCTGGCGCCCGACGGATCGTTGATCGGGCCCGGCTTCAGCGAAGCGGAGGCGGCCGGCCTGCCCGACGAGCTGCGCCGGCCGGGCGTCGTCGTCGAGGTTGGAGCGACGGCTCGCCCCTGAGCCACGCGTCCGGACGGCGGCCCAACGGGCTCGCGGATACGGCTTTCGTCCGGTTCTGTGCACCGGGTGCATGATCAGACCACGCCGCTGCATCAGATGCACGATCCGGCCTGGTGGGCCCCAGCAGGCCCTGGTTGGTCGGCGCTGCCCAGCGCGGCCCGGGCCCGTTCTGGGGTGATCCCGCACAGTGGGGTCGGGATCGTGCGCCACATGCAGGTTCCTGACGAGAACGGCCCGGCCCAGCGGCGACCGGATGCGCGATCGTGCGTTGGATGCAGCACCGACCGCCTGGACGCCAGCCCGCCGGGGCGACCCGGCCGCGGCGACCCGAACGCGCGGCGAGCCTGCGGTCAATTCCGACCTGCGGACTCGTCTTTCCGGTGATCGGTGCTACCCTTCGCGCGAGCCGTCGCGATGCCGCGGCACCATCGAGAGCCATCCATGACCGACCAGCCAACCGTCGCCGAAACCATCACGGCGCCAGCCGCCGCGCCCACGGCCGCGCCAGCCGCCGCGCCTGCATTCGACCTGGAACGGCGCGCCAGGGAGCTCGCCGTCCTCGACGCCCTGCGCGAAGTGGTGGACCCGGAGATCGGGATGAACGTCGTGGAGCTGGCGCTCATCAAGCAGGTGATCCTGGGCGAGACCGAGTCGGAGGTGAAGATGATCCTCACGACGCCGTTCTGCCCATACGCTGGCTCCATGATCGCGCAGGTCAAGGAGCAGGCGGAGTCCGTGCTCGACCACCCCGTGAAGGTGACCCTGCTCGCCGAACGCTGGGACCCGCGCGACGCGGGCCTCATGTGGTGAGCCCGAAACTCCCGGCGGTCAAGCGCGCCTCCGCCGTCGCCACGAAGAAGGGCGACGACGGCACCACCGGCCTTCTCTTCGGCGGCGACCGTATCCCGAAGGACGACCTCCGAACCGAGGCCTACGGGACGCTCGACGAGACCGTGGCCGCGCTGGGGCTCGCACGCGCGGAGCTGGACCTCAAACGGCGGCTGGACGCGCTCCCGCCGGCGCTCGCCGAGATCGAGCCACTCGTCCTTCGGATCCAGCGCGAGCTCTTCGTGGCGGGCGCGGAGCTGGCCGCGAACCCCGCCGCGTGGGAGCGACTCCAGGACGGGACGACCCGGGTCTCCGCGGCGATGGTCGTCGGGATCGAGACGCTCCTCGCCGACTACGAGGAACGGATCGCGTTCCCGAAGGAGTTCGTGGTGGCCGGCGAGACGCGCACGAGTGCCGCCCTGGAGCTCGCCCGGACCATCGTCCGGCGGGCGGAGCGGCGGGCCGTGACGCTGGATCGCGCTGGACTGGTGCCGGGACCCCACTTGCTGGCCTATCTCAACCGGCTCGCCGACCTCCTGTGGGTCCTGGCGCGCGCCGCCGAGCAGGCCGAGGCACACACGGCTACGGCAGCTCGGCCCCGGGATCGCGCCCACCGGCGCTGATCCGCCCACCGGCGCTGACGCGCCCGCCGGCGCCCGGAACACATCGCGTGCAGTCTTTCGGGAGTGCGCGAGAATAGAGAGCCGGAGCTCGCCCTCCGCTACGCGACGAAGGAGATCCCGTCCACCATGATGATCAACCCGTACGCCACGCCGAGCCGAGTGGGCGTTCGCCCGGATGCGCGGCTGGCGCAGGCGTTCCTGACCCAGGCGTTCTTCTGGATGTTCCTCGGCCTGTTGCTCACGACCGGCGTCGGCGCGGTTGTCGCGGGCCTGTCCGACTCGCAGCTCACGGGGGTGGCGGGCCTGGCGATGCCGCTGATCATCGCCCAGCTGGTCATCGCCTTCACCCTGACGCTCG
>JANXWH010000156.1 GCA_025351245.1 Chloroflexota bacterium | reverse complement strand
CCGCGCTGGAAGCGGAGCTCCGCGAGGCGAAGCGCCGCGTGCGTGCCGGCGCGGGTGCCGGAGTCCCGAGGCCGGCGGAGCTGGCCGCCGCGGCGCGGGAAGTGGCGCCCGGGATCCGCCTCGTCGCGCACGCCGGTCCGTGGGCATCGATCGACGAGCTCAAGGCGGCCGCGAAAGAGACGCGCGCGCTCCTGCCGTCCGGCGTGATTGCGCTGGGACTCGACGCCGATGAGCCGCAGCTCTTCGTGGGCGTCTCGGGCGATCTCGTCGCGCGCGGGATCGCTGCCGGCGAGCTCATGCGTGCCGCGATGGCGCACCTGGACGGGAAGGGCGGCGGGCGGCCGGAGATGGCCCAGGGCCGGGGCTCGCGGCGCGACGGCCTGCCGGCTGCGCTGGCGGCGATCGGCGCGGCGCTCGCCGCGAGCAGCGGCGGCTAGGCCGCACCCATGGCCTTCCTGCGACGGTTCTGGCAGCGCGACGGGGGCGCGCAGCTTGCTGCCTGCACCGCGCTCGACGTCGGGACCGAATTCGCGAAGGCGCTCGTCTTCGAGATCGACGCCGAGGGTCGCGGGACCGTCCGAGGCGTCGGCCGGAAGCGCCAGGGTCTCGCCCACATGCAGTCGGGGACCGTGGCGGACATCGGCGCGGTCGTCGACAATTGCGCGGTCGCGCTGCAGGAAGCCGAGGAGATGGCCGGATTCCGCCCCACGCAGGTCGTGATCGGGATCGCCGGCGAGCTGGTCAAAGGCTTCACGACGTCGCACAGCCAGGAGCGCAGGAAGCCGGACGTCCCGATCACGGAGGCCGAGCTGCAGAAGCTGATCGATGGGGTCCAGCGCGCTGCGCTCATCGAGGCGGAGCGGGCAATCACCTGGGAGACGGGCCTGCCCAACGTCGACGTGCGCCTGGTCCACGCGGCGGTGACCTCCGCGAGCATCGACGGGTATCCCGTGACGAACCCGGTCGGATTCCAGGGCCGCCACGTGAAGATCGGGATCTTCAACGCATTCGCCCCGCTCGTCCATCTCGGCGCACTGGAGAGCGTGGCTGCCCAGCTGGACCTCGAGCTGCTGGAGATCGTGGCCGAGCCGTACGCCGTCGCCCGCGTGCTCGCGTCCGAGCAGGTCCAGCAGGCAGGCGCCCTCTTCGTCGACATTGGGGGCGGGACGACGGACGTCGCGCTGGTTCGCTCCGGAGGGATCGAAGGGACCCGGATGTTCGCGCTCGCCGGCCGGGCGTTCACGAAGTCGATCGCCGACCGGCTGGACCTGCCGTTCCCGCGCGCCGAGTCGCTGAAGGTGGACTATGCCCGCGGGCTGGCGTTCGCCGAGCGCGACGCAATCGCGGAGATCGTCGGCGACGACGTCGCGGTCTGGGCCGCCGGCGTTGAGCTCGTGCTCGACGAGCTCGCCGGAGGTGACCTCCTTCCCGGACGGATCTACCTCTGCGGCGGCGGCTCGCGACTGCCGGAGACGGCGACGGCTTTGCGCGATCCGCGCTTCTGGAGGCGCCTGCCGTTCAGCCGGCCGCCGGAGGTCGTGGTCATGCAGCCGGCGATGGTGGAGTCCATCACGGACGCAACGAAGCTCCTGGTGGACCAGCAGGACGTGACGCCCCTGGGGCTCGCATACCAGGCAATCGAGCTCCAGGCGGATCAGGATGCGCTCGACGCCGCCCTGCGGCGGGTCCTCCGCGCCATGAAGCTGTAGCGTCGCCCCGATGGCCATCTTCTACCTCGACATCGATGACGAGATCACCTCGGCGGCCGCCCGGATCCGCGGGACCCAGGACCTCGTCGTGGTCCTGGTCCTGCCTGCCGGGTCGCGCATCGCGACGAGCCGCATCAACTTCCGGCTCCTGGCGCGGGAGGCGCAGCAGCGAAGCCGTCGCCTGTCGATCGTGGCGCCGGACGCGTCCGCACGGGCGCTCGCGGCGACGGCCGGCCTGCCCGCCTTCGCGTCGACGATGGAGTACGAGTGGTCCCTGGCGCAACCGGCCGGCGTCGGCGAGGAGGCCGCAGCCCCGGCGACGGTCCCGGGCGTCGGCGTTGCGGTCCAGCCACCCGCGCCGGCGCCGGATCCCGGGCCGGCTGTCGCGCAGGCGCGCCGCCTCACGCCGGACGAGCTGGCGGCGCGCGACGTCGCGCTGGCGGGCGGGGTCGCAGGTGGTGCCTCCGACTCGACTCCGGGCTCGGCCTCGTCCGTCCGCGACGTAAACCACGACGCAGGGCGCGTGGAAATGCCGGAGCCCCACGCACCTGCAGCCCGGCTGGGCCCGTCGACGGGGCTCGGCCCGGAGCGCGACCAGGCCGCGACGCCCCGGCCGCGCCGCCGCCGCCGCACCGCGCTGCTGGTGGGGCTGCTCGTCGTCGCGTTCCTCGGCGTGGCGGGTGGCGCGGCCGCATACCTCCTCCTGCCCAGCGCGTCGATCGTGCTGACGATCCGCTCGGCGCCGCTGGCCCCGGTTGAGTTCGTGGTCACGGCCGACCCCGCGGCGACGGCCCCGGATCCCGCGGCCGCGGTGGTGCCGGCGATACGCCTGGAGATCCCGCTCTCGGTGAGTGGCACCTTCAAGTCCACGGGCAAGCGAGTGGACGAGGCGGCCGCCGTCGGCAGCGCGCGCTGGACCAACTGCGATCCGACGCGGGCCTACACGATCCCGCGGGGGACGCTGGTCCGCACGGGGGCCGGGGTCGCGTTTGCAACGGACGAGGCGGTCTTCCTTCCCGTTGCCATTCTCAACCCGCCCAGGATCAGCTGCCAGGACCGGGCCGTGAATGTGACCGCCGCGAAGACCGGCCCGGCCGGCAACGTCGCGGCCGGGACGATCACGGTCATCCCGGGGCAGTACAACAACGTCGTCATGTCGGTCCGGAATCCGGCACCCACGACCGGCGGGACGTACCAGGAGTTCCCGAAGGTCATCCAGAAGGACGTCACGGCGGCCCTGGCCTCCCTCGGGAAGCAGCTCGACGCCAAGCTCGTGGCGGGTGCGGCGGCACCGGCCGGGCTCGCGGCCGGCAGCACCGCGTTCCCGGACACCGCGACGCGTGGCGCGGCCACCCCCACCGTCGATCCGACCACGCTGGTCGACCAGGAGGTGGCCCAGTTCGACCTCGGCGTGACGGCCACCGGGACCATCGTGACGGTCGCCCAGGCGCCGATCCTCGCACTTGGCGAGGCACGCCTGGCGGTTGCCGTCCCGGCCGATCGCGACATGGTCGCCGGCTCCGCGCTCGTCACCGTCGGGCCCGGCACCGCCGACGGGCAGCGGGTCCGCTTCGGCGTCACGGCTCGCGCCGAGAGCGCGCCCCGCGTCGACGAATCGGCGCTCCGGACGCAGCTGAAGGGCCGCTCCCCGACAGAGGCTCGCGCGATCCTCGGCGCGTACGGAGACGCGACCGTGACACTGTGGCCCGGCTGGGCGACGACGATCCCGACCTTCGACGCCCGGGTGGACCTGCGCGTCGAGGGCGTGGCCGGCGTCTCGCCGACCCCGACCCGGACCCCGTCGGCGTCGACGGCACCGTGAGTCGACTCCTCGGCATCGATCTCGGCACGAAGCGGATCGGGCTGGCGATCGCCGAGCCCAATGCGCTCCGGGCGCGCCCCCTCGCCACGTTGAGCCGCGGCCGCTCGCTGGCTGCGGACGCGGAGACGCTCGGGCGGGTGGCGGGCGCGAATGGGATCGGAGAGCTGGTCGTGGGCCTGCCCCTGGACATGGCCGGCGGCGAAGGGCCCGCGGCGCTCGCCGCGCGGGAATGGGCCATCGCGATCGCGGATGCCACTGGCCTGCCCGTCACATTGCGTGACGAACGCCTCTCCAGCCACGTGGCAGAGGGCCGGGTGGGACCTGCGAAGCGCGGACCCTCGGGCGGCCCGCCCGGACCGGCCCGGCGGGCGGCGAACCGCGCCCGGATCGACCGCGAGGCAGCCCGCGTGATCCTGGAGGACGAGCTGGCCGCCCGGGAGCTCGGGTCGCCCGGGGAGCGGATCACCCCGGACCCACTGCCGGAACGCCCCGCGCCGGGAGCGTCGATCGAGTCGGGTACGCTTGCCAGGCCTCCGACGCGATCTGGTGGCCACGCGCACGGGGCGCCCCCGCGTGCCGGGACAGGTCCCGACCCCCACGAGGACACCGCATGACGATCCGCGGCGACGGGAATCCGCGAGACGATCGCGGCGCCGCGCCCGAACGCCCCCAGATGGCACACCGGCTCGACGAAGTTGCGACGCAGCCCCGGCCCACCCGTTCAACGGGCGGGTCCGGTCGCCGCTCCGGCACGGTGTCCGCCTCCGAGCTGGCACAGCGGCGGGCGGGCGGGAGTGGACGCGCGAAGCTTCGGTTCGTGCTCTTCCTGCTCGTGGCTGCCGGGCTGGTGCTCGCCCTGCTCGTGACCATCGGGCGCCCGCTCGTCCGCGGCGTCGTGGTCGGCCTGGCAGGCGAGAACCCGGGCACGCTCGGGATCGGGTTTGTCGCGGACATGGTCCGCGAGGACCTTGGCGCCGCCCTTACGGACCCGGCCGGGTCCGCCCAGACCGACGTCCCGTTCGTCGTGGAGCCCGGCGACACCACCGCGACGATCGCCGCTCGCCTCGTCGAGGCAGGCGTGCTCCGGGATCCCCGGGCCTTCGTGCTCATCTCGCTGGAGCGTGACCTGAGCACGCGCTACCAGGCGGGGAACTTCGTGGTCCAACAGACGATGACGCCGGACCAGCTGGCCACTGCGCTCCTGGCGCCGCCGCCTGATCCGCACGTGGTCCTGTCGATCCGGACCGGGCTTCGCCTGGAGCAGATCGCCGCGCTCATCCAGGCGAAGCCGGCTGACCGCGGGCTCGACCGGCTCACGATGTCCGCCGCGGCGTTCCTGGACCTCGTGCGCACACCTCCGGCGGCGCTCCTCCGGGATTACCCCTGGCTGCAGATCCCGAGGGGCGGCTCCCTCGAGGGCTACCTGGCGGCGGGCGACTACCGGCTCCTGCCCGATGCGTCACCCCAGGACCTGGTCCGGATGATGCTGGACCGCTTCCTGGCCGACGTGGGGCCGGATCGCATGAAGGTCGCGGCCTCCCGCGGGCTGACCTGGTACCAGGTGCTGACGCTAGCCTCGATCGTGGAGCGGGAGGCCCGCCTCGACTCGGAGCGGCCGATGATCGCGGGCGTCCTCCAGGACCGGCTGAACCCGCACGCGGAGACGGCCGGGTTCCTGGGATCCGACCCGACGGTCTTCTACGTCAACGACACGCTCCAGCTGGCGAAGATCGCGGTGGCCGAGTGGGTCGGATACTCGTTCTGGGCGCGCCCCCTGGGCACGCTCCCGGCGAACCTCCCATCGGACCTCGCGGCCTACAACACGTACACGGCGAAGGGCCTCCCCCCGGGGCCCCTGTGCACGCCGACCGTCGTCTCGATCGACGCCGCGCTCAACCCGGACACGAAGGGCGGATACCTGTACTTCCTGGCAAAGAAGGACGGGACGACGGTCTTCGCGAAGACGTACGCCGAGCACAAGAAGAACATCCAGATGTACGGGAACTGAGCCGATGCGTCGCCCGGTTCCGGAAGACTTCGCCCCACTGCCCAGCGCGCGCCGCCGACGGGCCTGGGATGAGGCCGACCGGGCCGCCCGGCCCACCCGCCTCGGGCGCCTCCGGGCTCGTCTCGCCGAAGCCGGAGTCGATGCCTACTTCGGCCTCCGCCGCGAAGAGATCCGGTACCTCACCGGCGTGAACCTCGGGGACGGCGAGGAGAAGGTGGCCGGCCACTCCGGGCGGTTCCTCGTTTCGGGCGACGCGGTGGTCGTGCTCGCGGACACCCGGTACACGCTCCAGGCGCGGCGCGAGGCACCGGATGCGCGCGTCGAGGCCGTCACGTACGACCTGCCCGCGCGCTGGGCCGATCTGTGCGCGGCCATCGGCGCGCGCCGGGTGGCCGTGCCCGCGGCCGACATCAGCCACGCCCTGTGGGGCGAGCTGGCCGCGGCCGCGCCCGGCGTGGAGCTGGTGCCCGCCGGCGGGTGGGTCGACGAGGACCGCGCCGTGAAGGAACCCGCCGAGGTCGAGCGGATCGCGGCCGCCTGTGCCGTCGCCGATCGCGCGCTCGCCGCGCTCCTGCCGGAGATCCGGCCAGGCGTCACCGAGGCGGCGCTCGCGTGGCGCCTGGAGACGCTCATGCGCGAGGGCGGCGCGGAGGCGCTCGCCTTCGACGTGGCCACGCTCGCGGGCCCGCAAGCCGCGCTGCCGCATGGCTCGCCGGGGGAGCGGCGGGTCCGCGCCGGACAGGTCATGCTCTTCGACTTCGGGGCGCAGGTGGCGGGCTACCGGAGCGACATGACGCGGACGCTCTTCATCGGCGAGCCCCGGCCTCGCGACCTGGCGGTCCACGAGTTGGTCGCGCGTGCGCAGGCGGCCTCGATCGCGTACCTGGAGGCGTCGCTGGAGGCCGGGATTGCCCCGAACGGCCGGGCGGCCGACGCAGCGGCCCGCGAGGTGATCTCAGCCGCTGGCCACGGGGGGCACTTCGGGCATGGCACGGGGCACGGGATCGGCCTCGCGACGCACGAGGCGCCGTCGCTCTCGCGCGTCGCGTCGGAGGCGCCGCTGCCCAGCCCCACCGTCTTCTCCGTGGAGCCCGGCGTCTACCTCGAGGGCCGGACGGGCGTCCGGATCGAGGACCTCGTGCTGCTCGAGATCACGGCGCGGCGGGTGGAGCGCTTGACCCGATTCCCGCGCGAGGTACTGGTCGTTGGGTGACCGGGCCGGCGGTCCCGACCGCCCCGTCTGCTACGATCCGCCCCACCAGCACGACCACCTGCGCCGGCGTTCGCCCACCCCCGCCGGCCCCCGAGGGAGCCCCCAATGATCTCCACCGGTGAGCTGCGCAAGGGCGTCGTAATCGAGCTCGACGGCGACCTCTGGCAGATCCTCGACTATCACCACATCAAGATGGGTCGCGGCTCGGCCCAGGTTCGGATCAAGCTCAAGAACGTGAAGAAGGGCTCGATCGTCGAGAAGTCCTTCCAGGCCGGCGAGAAATGGCCGCGCGCGCAGCTGGATCGGCGCCCCATCCAGTTCATGTACCGCGACGGCGACGATTTCCACTTCATGGAGATGGAGTCGTACGAGCAGTTCCACCTGAACGCGTCCCAGCTCGACGACGCCGTCAACTACATGAAGGACGGCATGACGCTTGACCGGATCAGCCACGAGGGCGAGACGCTCGGCGTGGAGCTCCCGATCACGGTGGACCTCGTCGTCGTGGAGACGGACCCCGGCTTCGCGGGCGACACCGCGACGGGCGCGCGCAAGCCCGCCACGACCGAGTCCGGCCTCATCGTCGCGGTCCCGCTCTTCGTGACCGAGGGCGACACGATCAGGGTCGATACCCGCACCGGCGAGTACCAGACCCGCCTGTAACGGCCGCGGCGCGCAGCCCCGACCCCGAAGCCACGCACGTGCGCGACGACGAGCCGCCCGGCTGGGCGCTCCCGAGCTGGGACGCGCTCGATGTCGGGACGCGGCCGGCCAACCGGTCGGGACCGGGCCCGGCCGGCACGTTCGGGCCCCGGATCCTCGGTGTCACCGAGGTCACTCGCGCGGTCCGCGACGCGCTCCGCGAGGACCCGCGGCTCGGCGATCTCTGGGTGGAGGGAGAGGTGGGCCGGGTGACGGTCAGCTCCGCCGGCCACGCCTACTTCACGCTTCGCGACGAGAAGAGCCAGCTTGCCTGCGTCTTCTTTCGCGAGGATCGGCAGGGAAGCGCGTTCGAGCCACAGGCGGGGATGCGGGTGGTGGTCCACGGTCGGATCGACGTCTTCGACGCGCAGGGCGTCTACCAGTGCTACGTCGCCGCGATCCAGCCGGCCGGGTTCGGCGACCTCGCCCTCCGCTTCGAGCAGACGAAGGCGCGCCTCGCGGCGGAGGGCCTCTTCGAGGCGAGGCGAAAACGGCCGCTCCCGGCGCGCCCGGCGACGATCGGCGTCGTCACGAGCCTCTCTGGTGCGGTGATCCACGACATCCGGCGCGTCCTGGCGCGGCGCTGGCCGCTCGTCGAGGTCGTGGTGAGCGCCTGCCGGGTCCAGGGAGACGGGGCCGCTGAGACGATCGTGGCGGCCCTCGAGCGCCTGGCCCTGTACGACGTTCGGTGTCGCGAGGCAGGCCGGGCGGGCGAAGCCCCAGGGCTCGTCATCGTCGCCCGCGGCGGCGGCTCGCTGGAGGACCTCATCGCATTCAACGACGAGCGCGTCGTCCGCGCGATCGCCGCCCATCCGGTCCCGGTCGTGAGCGGCGTCGGTCACGAGACTGACGTCACCCTGACCGATTTCGTGGCCGACCTCCGGGCGCCCACGCCGTCCGCCGCCGCCGAGCTCGCGGTACCCGACCGGCTTGACGTCCTGGCGGCGCTCCGGGCACGCCGGTGGCGCCTCGACGAGACCGCGACCCGTGCGGTGGCCGGCTCGTTCCGGCGGGTCGCGGCGGAACGTCGCGCCCTGGAGGGCCTGCGGCCCGCGACGCGGCTTGCGGCGGCACGCGAGCGGGCCGGATACCTGCTGGACAGGGCGACGGCCGCCATCCTGGGGCGCATCGCCTTCGACCGCCGCGCGGCCGAGCGCGCCGCGCGCGATCTCGCGCCACTCGCGGAGGGACGCCTCCGCCGCGAACGCGGGCGGCTCGCTGCGGCGTCGGCCGCGCTCGGCGCGCTCGGCCCGGAGGCGACCCTTGCCCGGGGGTATGCCATTGTCCGTCGGGCCGAGGATGGGGCGATCGTCCGCGATCCGGCCGAGTCGCCGCCGGGGACGCGGCTCCGGCTGCGCGTCGCCCGCGGCGAGCTGGCCGCCCGGGCGGAGGCGGACCCGAGTGGCTGATCTCGTGATCTTCAGCGCCCTCGTCGGGTTCATCGCGGCGGCCGGGATCGCCCTTGGTATGCTCGCGGCGCGACGGCTGGGTGCATGGGACGAACGACGGGCCGCGGCCGGGGACGCCGTGGTGGCGGCACGCGAATCCGGGTCGGCCCGGGACGTCGACCCACTCGAAGAGGGAGGCGAAACCGTTGACTGAAGGGCTCGCAGCGCTCGACACGCTGACGTTCGACGCTGCCCTGGCGGAGCTGGAGCAGACCGTCGCGGAGCTCGAGGCGGGTGGCCTGCCGCTGGAGCAGACGATCGCTCGCTACGAACGCGGCGTCGCACTGGAGCAGCGCTGCGAGCGGCTCCTCGCCGACGCCGAGCTCCGCGTCCGACGCCTCGTGGAGGGGGCCCGCGGGGCGCTTGCCACCGCCGAGCTCCGGCTGGACGGCGAGTCTGGGGAGATGCCGCCCGGCGCCGCCCCCGGTGCCGCGGAGTAGACTCGCGGAACCGCCCGGCGGGCGCGATCCGGGCGGACGCTCGCCGCGAAGAGCACCCCGGAAGGCCGCCGGCGGCGGCGCACCCAGCACGCCGTACCAAGGAGCCAGCACGTGGCGATCCTGCCGACTCTCCAGGGCCCGGGCGACCTTCGCGGTCTCAGCGAGCCCCGGCTCCTGGAACTGGCGGAGGAGATCCGCCGCGAGATCATCTCCACCGTCGCGACCACCGGCGGCCACCTTGGCTCGTCGCTCGGCGTCGTTGAGATCACGCTGGCGCTGCACCGGATCCTCGAGTCGCCCCGCGACCGGATCGTCTGGGACACCGGCCACCAGGCCTATCCGCACAAGCTGCTGACCGGCCGGTACGCGCGGTTCCGGACACTCCGCCAGCTCGGCGGGATCGGGGGCTTCCCACGCCGGAGCGAGTCGGAGCACGACGTCTTCGACGGTGGGCACGCCGGCACGGGCCTCTCGATCGCGGCGGGCCTCGCGACCGCCCGCGACGTCCGCCATGGCATGGAGCGGATCGCGGTGGTCGTCGGCGACGCGGCGCTCATGAGCGGGCTCTCGCTCGAGGCGCTCAACGACATCGGCCAACGCCGCACGCCGATCCTGATCGTCCTCAACGACAATGAGATGTCGATCAGCCCCTCGGTCGGGGCGCTCTCGAAGTACCTCTCGGAGATCAAGCTCTCCACCGCGTGGCAGCAGTCGAAGCGGGGCTTCGACCAGCTCGTCGAGCGGGTGCCGATGGTTGGGCCGACCGCCCTGGAGTTCAGCCAACGCGTCCGCAAGTCGGTCGTCAGCTTCGCCCAGCCGGGCCAGCTCTTCGAGGACCTCGGCATCACGTACATCGGAGTCGTTCCCGGCCACGACCTGCGGACCCTCGAGCACACGTTCCGGAGCGCCCTCGCCCTCGATGCGCCGGTCCTCGTCCACGTCCGGACCCAGAAGGGCCGGGGCTACCACCCCGCGGAGAAGGACCAGGTCGGCTTCCACGGCGCCGCGCTCCCGCCCATGACGGACTCCCACGAGTCCCGCCGGGGCCGGCCGGCCAGCCCGTTCGGGGCCGGCGAGATCTCGGCCGTCGCCACGGGGGCGAGTGCCTTGAACGGCGGCGCCGTGCGTCCCGCGGCCGAGCAGGCCGGGCAGAAGAAGCAGCCGAACTACACCCACCACTTCGCCGCGGAGGTCGTCGCCGCGGCGCGCGAGGATCGCCGGATCGTGGCGATCACGGCCGGCATGCCGACCGGGACCGGGCTCAACCGGTTCCAGGCCGAGTTCCCGGACCGGTTCATCGATGTCGGGATCGCGGAGCAGCACGCGCTCGCGCTCGCGACGGGGATTGCGCTGGGCGGGGGCCGGCCCGTCGTCGCGATCTACGCGACATTCCTCCAGCGTGCGTTCGACCAGATCGTCCATGACGTTGCCCAGAACGACCAGCCCGTCCTGATCGGCGTGGACCGCGCCGGCCTCGTCGGCGAGGATGGGACCAGCCACCAGGGGATGTTCTCGTACCCGGCCCACCGCCAGATCCCGAACCTCGTCATTGCCGCGCCGAAAGACGAGCAGGAGCTCCGGTCGCTGGTCCGGACCGCGCTGGCGCAGGACCACCCGTTCGCGCTCAACTACCCACGGGACGAGGGGTTCGGCGTGCCCGAGCGGACACCGGAGATCCTGCCGGTCGGGCGCGGCGAGGTCCTCCGCGAGGGTGGCGACATCCTCCTGGTCGGCTTCGGGCCGATCGTCGCCCGCGGCCTCGAGGTTGCCGATGCGCTCGTCGCCGAGGGGTGGTCGGTTGGGATGATCAATGCCCGCTTCCTCAAGCCGATGGACCGCCAGCTCATCCTGGACCAGGCCCGCGGGAAACGGCTCGTGGTCACCCTGGAGGAGGGCACGACGATCGGCGGGTTCGGCTCGGCGGTCCTCGAGGTACTCGAGGAGGCGCGGCTGGCCGATCCGGCGTACCGGGAGGTCGCCCTCAAGATCGTCGGCATTCCCGGCGACCGGTTCGTGGATCACGGATCCGTGAGCGACCTGCGCCAGCTGATCCGCCTCGACAGCCCGGGCATCCTCGCCCAGGTCCGCGAGACGCTGGCGTTGCTGCGGGTCACGCCCGGCGGGAAGCCCGCCAAGCCGCGCTCGGCGACGGCGCCCGCCTGACGGCACTCCGGCGCCCGGGTGCGCCGGAGTGCAGCGCTGCGTGGCATGATCGCGGGGTGAAGACTGCCGGCCGCGTCGAACGCTCGATCCCGTCGCCTGGCCCGGCACGCCCGCTGCGACCGCCTCGTGCGACGCGCGTCCGGCTGGACCAGCTGCTCGTGGAGCGCGGCCTCGTCGAGACCCGGAGCCGGGCCCAGGCGCTCCTGCTGGCCGGCCGCGTGCGCGTCGGGGCGGGTGACGCGGCTCGCTTCGATCGCAAGCCCGGGGATCTCGTCGACGGGGCGATGGCGGTCGAGGTCGCGACGCCCCTGCCATATGTTTCGCGCGGCGGCGAGAAGCTCGCCGGGGCGCTCGATGCGTTCGGGGTGAACCCGGCAGGCCGGGTCTGCCTGGACGCGGGCGCCTCGACGGGGGGGTTCACGGACGTGTTGCTCAAGCGCGGCGCGGCGCGGGTCCATGCTGTCGACGTCGGTCGCGGCCAGCTCGCGGTATCACTCGCCGGCGACCCGCGGGTGATCGTCCACGACCGCGTGAACGCGCGCCACCTGGAGCTCGCGACGCTCGGCGAGGAGGCGTCGCTCGCGGTCATCGATGTCTCGTTCATCTCGCTTGGGCTCGTGCTTGGGGCCGTGGCGGGCTGCCTCACGCCCGGCGGCCGGATCGTCGCGCTCGTGAAGCCACAGTTCGAGGCCGGCCGAGGAGAGGTGCCGGGCGGGGTGGTGCGTGATCCCGCCGTCCATCGTGCGGTGTTGGAGCGGGTCCTCGCGACCGCGCGAAGCCTTGGCCTGGTCCCGCTCGACGTGGTGCGCTCGCCGCTCCTCGGGCCCGCCGGCAACCGCGAGTTCTTCGCGCACCTGGGCCTGCCGGATCCGGCGGCGCCCAACCGGGCGCCCGCGGACGCGCGCCCCGATCTCGCAGCCCGCGTCGCGGAGTGCACGGCCGCATGACCGAGATCCGGCGGATCGGCTTCGCCTACAACCCCACGAAGGAGGACGCCGTCGAGCTATCCGCACGTGCGACCGGCTGGTGCGCCGTGCGTGGCATCGAGGGCTGGGCGATCGCATCCGCGGACCACGATGGCCTCGTGCGCGCGCTCCCTGGGACGCAGGTGCTCGTCGTGCTCGGCGGCGACGGCACATTCCTTCGCGCCGCTCGTGCCGTCACGGAGGTCGACGTGCCGCTCGTCGGCGTCAACCTCGGCAAGGTCGGCTTCCTCTCCAAGGCCGAGGCCAACGAGCTCGAGCCACTCCTGGAAAAGATCGTTTCCGGCGCCTACCGGCTCGAACCGCGGATGGCGCTCCGCGGAGCGATCCACGGGCCCGGCGGCGGGGCACCCAGGCGCACGTTCGTCGCGCTCAACGATGTCGTGGTCGCGCGCGGCTCGCTCGCGCGGGTAGTGCGGCTGGAGGTGGACATCGGACCATCGCATCTCGCGACGTACATCGCGGATGGGCTGGTCGTCGCCAGCCCGACGGGCTCCACCGGCTACTCGTTTTCGGCCGGCGGCCCCATCCTCGATCCGCTGAGCCGGAACCTGGTCGTCTCGCCAATCGCGGCCTACCTGTCGGCGATTCGCTCGGTCGTGGTGAGCCCGGACCAGCTGGTCAGCTGCCGCGTCGTGGAGGCCCACGAGGCGCTCGTCTCAATCGACGGCCGCGAGGACGTCCGGCTCTCCGTCGGCGACGTGGTGACCGTGGCGGCGCTCGAACGTCCGATCCGTTTCCTGGAGCCGGACGGCGCGCTCCCGTTCTGGGACCTCCTGCGCCAGAAGGCGCAGCTGCTGCCCTCCTGACCCATGGCCGACCTGCGCGGCCCCGAGCTTGCCGCCGGGCGCCTCCTCGAGCTCGCTGTCGCCGACCTCGCTCTCATCGAGCGCGTTCGGATCACGTTCGCGGCGGGCTTCAACGTGCTGACCGGCGAGACCGGCGCCGGGAAGAGCCTCCTCATCGACGCCCTGGGCCTCGCGCTCGGGGCACGGGCGGACCCGGGGCTCGTGCGCCACGGCGCCGACGCGGCTCGCGTCGAGGCGCTCTTCGACCGGCTCCCGGAGGCACTCGTCTGCGTCCGCGAGGTGGGCGCGAACGGCCGCTCCGTGGCGCGTGTGGACGACGAGACGGTCACGGCCGGGCGACTGGCGTCCGTGGCCGGGCCGCTCGTGGAGATCCACGGGCAGCGGGACCAGGGCCGGCTGCTGGACGAGCGCTGGCAGCGAGAGCTGCTGGATGGCTACGGCGGCCACGCCGCCGAGCGGGCCGCGGTCGCCGCCGCCGTGGCGGCCTGGCGGGAGAACCAGGCGGCGCTCGCGGCGCTCGCGATCGACCCGCTTGAGCTGGAGCGCCGGATCGCGCTCCTGGAGCACGAAGCCGAGGACATCGCGGGCGCCAGGCTGGTCCCCGGCGAGGCGGCCGCAATCCGGGCCCGCCTCGACGCGTCGCGTCACGGCGAGGCCATCGCGCGCGGGTCGGCGGCGCTGGCCGGCCTGCTCGGCGGCGACGAAGGGGGGTCGGATGCGGCTCCCGGTGCGCGCGAGCAGGCGGCCCTCGCCGCCGCCGAGGCGACCGCCCTCGCGCGCCTCGATGCACGCTACGGACCCCTCGTGGAGCGCTTGGCGGGTGCGGCCGCGGAGCTGGAGGACGTCGCGTCCGAGACGCGCCGCCTGGCTGAGACGGTCGATCACGATCCGGCCGCGCTCGCGGTCCTGGAGGCGCGCCTCTCGCTGCTCTACAGCCTGGAACGCCGGTACGGGACCGACGTTGATGGCCTCGTGGGGCGCGCCGGGCAGGCGGCCGTCGAGGCGGATCGCCTGCGCCATCTCGGCTCCGAGCGCGAACGGCGGCGCGCGGACGGTGAGCGCCTTCTTGCCGACGTGGCCGCAACCTGCGCCGCCCTCTCGGCGCGCCGGGCCGTCGCCGCCGTGGATCTCGGCGCGACCGTCGAGACCGCGGCCGCCGAGCTCGGCCTTCACGGGACACGGGTCGAGGTTGCCGTCGGCCGACGGATCGCCGCCCCGGACGAGCCTGCCATCGAGCTGGGTGGCGACGCCGTCGCGTTCGATGGGACCGGCGCTGACGTCGTCGTGTTCCAGATCGCGCCGAACCCGGGCGAGCCCGCGCGGCCCCTGGCGAAGATCGCGTCCGGTGGCGAGCTGTCGCGGCTCGCCCTCGCGATCGAGGAGGTGCTCGCGGCCGCCGATGCGACGCCCACGCTCGTCTTCGACGAGATCGACGCCGGGATCGGGGGCCGCAGCGCGGACCCGGTCGCCCGGACGCTCTGGCTCCTTGGACGTCGGCACCAGGTCCTCTGCGTTACGCACCTGCCCCAGATCGCCGCCCACGCCGATGCGCACTTCGGGATCCGGAAGGTCGAGCGCGCCGGCCGGACCGTGACCGAGGTGCGCCGGCTGACCGATGACGAGCGCGTCGAAGAGCTGGCCGCAATGATCGGCGGCCCGGCCGGCGGCGCGGCCGCTGCGGCATCGGCGCGGGACCTGCTGGAGCGTGCCACCGCGTTCCGGGCCTCCGGGGCGGGCCCGGCAGGTGCGCGGCGGTGATCGCGGCGGGCGGCGCCGGGGCGAGCGGCGCGAGGGCAGGGGACCGTGAACGCGCACCTGGCACGGCGAGGCGTGCCGGACGGCCACGCCGGCCACGCCCGATGCACCCCGGCACACCGCCGGATCTCGTCGCGGCCGTCGAGGCATTCCTGCTGCATCTCCAGGTTGAGCGCGGTCTCGCGCCGGCAACGCTCGAGGCCTACGGTGCCGACCTCCGCGATTTCGGGGGCAGCCCGGAGGCGCGGGGCGGATGGGAACGCTCGCCGGATCCCGCCGTGGCGTATCTCGGGCGGCTCGCGAGCACGGCCGGCCCAACGGGCGTTCGACTCCGGGCCACGAGTCGCCGGCGCCGGACCGCGGCGATCCGCGCCTTCTACCGCTTCGCGCTGGCCGAGGACCTGGCACGGGTGGACGTGGCCGCCCATCTGGACCTGCCCCGCGAGCCGCGTCTCCTGCCGGATCCCCTCGGGGTGGAGGAGGTGGCGCGCCTCCTGGACGCGGCGGGCCCGATGGGCGCGCCGGACCCGGCGCAGGATGCCGGCCCGATCCGGTCGCGCGCCCTGCTGGAGCTGCTCTACGCCGCGGGCCTGCGGGTCAGCGAGGCGACCGGGCTCGACGCCGACGACGTGGACCTGGACGCGGCGACGGTGCGGGTGATCGGCAAGGGCGACAAGGAGCGGCTCCTCCCAATCGGCGAGGTCGCGGTCGACTGGCTGCGCCGGTATGAGACGGCCGTCCGCCCCGCCCTGCTCGCGCTCCATGCCGTGCCCGCGCACCGCGGCGGCCCCGTCTTCCTCGGGAACCGCGGCCGCCGGCTGACGCGCCAGCAGGCGTGGGATGTCGTGAAGCGGGCCGCCGCGGCCGCGGGCCTTGCTGGGCGGGCGACGCCGCACACTCTCCGCCACTCGTTCGCCACGCACCTGCTGGAGGGCGGGGCCGACCTGAGGATCGTCCAGGAGTTGCTAGGACATGCGAGCATCAGCACCACGCAGATCTACACGCACCTGACCGGCGAGAGGATCCGGGAGGTGTACGCTCGGGCGCATCCGCGCGCCTGAGGGCCGCGACCAAGGAGGAAGCACCGGATGGCGCGTTACACCGACTCGCTGCTCATGGACGGGGAGCACGTCGTATACCGGACGCGGCAGCACCCGCTCGGCCGGATCGCCGCCGCGAGGTGGGGGATCCTCATGGTGGGGATCGCCATTGCCGCGCTGCTCGCGATCGTCATCTTCAACCCCGGCGGGACCGCGCGCGATCTCCTCGGCTGGATCACGCTCGGTGTGCTCGTGCTGGGCGCGGCGAACATCGTCTGGGTCTACCTGCACTGGTGGGCCGAGGACTACGTCATCACGAACCGGCGCATCCTCAAGGTGGAGGGGCTCTTCAACAAGCGTGCCGCCGACAGCGGCCTCGAGAAGATCAACGACGCGATCCTCGAGCAGAGCCTCCTCGGGCGGATGTTCGACTGGGGCCACCTCCGGGTCCTGACCGCGGCCGAGGAGGTCGCGGACGACTACCACATGCTCCATCACGCACCGAAGTTCAAGAAGACGATGCTGCTCGCGAAGCAGGACATCGAGGACGAGCTGGCCCGCCGCATCACGGCGCCGCTGGAGGCGCTCAACGCCCGCGAGGTCGAGCAGGACCGGAAGGAGTCAGAAGCCCAGGCGTCTGCCCGGGCGGCGGCCCCGCCGACAGTCGCCCCGCCGGCCCCCGCCCCGCCGGCCCCGGTTCAGAAGACGACAGAAGAGAAGCTCCGGGAGCTCGCCGCGCTCCGCGACGCCGGCCTGATCACCCCCGAGGACTACGAGGCGAAGAAGACCACGATTCTCGCCACCATGTAGCCCGGGCCGTCCGGGCTACCATACGCGGGACCCCTGCCCGTACCCGGAGTACCCGTGCTCGGCCTGCACATCGATCCCGCAACGCTCGTCGCCGTCGCGGTCTTCCTCCTCGTCGGCTTCCCGGTCCACGAGTTCAGCCACGCGCTGGCGGCCTATCGGCTCGGCGACGGCACCGCGAAGATGTTCGGGCGCCTGACGCTCAACCCGATCGTCCACCTGGACCCGTTCGGCTCGCTCCTCCTCGTCATGTCGGCGCTCCTGGGCGGCTTCTTCATCGGCTGGGCGAAGCCGACGCCCGTCAACCCGGCGATGCTTCGCGGCCGGCACGCGGAGGCCTGGGTGGCTGCGGCCGGGCCCGTCTCGAACATCCTCATGGCGGCCCTCGGCGCACTCGTGGTCCGCGTCTTCGTCGCCTTCGACCTCGTGAACTCCGATGCAGCCCTCTTCGCGGCCAACGTGGTTTTCATGTTCGTCTTCATCAACGTCGCGCTCTTCATCTTCAACCTGATCCCCATCCCGCCCCTGGACGGCTCGAAGGTGATGTTTGCCCTGATGAACCCGCGGACCGTCTGGCAGATCCGCCCCACCTTGGAGCGGTGGGGGTTCCTCATGCTCATCGTGGTCATGATCGTCCCGCTCAATGGGGCGTCGCTCGGCGGACGTGTCATCGGACCGCTGCTCGATGGGATCACTCGCCTCCTGGTGGGCGTCTAAGGTCCGCCAGTTCGGCCGCCACCTCGTCGCCCAGGTGGCGCCGACGGAGCGGGCCGAGCTGGCCGGCTGGCTGACGTCCACGCAGATGGCGCTCTTCGACGGCATGCCGGTCGCCGACCGGCGGCACGGCCTGGATGTGCTGGAACGGCTCCGCGCGCTGGGCTCCGACGACCACGACCTGTTCCTGGCGGGTCTCTTCCACGATGCTGGCAAGGGGCGCTCGATCCGACTCTGGCATCGCGTCGCGTGGTCGCTCGGTGAACGCCTGGGCCCGTGGGTGCGCCAGCTCGTGGCCCGGCTGCCGGGCGGCGGGGACGCCATGGCGCGGCTGCGCGATCACGCGGAGCGGTCCGCGGCGCTCGCCCTGGCGGCGGGCTGTGGGATGCGCGCCGCGGGGCTCATCCGGGGCGACGCGCCGCCCGCGGACGCCGCTGTGGCGGCGCTCCTCCACGCAGCCGACGAGGCCAGTTGAGCGATGCCCACGCGACTGACCGAACCGGCAGTCCAGCGCCCCACGACGTCCGTGGTCTTCGGCGCGCGCCGGCGCCCCGAGGATGCGACCGAGATCCGCCTGCCGGAGTGGGAGGGCCCGCTGGGGCTCCTTCTCGCGCTCGTCGAGGCGCGCCGGCTCGACGTGCTGGCCGTGCCGCTCGGTGCCCTCGCAGAGGCGTACCTGGATGCGCTCGCAACGCTCCAGGGCGACCGCCTGGGCAACATCTCCGTGTTCGTCGGTGTGGCGAGCCAGCTCATCCTGATCAAGAGCCGGGCCATGCTGCCCCGGCCGCCCGCGCCGGGGGTGCCGCTGGCCGATGAGGGCGCCGACCCGGAGGCCGAGCTTCGCGCCCGCCTCCTGCTCTACCGTGCCTATCGGGATGCGGGCGCCGCGCTGCAGGCACGGGCGCTGACCGGCGCGCTCCTTGTCCGCCGCGAGCCGGGGGTCGCGGCGGCAGCCGGGCGGATGCAGGGCGTTGCGCGGGACGCGCCGCGCCTGGACGTGGCGCTCCTGGTCCGCGCGCTCGACCGCCTGGCTGCCGTCGTGCCGGCCCCGTCGCCGCCGCCGGAGGTCCTGCCGCGGACGATCACCCTGGCGGAGCGGGCACGCTTCATCCGCGCGGCGCTCGCGGAGGCGAGCTCGGTCGTGCTCCAGGATCTGCTGAGGGGCGTCCGGGACCGGGTCGTGGCCGCCGTGACGTTCCTCGCCCTGCTGGAGCTGGTGAAGCGGCGCGAGGTGACCGTGGAGCAGGACCGTCCGTGGGGCCCCATCCTTGTGCGATCGATCCCGCGGCCGACGACGGCGGCCGGGAAGGGGAGTGGGCCCGGGACCGGCGGCGATGCGTTCGGCGAGCACCTGGAGGAGTACGGATGAGCGACGGCGGAACGCCCGAGCCCGCGGATGCGGCCCAGCCCACGGCGGCCGCCGGCGAGGCGACCGTGGCGGCCGCCGGCGAGGGGACCGTGGCGCTCGGCCAAGGCGACGCCGAATCAATGGACGGCGTCCCCGGCGATGCGCTCACCGATGCGCAGCTGGAGGCGCTCCTCTTCGTCGCGGAACGCCCCCTTGCTCGACGTGAGCTCGGTGCGATCACCGGCGCGTCGGCGGAGACGATCGACGCGCGGCTCGGCGACCTCCAGGTGGCGCTCGCATCGCGGGGTCTCCGGGTCGTCGTCGACGGCGAGCGGGTCGCGCTCGCGACGGCGCCGGAGGCCGGTCGGCTGATCGGCCGGTACATCGGCCGGGAGCCGGCGCGCCTCTCGCCGGCCACGCTGGAGACGCTTGCGATCGTGGCGTACCGCCAGCCCGCCACCAAGAGCGCGATCGAGCGGATCCGCGGCGTCGACGCCGACTACGCGATCCGGAGCCTCGTGCACCGGCGCCTCGTCGTGGAGCTGGGCCGCTCCGACGCTCCGGGCCGCCCGATCCTGTACGGAACTGGCGTGGAATTCCTCGAGCGGTTCGGCCTGCCGAGCCTCGACGACCTGCCGGTCGTGGACGCAGCCGTTGCCGAGCGTCTCACGATCCCCGAAGCGGACGCTGCGGACGCGGCGGACGCTGCCGCCCTCGTGCCGGTTGCGGCGGACGCGACGGCCGCTGCCGTGCCGGTTGCCGCGGACGATCCCGGCGGGGTATCTCCGGCCCTCGACGCGGGCCTGCCCGCCGGTCGGTCGCGCTGATGCCCGAGGAGCGGGTCGGCAAGCTCCTGGCCGCGGCCGGGATCGCGAGCCGCCGGGGCGCCGACGCCCTGATCGCGGCCGGGCGCGTGACGCTCGATGGGCGGGTCGCAGCCCTGGGGGAAAAGGCAGATCCCTCGCTCGCCGCCATCGCGGTCGACGGCCGGCCGGTTGACGTCATTGGGGCGCTCGTCGCGCCGGCCGTTCACCTCGCCCTCCACAAGCCCGCCGGCGTCACCTCCACCGTCGCCGACCGGCACGCGGCTCGGACCGTCCTGGACCTCGTGCCCGCCCGACTCGTGACGCGGGGCATCCGCCTGTACCCGGTGGGCCGCCTCGACCGCGACTCAGAGGGCCTGCTCCTCCTCACGAACGACGGCGCCTGGACGGATCGCGTGCTTCACCCGCGCCACGGCGTCGAGCGCGAGTACGCGGTCGCGTTCGACAAACCGCTCAATGCCGAGCAGCGCACCGCGCTCGCGGCCGGCATCGCGCTGGAGGAGGGGATCGCCCGCCTGGGCGGGTTGCGAACCGCGACCCGGACCGAGACGACAAGCCTCGCGCGGCTCCTGGACCCGCGCCCGGCCCCGGCGCTGACCTGGTACCGGGTGACCCTGGGCCAGGGCTGGAAACGGCAGCTGCGGCGCATGTTCGGGGCGGTGGGCGCCCCTGTCGCGCGCCTCGTCCGCGTGCGCGTCGGGCCGCTCCGGCTGGACCTGGCGACCGGCGCGGTGCGGCCGCTGACCGCCGCGGAGGTTCGCCGGCTCGGGGCTTCCACCTATCATCCGGACGTGGTGGCGGGTGAGCGAAGGAGGGAGCAGTGACGGACTCGCGGGCGCCCCGGTCGCAGAGGCCGCGGTCGCGTCCCGTGATCGCGCTCGACGGCCCTGCGTCCTCCGGGAAGAGCTCCGTCGGCGCAGCCGTTGCGGCCGCCCTCGGGCTCCGCTTCTTCGACTCCGGCCTGCTCTATCGGGCGCTTGCGTGGGCCGCCATCGACCAGGCTGTCGACCCGTCCGACGGGCCCGGGGTCGCGGCGCTCGCGTCGTCGGTGGCCGTGGAGGCGGACGAAGACGGCCGACTCGAGCGCGTCGTCATTGACGGCCGCGAGGTGAGCGCGGAGATCAGGACACCGGACGTAGACCGGGTGGTTTCAGCCGTGGCCGGGGCACCCGCGGTTCGTGCCACCCTCCTCGTCCGCCAGCGCCAGCTCGTGGAAGCCGGCGGGATCGTGGTGGCCGGCCGGGATATCGGGACGGTTGTCCTGCCCGCGGCCGACGTGAAGATCTGGCTCGACGCGAGCGCCGAGGAGCGGGCCGCCCGCCGCGCGCTGGAGCGCGGGATCGACCCGGCGAGCGCAGCGGGGCGCGCCATCCTTGACGACCTGCGCCGGCGCGACCGGGCCGACGAGGGTCGTGCCATCGCCCCGGCGCGGCCCGCGGACGACGCGATTCACGTCCTGACCGACGGGAACACGCTCGACCAGACGGTCGCGGCCGTCATCGGGGCGGCGGCGACCCGCCTTGGGGCAACCGCCGGTGGCGCCGACGAATGACGGAGCCGACGTTGCGCCATGAGCGCTCCGAGGCCGAGGCCGCCGCGTTCGCGTTGCCGCGGGACCGACTGCCGTGGACGATCCGCGCGTCCAACCAGTTCGGGCGCCTGCTCATCGGGAGCTCGACGCGCGTCAGCGTCAGCGGGCTGGAGCATGTCCCGAAGCACGGCGCGCTGATCCTCGCCGCCAACCACATCTCGAACGCGGACCCGATCCTGATCGCCAACTGGCTGACATCCAGCCTGGGCCGACCCGTGCACTGGATGGCGAAGGCGGAGTCCATGGAGTGGCCGATCGCCGGCTGGTTCATGCGGATGAACGGCGCGTTCGGGATCCGGCGCGGTGCCGCGGACATGGAGGCGTTCCGGCTCGCGAAGTCCGTCCTCGACGACGCCCGCGTGCTCGGCACGTTCCCGGAGGGAACCCGCAGCCCGACGGGCGCGCTCCAAGTCGCCAAGGAGGGCGTGACGCTCCTCGCGCTCCGGACCGGCGCCCGGATCCTCCCGATCGGGGTCATCGACACGGACCTGTTCTGGCCGCGGGGCCGGAAGATCTGGCGGTTCGGCGTGCTCAGCCGCGGGCGGATCCGGATGCAGGTCGGGGAGCCATTCGTCCTGGAGCGCCTGGTCGGCGCCGATGGCCGGAAGGAGCCGCTGGAGGACGTCACGACACGCCTGATGCTGCGCATCGCGGCCCTCCTCCCGCCGCGGCACCAGGGTGTCTACGAGCCGCCGCTTGCGGCCGGCGGGGTGCCCACCGGGGTTTTGAGAGGGAGCGTGCGATAATCGCCGCGTGGGCATGGTGCAGGAGATACGGATCGCGAAGCGGACGGGCTTCTGCTATGGCGTTCGCGAAGCCGTCGACAAGGCGAAGGAATCCTCCGACGCCGGGAAGCGGACCCAGACGCTGGGCCAGGTGGTCCACAACGAGGGCGTGATCGCGGACCTGGGCGCGCGCGGTGTCGTGAGCATCGCCGAGCTCTCGGAGGCCGTGGCCGGTTCCACGGTGGTCATCCGGGCCCACGGCGTGACGCCGGCGGTCCGGTCGGCCGCGGCGGAACGCGGCCTGGAGATGATCGACGGGACCTGCTCGTGGGTGATCGCCGAGCAGAAGCAGCTCCAGGGGCTGGTGGAGGAGGGCTACACGATCGTCCTGCTCGGCACCCCGAACCACCCCGAGGTCGTTGGCCTGCTGGGCTTCGCGCCCGACGCGATCGTTGTGGACGACGAGTCCGACTGGGACCGGATCCCGCGGAAGAAGCGGATGGCCCTGATCACCCAGTCAACCCAGCCGCCCTGGAAGTTTGAGCGCCTGGCGGCCTTCATGGTGGGCCGCGCCCACGAGCTGAAGATCATCAACAGCGTCTGCCCGGTGACGATCCGCCGCCAGGAGGACACCGTCGAGCTGGCGCGGGCCGTCGAGTTCATCGTGGTCGTGGGCGGGCGACAGTCGGCGAACACGAAGGAGCTCACCCGCCTCTGCGAGATCGTGGGGACGCCGGCGATCCAGGTCGAGCGGGCGAGCGACCTAACCGATGCGTCCGTCTTCGGCGCTGCCCGCGTCGTCGGGGTGACGGGTGGGACGTCCACGCCGATCGAGGACCTGGAGGCGGTGGCCGAGCGACTCCTCACGATGGCAGGCACGGGGAACGCCGCCGCGCATGCCCATGAGCTCGCCGTCGCGGCTCTCGGCGCTGCCGTGACACCGGCCGGCCGAACGACGTCACTGCCGAGCCTCGAGCTCGCCGAGCCCGCTCGCGCCGAGCATGACCCGCAGGCCGGTTCGCATGTGCGCCGCAGGACTGGTCGGGCCGCCGCACCCGCCGCGCCCGCCGCTCGGGCCGCCGCGCCCGCCGCGGCTCGCTGAGCGCCAGGTGGCATCGCTCCCCGTCGTCGCGCTCGTCGGACGTCCGAACGTCGGGAAGAGCACGCTCTTCAACCGGATCGTTGGTGACCCGCGGGCGGCGATCGTCGAGGACCGCGCCAGGACCACCCGCGACCGCCTCTACGCCGAGGCCGACTGGAATGGACGGTCATTCCTCTGCGTCGACACGGGTGGGCTCGAGACGTCTCCGGGGGATGTCATCGAGGAGAAGGTCCAGGAGCAGGCGCGGCTCGCGATCGCCGAGGCGGACGTCATTGTCTTCCTCCTCGACACGACAAGCGGCATCACCCCGGCGGACCAGGAAGCGGCCGAGATGCTTCGGCGGGCGACGGCGCCCGTCCTCCTTGCGCCCAACAAGGCCGACAACGCGAAGCGCGAGCTCGATGCGGTCGAGTTCTGGGCCCTGGGTTGGCCCGAGTCGTGGCCGATCTCCGCGGCCCACGGCCGCGGCGTGGCCGACCTCCTCGACGCGATCGTCGCCGCGCTTCCGCCGGAGTCCGCCGAGGAGCGCACGCGGAAGACGCGCGAGGAACGCCAGGACCTCGCCGCCGCCCACGTCGCCGACGCACTGGCCGAGGGGATCGCGCCGTTCGAGGAGGACAGCGCCGAAGCGGACGCCACCGGCGACGAGTTCGACCCCAACCACGTGCCCGGCCCCGTGACGATCGCGCTCGTCGGCCGGCCCAACGTCGGGAAGTCGAGCCTTCTGAACGCGCTTCTCGGCGAGGAGCGGATGATCGTCAGCGAGATCCCGGGGACGACCCGCGACGCGATCGACACGCGGATGGCCTTCGGCCAGGGCGAGATCGTGCTCGTCGACACCGCCGGGATCCGCCGTCGCGGCAAGGTCGCCTCCGGCCCGGACGCCGACCGCTATTCCACGCTCCGCGCGCTCAAGGCGGTCGATCGCTCCGACGTCGTTGTGCTCGTGGTCGACGCCGTGGACGGGCTCACCGCGCAGGACGCCCACGTCGCGGGCTACGCCGTGGACGCGGGCAAGGGGCTGGTCCTCGCGATCAACAAGTGGGACCTGGTCCAGGATAAGACGGACAAGACGTTCGACCAGTACGTGACCTGGATCCAGCGCGATGCGCCGTTCCTGGACTTCGCGCCTGCCGTCTCCATCAGCGCGAAGACCGGGCAGCGCGTGGAGCGCGTGCTGGAGCTGGCGGTGGACGTCTGGGGCGAGCGACGCAAGCGGATCGGCACCGGCGAGCTGAACCGGCTCCTCACGGAGGCGGTCGCGCGCCAGGCACCGCCTCCCGTCAAGAATCGCCGCCCGCGGCTGTACTACGCGACGCAGGCGGGGATCGAGCCCCCAACCTTCATCTTCTTCGCCAACGACGCCGAGCTGATCCACTTCTCCTATCGGCGCTACCTGGAGAACCGGATCCGCGACGTGCTGGGGTTCCATGGGGCGCCGATCAAGCTCGTCTTCCGAAACCGGGGCACGGAGCGGCCACGGCGCGCGCGGCCGGCTGCGAATGCACGGGCGCGGGCCCGTCCGGGGGCGCGCCGCTCTACCTGACGTCCGGCCGGCCGATCACGTCCGGGCGTCTTTCGATCCGGTTCCGGCGAGCGACCAGTTGCCGGTGGGGGACAGGGAAGAAGGCCCGACCGGAGTCGGACCTCCTTCGGCTGCGTTGCCGGGGCGCCGGCTCGTCAGATCTCGCGCTCCAGCAGTACCGGCAGCGGGACCGACGGCTGTGCGGCCGGCGAGTACGACGGGTGATGCGTCAGGTCGACGCTCACCACGCACCAGCCCTGCTTGCCCAGCTCATTGAGCCGATCGAGCAGCTCGGAAAGGTGCGTTTCCGGATGCTGCTGGAAGGGCATGCGCTCGATGCGATACTCGACCCGCCGGGCGGCGACGGCCTTCTTCTCCAGCAGCACGGGCAGCGGGATCGACGGCTGTGCGGCCGGTGAGTACGACGGGTGGTGGGTCAGGTCCACGCTGACCACGCGCCAACTCTGCTTGCCCAGCTCGTTGAGCCGATCAAGGAGCTCCGCGAGGTGCGCCTCTGGGTGATCCTGGATCGGCATCCGCTCCATGCGATACTCGACCCGCTGGGCCGAGACGATCTCCCTTTCCGCGACGACCATGTCCGTCCCTGCCTGTTCCGCTGTTGGTCCGCGGCGGATCCGCGGGCTCCGACCACCTCGTCAGGATGCTGGAGCCGTGGTCCGGAGTCAGTGATCGCGGTGGGTCGCGAGTGTGACCGGGGTCACGCCCCGCTGCGACCATTCACCCCATCCGGCACTTGGGCGCGCGCGCCCGGCGCCGTATGGTGACCGTGGAACCCGCGGAAGGCCGCCCGCGCGGCCATGGGAGATGAATCGACCGGCGCATGCATTCGACGAGCTTGCTCTCGAAGGACTCGGGGGCGGCTTCCTCCTCGCGCTCCCGCGTGAGGCGGCGGAGCGACTCCTCGCCGAGGCGATCCGGATCAACGTACCAGCGGGGGCGCTCATCTACCGCGACGACGAGAGGCCGCGCCTCTTCGTCGTGGTCAAGGGCCTCCTTCGGCTCTTCCTCACCTCGGCCGACGGGCGCCAGGTGACCGTCCGCTACGCGCGGAGCGGCGACGTGGCGGGCCTCGCCCTCGTCATCGGCGGCCCGGCGCCAATGAGCATCCAGGCGATGACGAGCTCGCTCGTGGTGGCCCTCCGTGTCGACGCTCTTCGCGCTCTCCTGGCGACGGACCCGGGTGTCGCCCGTGCCTGTGCCGAGGAGCTGACCCGTCAGCTGTACCGGCTCCTCGAAGACATCTCCGAGCAGGCCTTCCTGTCGGTTCGGCAGCGTCTCGTCCGCCAGCTGCTCCTCCTCGCGACAGCTGGCCCCGGCCGCGACCTCCTCGTGCATGCCAGCCAGCAGGAGCTCGCCGACGCGATCGGGTCCGTGCGCGAGGTGGTGACCCGCAACCTCCACCAGCTCCACGAGGAAGGGCTGATCGACAGCTCGCGCGACGAGGTGGTGATTCTCGACCCGGTGGCGCTCGCGGAGGTGGCCGGCGAGCCCACCCGGGCTAGCGGCTGACGGCGATGGGTCCCGGTGGGGCGTCTGCTATTCTTCGATCCGTCGGGGCGTGGCGCAGCTTGGTAGCGCACCTGAATGGGGTTCAGGAGGTCGAGCGTTCGAATCGCTCCGCCCCGACCAACGATCCAAGCACGATCGAGGCCCGGTTCACCGCCGGGGGCCTCGTGATTCCGGGCCGCCCAAGGTTCCCGGAGGGGGATCCGTGGGCAGGAAGGCCTCGGACGAGGCGGGTCGCTGAGCGCCGACCGAGGGTGGGGGTGTCGCAGCGCGCGGCGAGGGCCGGTTCAGCCGCCGTACATCAGTGATCCCGGCGTGGTGAGCAACGTGCCCGTCTCGAGCCACGTCTTGAGGCCGGAGAGGATCATCGGCCAACCGCCGTAGAGCTGTTCGTTCGCGCCCTCGCGCAGCTGGTCGTGGGTGACGGTCAAGCGGCACGAGTCGGCGATCTGCTCGATCTCCCACGTGACTCGCGAGGTACCCTCGGCCTTCACGTCGTCGCCCCAGAGCGCAACCATGCTCTGGACGAGCCGGCGCGGCGGGTCGACCTCGAGGTTGACGCCCTCGCCAAGGGGACCAGGGGCGTTCGGGGCGCCCATCTCGTAGCGCGAGCCCGGCGTCCAGTCCGAGGTCTGGCGCGCGCCGAAGTTGTACTTGCTCCGGATCTCGGGATCGGTGATCGCCTCCCAGAGGCGCTCCGGGGTGGTGCGGATGTAGATTTCGAACACCTTCTCCATGGGACGCTCCAGTCTGCTCTTGAGGCCGCTGAGCGCAGCCGCCCAGGGCTCGGCGTACTTGCTCACCCACCGGTCGTGGACGAGCCGGATCGGGACCGGGTTCAGGAAGTGGAGCTTCTCGCGGCCTCGCCGCCTGGTGACCACCAGGCTCGCCTCCTCGAGCCGCTTCAGGTGCTTCATCACGCCGAAGCGTGTCATCGAGAAGCGCTCCTCGAGCGCGCTCAACGTTTGCCCGTCCTCGCGGAAGAGCTCGTCGAGCAGGCTCCGCCGCGTCGGATCGGCCAGGGCTCTGAACACCGGGTCCATGTCTCGACAATACGTGACTGGTCAGTCACATGTCAAGCGATGGTGATCGAGCGCCGGCTTGCAGCTCGAAACGCGATGCGCGTTCGCCCGAAGTGTGCATGCTGTCGCGACCCGACCCATGCCGTCGGTCACCCTGGGGGAGTTCAGCATGCTTTCAAGGCTTCGTCACCGCCGGTTGCGCCTCCGGCGCCCGGCTCGCGCCCTGGCTACGACCTCCGCAAGGGTGGCGGGCGGGGTCCTCCTCGCCGCGGCGATCCTCGCGGCGTGCGGCGGAGGGGCGTCCACCACGCCAGGCGCATCCTCCGGCGCCGCGGCCTCGGCCCCGTCGGGCGCTCCGGCGAACTCGCCCGCTAACGCCGCCTCCAGCCCCGCCACGGCCAGCCCCGCCGCTTCCACCGGCACCGGTACCCACACCGGCGCCATCCCGTCCGACCAGTGCTCGGTGGTGACCAGGGCCGACGTCGAGGCTGCCTTCGGCGGGTCCTCCTCGGCGGGCAAGCTCGACGAGAACGGGCACTGCACCTTCGACGTGTCCGGCACCATCCACGCTGGGCCGAACGTGTCCGTCCCGGGAACGGTAGGGGTGTCATTCGGGAAGACGTTCAGCACGTACGACAGAGCGAAGGTGATCTTCGGCGACGCCGTCACGAAGGTCGATGGGCTCGGCACGGAGGCGTGGTACGGGCTCACGGCCGTCCACGCGAAGATCGCCGCCGGCGAGCTCGTGGTCAGCGGCTTCTGGGTGGGCAACTTCAACCGCGACACCCTGAAGGCAGACACGATCACGCTGGCGAAGACGATCCTGGCTCGCCCCTGACGGCCGGGCGTTCCCGGCGTCGATCCCGGGCGGCACCCGCCCGATCTTCTCCGACGGCCCCGGCGCGCGGGACATTGACGATGGGTGGCGGCCGACGCCGCTATCGTTGCGTCTGACGGCCTTCGGCGGCTCGACGCGGTCGGCCGGGGTCGATCGCGGAGTGGGAGACAGACGATGGGCGCGCTGCAGACAGGAATCGGCCGCGGGTCCGCGGACCGCACGGCACCGGGGTACATCGGCCTTGAGCCCCCGACCGACATCCCGGCCCTGACCCGCTGGGTCGACGAGATCGCGGCGCTCGCAGCGCCCGACGCGGTCCACTGGTGCGACGGCTCCAAAGCCGAGTACCAGGCGCTCTGCGCCGGGCTCGTCGAGGCCGGCACGTTCACCCGGCTCAATCCGACCCTTCGGCCGAACAGCTTCCTGGCCCGTTCTGATCCGAGCGACGTCGCGCGGGTCGAGGACCGCACCTACATCTGCTCGCGCGACGCGGCGGACGCGGGGCCGACGAACAACTGGCGCGACCCGGACGAGATGCGGGCAACGCTCACGGACCTCTTCCGCGGGTCGATGCGGGGCCGGACGCTCTACGTGATCCCGTTCTCGATGGGGCCCCTCGGGTCGCCGATCAGCCGACTGGGCGTCCAGATCACGGACTCCGCCTACGTCGTCGTCAACATGAAGATCATGACCCGGATGGGCGCTGCCGCCCTGGACGCCATCCGGGCGGCGGGCGACTTCGTGCCGTGCCTGCACTCCGTCGGGGCGCCGCTCGCGCCGGGCCAGGCGGACGTGCCATGGCCGTGCGACGCGACGACCAAGTACATCGTCCACTTCCCCGAGACCCGCGAGATCTGGTCGTACGGTTCCGGCTACGGTGGCAACGCGCTGCTCGGGAAGAAGTGCTACGCGCTCCGGATCGCGTCGGCGATCGCCCGCGACGAGGGCTGGCTCGCGGAGCACATGCTGATCATCAAGGT
>JANXWH010000072.1 GCA_025351245.1 Chloroflexota bacterium | reverse complement strand
CGCGCCCTCGGCCAGCATGAACTGCGTGTCGCGGAAGCCGAACATCGAGCCGACCATGGCGCCCGCCAGGATCACGACGATGCTGATGTGGGCGACGAGGCCGGCCCATGGCGCCCAGCGGTTGCGGTCGAAGTAGAGGTGGACGGTCCCGTCGTCCTCGACAAGGGCCCGGTAATGGTGGTGCGAGAAGACCCCCTGGACTGCCGCAAGGACCTCGGCCGGCGCCCGGTGGAAGGTCATCGCCTCGTGCTGCGGCGCGTGCTCAAAGAACGCGGAGCCCACGGTGATGTGGGGACGCCGCATTGTCTGCCACGTCCCCGGGATCCGCTGGACGGTGCAGGCGACGAGCGAAGCTGCGAGCAGGGCGCCGATCGCCCGCACCCAGACCGACGTGAAGATCGTGAAGAACTGGATTCGGTCCATGACGTCCGTCCAGCCACCGTACCTCGGGCGGGCCTCGGCCAGCCAACTGGCCCGGGCCTGGGGGTCTTCGGCGACGCCGGCGGGCATCTGCATGAGCAGCGTACCGACGAGCGTGAGCGCCGCGAAGCCGAGGATGAGGAGCAGGGCGAGCTTCATCGAGGTGAGCAGGCGCCACAGCCTGTCGAGCGCCGAGTCGACGCTGCCGGCGCGCTCGACGGCGCCCGGGGCCGGCAGGGTGCCGCCCGCGAGTTCGTGGGTCCTTGCGTTCTGCGCCATTCGTGCGCCTCCGTCAGCCGCCGAGCGGCGCACTGAGCGCCGCGAGACGCGCGAGCAGGTTGGTGACCATGAGGACGCCGAGGCCGACGAGCATCGCCCCGCTCACCAGCGAGACGGCGCGGTGGTGGCGCCCGACCCAGCTGAGCTTGCGGGCGACCCACGTCGCTCCCATCGCGACAGCGAGGAACGGCACGGCGAGGCCGGCGGCATAGGCGAGGAGGAGGACGGTTCCCTGGGCGACGTTCTCGGTCGTCGAGGCGAGGCCGATGATGCCGCCGAGGATGGGGCCGATGCAGGGGCTCCAGCCGGCGGCGAAGACGACGCCGAAGAGCAGCGACCGGCCGTAGCCTGGGGCCTGGAGGCCCATGCCGGCGCCGGGGCCGCCGCCGAGGGCAACGGTCCCGCCGCCGCCCCCGAAGGTGACCGTGCCGCCGCCCGCCACGGCGCCGCCGAAGGCGGGCATCGGGCGCGTGTCGCGCCAGAGGGCGCGAAGGTTGACGACGCCCGCAACCTGGAGCCCGAAGACGATGAGGACGATCCCACCGACCTGGCGAAGGTACTTCGCGTTGTCGGCCAGGGCGTACCCGATCGCCCCGATCGAGGCCCAGAAGGCGACGAAGACGAGGGTGAAGCCGGTCACGAAGGTGAGCCCGTGGAAGAAGCTCCGGCGGCGGTCCGCCGCGCCGGTGGCGCCCACCATGTACCCGACGTAGGCCGGGACGAGGGGCAGGCAGCACGGCGAAGCGAACGAGACGACGCCCGCCAGGAAGGCCACCAGGAGGCCGATCCCGGCCCCGACGGTCATGGCAGGGGGCTCCCGGACGCGGCCGGGCTGGTCGCCGTGGACGCCGCGGGGCTGCCGGCAGGGGAAGCTGCCGGGCTGGCCGCCGGCGCGCCGCTGGCTGCCGGCGAGGCCGGCTTGAAGCTGGCGAGCGCGTCCAGGTGGGCCTTGACGGTCTTGGCGATGTCGCTGTCAGGGGCGAGCTGCACGACACGCGTCCACTCGCGCTGGACCCCGACCATGTCAGCCGGCTGGCGGTTCAGGTAGAGGAAGCCGAGGTCGTAGTGGGCCTCGACGTTCTTCTCGTCGATCGTCACGGCCTGCTTCCAGGCCGTCTCGGCCGTGGCCGGGTCGCCCTGGTTGAAGGCAGTGGCGCCGAGGGCCAGGAAGCCACGCACGTTGGTGGGCTCGACCGCGGTGACCTTCGCGAACCAGTCGCCGGCGGTCTTGAAGTCGCCCGTCCTGTAGTACGCGTCGCCAAGCGCCATGAGCGAATCGGCGTCCTTCGGGTTCGCCTGGATCTTCACCATGAGCGCGGCGACGGCTGCCTGGTCGAGGACCGGCGTGCTGGCGGCGGCGCTGGGGGCCGGCGTGACGCCCGCCGCGATACCGCCCGCTCTCGTGTTGCCGGCGTTGAAGCCGAGGACGACGACGATGCCGATGGCTGCGACCGTCGCGCCGACGAGGGCCACGTTGCGGAACGCGGGCGAGGCGAGGAGGCCGAGGAGCCGGCTCGAGCGGGGCGTGCCGCTCACGGCCACGGTGGAGGCGGCGCGCTCGGCGGCGGTCCCCACGATCTCCCGGTGGGCGCCGGGGGTCACCTCGGCGAGCAGGGCATCGATCTCGTCGTCGCTGACGATCCGGCGGCCGTTGTCGTCGACGCGTGCCGGCGCCGCCGCTGCCGCCGCCACTACTGCTGCGCCCGCCGTCACGGCGGGTACAACCGCGATGGGGGCGGGGGCAGGGGAATCCCGGCGAGCCGGAGGTGTCGCCGGCTCGCCGGGTAGGACGGCCGGTCGCGCACCCGCCCCGCCAAGGGCGACGGCGCGGGAGAGCGCGGCCGGGTCCGTGAGAAGTGCGTACGCCTCGTCGGCGCCGGAGGCCTGGACGCGTGCCCACGTCCGCAGGCTGCGCGGCGCTGCCGCGAGATACGCGGAGACCGCCTCATGGGAGGCGCTCACGTCCTCGGGCGTGGCGGACGGGTCGAGCCCGAGGCGAGCCAGGAGCTCGCGCTCCAGCTTCTGGGGGCTCATGGCCTTGGTGGCGGCCGGTGCGCTCATCGCGCCGCTCCCGCCGGGCGCGCCCACCGGGCGCCTGCTCGTGCTCCGTGCATCTCGCGTTGCCCTCGTTGATCGGCCGGGTCCATACCCGCGCCGTGACACCTGCGCTGAAGTGTCGTATTCGCGGCCCCGTGATCCCATCCGCCGGGGGGCACAAATGCGCGGCTACGTAGATGCTCGATCGATAGGGAGGCCCGCCAGAGGTTCTACCGATGGATAGAGGGAGGGCCGGGGACGCTGCTGAATG
>JANXWH010000211.1 GCA_025351245.1 Chloroflexota bacterium | reverse complement strand
TCTGGATGCCGTCAGCCTGGGCTCTTACGATTGGCGTCGGAATGTCGGCGCGCGTTCCGTCGCATGCGACTTCGAGCTTCGACGGGGCCTCGACCGGGCTCGCGGCTACGGTCGCGATCGACGCCGCCGCGGTCGGTTCGGCCGAGGACCGGGCCGGGGTCGAGGGGGCGGGCGAGACATCCGGGTTCCGAGCGTCCCTGAGCGCCGAGCCGACGACGAGCGCGATCCCCGCCGATGCGGTGAGCAACAGCGCCGCCGCGGCGAGCAGCACGAAACGATGCACGGGGTGCGCCCGCCCGATGGCACCGCGCACCCGGGCCGGCGGCGCGATCGGAGGAAGGGCCGCAAGGCGCGCGGCGTCCCGGTGGTAGGCGGCGAGTTCCGCCCGGCAGGCCGTGCATTCGCGGACGTGCGCTTCGAGGATGGCGCGGTCCGATGCGTCGAGCGGGAAGTCGAGGGCGGTGGCGGCAAGCGTCAGGGCGCGTCGGTGGTCGATCATCGGTGTTCCTCGCGAAGCTCGTCGCGCAGCCGCATGCGCGACCGGCACATCAGGGTCCGCGTCGCTGCCTCCGTCCGGCCGATCGTCACCGCGATCGTCGCCCCGTCGAAGCCCTGGGCGGCGAGGAGCAACGCTGCCCGGGCGTCCGCGCCCAGGAGCGAGAGCGCCCGATCCAGATCGCCCCGACGCTCCCTTCGGAGCACCTCAGCGTCCGGCGAAGCCGACTCGCGGTCCTGGTGCCTGGCCTGGAGCGCTCGATCCACCCTGGCCGCGGCCTGGAGCCGGCGGCCGCGGCTAATCGCGAGGTTCGACGCCACGCGATAGAGCCAGGCGCGCGGGTGGTCGGGCCAGCGGCCTCCGCGCTCCTCGACGAGCAACTTCGTGAATGCGTCGGCCAGGAGGTCCGCGGCGACGTCGCCATCGCGGACCGTTCGAACGAGGAAGCCGTGGACCTCCGCCGCGTGCTGCTCGTACGCATCGCCGGTCTGTGCTCCAGCCACGCCGACGCGGAGCGGTACGGGCAGCACCGGGACGGTGGCGCTGGCGGTCGTCCCCACGTCGGCGTTCGGATCCATCAGTGAGTGAGACGAGATGCGCTCGCGGTTGTTTCAGGGGTGCGGTCGTGGGCGTATGCAGGCGCCCGAACTCCTGCGCGTACGGCACGGGGGACACCCACCCCCGCGATGCACGTTGCGGGCATATCAGCGGTATGAACCGTACTTGGCACTTGGCCGCTGTTGTCGATATGCCCGCACGTCGAATAGGCGCCGGACAGGCGCCCCAACGGTAGTCAGGACCGAACGGGAGGCTGCATAACCGAACGTCGCCGAGCGAGAGAGCGCCGATGGCGAGACGCCGACCGGCACCCGTCGGAAGCTGGGGCCGTTGGCGGCACTGGGCTCCCGTTCCACGACCTCCTGGCCGGGGCCGACGCGCCGCAGCGGGAGGAGAATCCGCAGAAGGATCCCGGCGCCCACCTCGTATCCGACCGTTCATGGCCTCATGAAGCCGAGCGGGTTCCCGAGCGAGAGCCCGGCGATCTGCGGCGCGTCCGGCGGCGCAGCACTGCACCGGGCAGACGCGTGCAGACCGCGCCCAGTCATGGATGATGAGCACACGTGTCTCGCGGGCACGGCGGTCAGGAGTCATGGTTTCGCCTGGGAGATCGATCATGCAGGTCAGCTTCGAGCACCATCCCCATCCTCGGGTTGCGGCGCACAGCAAATCCGGACCACCCAAGACCACCGATGAGCATGTCGGCTTCAACGGCAAGGTCGCCCTGATCCTCACCACGACGGTCGGCACGATGTGGTGTGCCTACGCCTTCGGCGTCCTCGCGCTCGTCGCGCTGCCGCAGGCGCTCGGTGGTGGACTGCTCCCGCTCATCCAGTGGGTCAGCCAGACCTTCATCCAGCTGGTCATGCTCTCGGTGATCATGGTCGGCCAGAACATCCTCAGCCGCGCCTCGGACAAGCGTGCCGACATGACGTATCAGGATGCGGAGGCCACGTTCCACGAGGCTCAGGAGATCCAGGCACATCTCAAGGCGCAGGACGATGCCCTGAACGTCCTGCTGGACAAGATCGCGACGCTCGAGGCGGCGCGCGGTCAGGCGTGACAGGCGCCTGGATCCGCCCCCGGACGCTCGCGGAGCCAGCCATCCGGCGTCCGGCTAGGTCGGGCGACACGGCGACACCCCACCGCGCGAGGATCCGACCCTGACGAATGACGCCGCGCACCTTCTCGTGGGCCTCGATCCGGCCCAGGTGGAGGCCGTCCGAATTACCCGTGGGCCGCTCGTCGTCCACGCCGGCGCCGGATCGGGGAAGACGCGGGTCGTCAGCCACCGGGCTGCATACGCGGTCGCGACCGGCGCCGTCGACCCCCGGCGCATCCTCGTGGTCACCTTCACCGACAAAGCTGCCGGCGAGATGGTGGGACGTCTGCAGGCGCTCGGCCTCCCGGGCATCGCCGCCCGGACGTTCCACGCGGCGGCCCTAGCGCAGCTCCGGCACTTCTGGCCGCAGCACCATGGCGGCGAGCCGGCGCCCGCCGTGCTCGACTCGAAGATCCCGATCGTCGGCCGCCTCGCCCGCGCGCTGCCGGGCGGCTACCGCTTCACCACGGCGAAGGACCTGGCCGACGAGATCGAATGGGCGAAGAGCCGGCGTCTTCGGCCGGCGTCGTACGCGAGCGAGGCCGGCGACCGGACCCCGCCGATCCCGGTCGAGCTGTTCGTCCGCCTGTGGGCCGACTATGAACGGGAGAAGGATCGAGCGGGCCGGCTCGACTTCGACGACATGCTCACCCGCACCGTCGACCTCCTCGAGGACGATCCCGCGGCGGTCGAGATGGTGCGCGCGCGCTACGCGTGGTTCAGCGTCGACGAATACCAGGACACGAACCCGCTCCAGCAGCGCCTCCTCGAGCTCTGGCTCGGCGACCGCGATGATCTGTGCGTCGTCGGTGACGAGGACCAGACGATCTACACCTTCGCAGGCGCGACGTCGGCCTTCCTGACCGGTTTCGAGGCCCGTTTCCCGGCGGCCCGCCAGGTGACCCTGGACCGCAATTACCGCAGCAGCCCCGAGATCCTCGCCCTTGCCAACCGCCTGCTCGCGGCCGAGGGCCGACGGAAGCGGCTCGTGGCGACGCAGCCTTCCGGGCCGAAGCCGACGATCCGGCGGTGCGCCGACGGCGAGGCGGAGCTCGCGCTGCTCGTGGCGACGATCCACCGACTCATCGACGGCGGGACGCCGCGCCGCGAGATCGCGGTCCTGGTCCGGATCAACGCCCAGGTCCCGCCGCTCGAGGCGGCCCTCACGAAGGCCGGGATCGGCTTCCGCGTCCGCGGGCAGCGCTTCTTCGAGCGACGAGAGGTGCGCGAGGCGCTCCGGATCCTGCGCCGGCTGCCGGCGGGGGCGCGGGGCCTGGACGTCGCCGACGCCCTCGAGGTGCGCCTGCGGGCGGATCTCGGGTTCGACCCCGACGGCGACGCCGTGGGCGCGGAGGCGAGGGAGCGGACGGCGTCGCTTGCGCTGGTCCTGGAAATCGCCCGGGAGGCGGTCGCCCGTCGGCCGGCGAT
>JANXWH010000033.1 GCA_025351245.1 Chloroflexota bacterium | reverse complement strand
GCTCGGCGCCGGCGCGCATTCGACGTCCTCCACGCGATCCGCGCCCGGTCGCAGCCGCCGAGCGAGCATTCGCTCGAAGGTGTCGGGCCAGTGTGCCGAGTTCCACCGGGCCACGTAGGCGGCCCGATCCCCGTCTGCGTCCGTTTCGTAGGGCGCGGCCGCCTCTCGCGCGGCGGATCCACCGGGGCGCGCCACCGGGAGCTCCAGCGCGGCGGCCGGGATGCGCACCGCACGCCCAATCCGGGCGCTCGGCAGCGAGCCATCGGCGATCCTCCGCCGCACGGTCCGAAGGCTGATGCCGAGGCGGGACGCGGCTTGGGTGGCGGTCAGGTAGTCCGGATCGCGCATGGCTCGCATGATGCCATCACATGCCAGAGCATGTCAATGGATGCCGTCAAGGTTCTTCCCACGCGGCACCCGCGGTCCGGGCACGTGCCCGGCCGGCGTCCGGGTGAGGATCCCCCGCCGCCCAAGGTCCTCCAGGAGCGCCATCACGTACTTCCGGCTCGTGCCCGTCGCGTCGCGCAGCGCGGCCGGCGTGAGGGGTCGGTCGGCGGCCAGGCGGAGGGCGGTCGCCTGCAGGTCCGCGAAGGCGGCCGCCGACCAGGCGAGATCGCGGTCGACGCGGACGATGCGCCCGGCGGACTCGAGGGCATGAACACCTTCCGGCGGGCACCCCGCCGCGTGGGCCGCCGCGAGAAGGGCGGGCGGTGCGGGCACCTCCAGGGCCCGTTCCAGCCGATCCATCGCCGCGAGCACGGCCGGCGCGGGCCCAACCGCACGGTCGCGACGGTGGACGAGCTCTCCCGTTCGCGCGAGCTGACCGGCGGCGATGGCCGATTCCAGGAGCGTGCCCGCGGCGTCGTTTGCGACCTGCGGCGCGAGGGACGCCCGGCGACGGAGGGCGCGGCCCACGCGAACTCGAAGTTCCGCGAGCGGCACTCCTTCGTTGGCCGCCGCCTCCACCGCCGCGCGTGCGTCGCCCACGGCCGCAGCTGCCAGCGCCTGGACGAGGACGACTCCGCCGGCCCGCACGGCGGCGCCGGGTGGGAGGGCCGCCACGTCCGGGTCATGGAGCGGGAGCGCCCCGTGAAGGGCGAGCCGCGCCGCCGCCCGTTCGGCCGGCGAGGTTGCCTTCGCCAGCGCCTCGACGTCGGCGCCGGATGCATGACGCCACGCCACACCCGTCGGCGGCCGGGGATCCAGGATCCGCCCGCCGGCAAGGGGCTGGGCCGGCGACGACCTTCGAAGCACGAACCGGTCGCCCGACGCGGCCGCAACGGGGACCTCCAACCGCAGGATCGCCGTGAACTCGCCGCCCGGGAGCCCGTCCACGTCGCGGCGTCCCCGGCGGATCACGCCGGCCGCCTGCATCGTCCCGAGGTGGAGTCGAACCGGCGTTCCACCTGGCAGGGGCGCGCGATGGGTCGGCCCCGTGCCGTCCAGTCGCAGGGACGGGCGCAGCGCGACGAGCAAACGGTCCGTCGCGACCACGGCCGGGTCCGCGGTCAGCACGTTGCCTCGTCCAACGGCCGTGCGGTCCACCCCGGCAAGGTTCGCGGCCAGCCGGCCTCCCGGGCCGCCGCGCTGCACCGCGATCCCGCGGACCTGCAGCTCGCGCGGCCGCACGGCGGACCCGCCCGGCTCCAGCCGGAGGGGTTCGTTGCGCTCCAGCGGGCCGCCGCGAAGCGTGCCGGTGACCACCGTTCCGCGGCCCCTCACCCCGAAGACGCGGTCCACCGCCAGTCGCGCCGGCCCGGGGGCGCCAGCCCCGTCGCGCCGGGCCCGGTCCCGCAGTTCGGCGAGGGCAGCCCGAAGGCCCTCGAGCCCGGCCCCGGTGGTCGCCGAGACGGACAGGATCGGCGCCCCGGCGAGCGTCGTCCGTGCGACCAGCGCGCGGACCTGGTCCTGAACGGCCCGCGCCCGCTCCGCAGGGACGAGGTCCGCCTTCGTCACGGCGACCACGGCATGGACGAGCCCGAGCGCGTCGAGCAGCTCGAGATGCTCCAGGGTCTGGGCGCGCGGACCGTCGTCGGCGGCGACCACGAGGAGGACCGCGTCGATCTCGCCGGCGCCGACGAGCATGTTGCCGACCAGCCGATCGTGGCCGGGGACGTCGACGAAATCGAGCACGTCGCCGTCGGCGAGGGCCAGGTGCGCATACCCGACCTCGATCGTCATCCCCCGACGGCGCTCCTCGGGGAGGCGGTCGGCGTCGATCCCGGTGAGCGCCCGGAGCAGCGTCGTCTTGCCGTGGTCGATGTGACCCGCCGTCCCGACGACGACGGTCATTCCCGGATCCTGGCCGCGCTCAGGGCCGCCGCGATCGCGCGACCAAGCTCGGCGTCGGCCGCGGGATCGACCGTCCGGAGATCCAGGACCACGCGTCCGCCCTCGATCCGGCCGAGAACCGCCGGCTCACCCGCTCGCAACGCGGTGAGCAGCCGGTTCGTGGAGGCGGCCGGCCGCCCGTCGAGCGCGAGGCCGTACGACGGCAGCGTCTCCCCCGGGAGGGATCCCCCGCCGACGGTCGCCGCCAGGGGGGCCGTCGTCGCTCCGGCGACCCGAGCCGCCAGGGCCTCGGCGCGCGCCCGAAGCGCCTCGATGGGGGCCGCGATCATTCGCCAGACCGGGATCTCCTGCGTCGCGAGGCCCGCCCGGTACAGACCGAGCGTGGCCGCAACGCCGGCCAGCGTTGCCTTGTCGGGGCGCATCGCGCGAGCCAGCGGGTCCTTCCGGAGGCGCGCGATGAGGTCTGCCCGGCCGACGACCAGCCCCGCCTGCGGCCCACCGACCAGCTTGTCGCCCGAGAAGAGAACAAGGTCGGCACCGCCGGAAAGGCGCTCCGCCGGCGTCGGCTCGTGGGCGAGCCCGAACGCCGCGGTGTCGAGCAGGGCTCCCGAGCCGAGGTCGTCGATGACGAGCGCGCCGTGGGAGTGGGCGAGTGCCGCGAGCTCGGCGGCGTCCGGCGCCTCGGTGAAGCCAGCCATCGTGAAGTTGCTGGGGTGGACGCGGAGCACCATCGCCGCGCGCCCCTCGCGCAGCGGCCCCTCGTAATCGTCGACCCGCGTCCGGTTTGTCGTCCCTACCTCGACCAGCCGGCCGCCGGCGCGTCGCACGATGTCGGGGATCCGGACGCCCCCGCCGATCTCGACGAGCTCCCCACGGCCGACCACCACGCCCTTCCGCCCGGCGAGGCCGACGGCGAGCACCAGCGCGGCCGCGCAGTTGTTCGTGACCAGCGCGTCCTCGGCGCCAGTGAGCGCGACCAGGTGCTCCTCTGCCCGGCGGTACCGGCGGCCGCGCTTCCCCGTCTCGGGATCCAGCTCCAGGAAGAGCGGCTCGCGCGTGGCCGCCTCGGCGGCCCGGATCGCGGCCTCCGGCCACGGGGCGCGGCCCAGGTTCGTGTGGACGATCACGCCGGTCGCATTGATGACGCGCATGGGAGGACCGCCGCCATCGAGGCTCGCAAGACGGGCAACCAGCGCGCCCGCGAGGGTGGCGAGTGGGCGGGGCGGGGCGCCGGCCACGAGTCGCGCGCGCTCGGCCGCGATCTCGTCGCGGGCCGCCGCGACGAGCGCCACGTGCTCCCGCTCCCCGACGCTCGTGCGGACCGCAGCGAGCAGCCGCTCGACGGACGGCGGACGGGACGCTGCAGGCGCGGTCACGCCCGCGATGATCGCAGATGAGCAGCGTCCTGCGGATCCGAAGTCGGGTGGCGGGAGCGCATGGGAGTCGAACCCACCCGGCCGCGTCAGGCGCGACCGCACCGGTTTTGAAGACCGGGGAGCCCACCGGGACCCAACCGCCCCCGTGCGGCGGATGGTAGCGCGCGGCAGGCCTGGGCCCGGGACAGGGGCCGCCAAGCCCGGGCCGGGGAGAGGGGCCGCCAGGCCCGGGCCGGGGCACCAATGGCTCCTGTTGCCCCGGTGGTCTACTGTTCGCTCTTCTGGGAGTGCGAGGGGGAGATGCCGGTGATCTGTGCCACCTGCGGCGCGGACAACGACGCGGGCCGCAAGTTCTGTCTCGAGTGCGGGACATCGCTGGCCGCCGCATGCCCGGCGTGCGGCACGCCGAACCCGCCCGGCGCGCGGTTCTGCGGGGAATGCGGCGCGCGCGTGGCCGGCGCTGCGGCCACGGCTCACGCGGCGACGACGCCCGCGCCCGCGGTCGCCGAGCGGCGCCTGGTCTCCGTCCTGTTCGCCGACCTGGTGGGATTCACGACACTTGCCGAGCACCGGGACGCAGAAGAGGTCCGCGACCTGCTCTCCCGCTACTTCGACCTCGCGCGCGGGGTCGTCGAGCGCCACGGCGGCACGATCGAGAAGTTCATCGGTGACGCGGTGATGGCGGTCTGGGGCGCCCCGACCAGCCACGAGGACGACGCGGAGCGCGCCGTGCGTGCCGCCCTGGAGATCGTGGGCGGCGTGCGCGGCCTGGGCCCGGCGGTCCACGCGCGGGTGGGTGTCGTGACGGGCGAGGCCGCCGTGACGATCGGGGCCATCGGCGAGGGAATGGTCGCCGGGGACATGGTCAACACCGCCAGCCGGCTGCAGGGTGCGGCCCCGCCCGACGTCGTGCTGGTCGGCGAGGCAACGATGCACGCGGCGTCCCGGGCGATCGCCTTCGAGGCGGCCGGGGACCAGCTCCTCAAGGGGAAGGCGGCGCCGGTGCCCGCATGGCGCGCCCTCCGCGTCGTCGCCGAGCGGGGCGGGCGCGGGCGCTCCGAGACGGTCGAAGCGCCGTTCGTCGGACGCGACGACGAGCTTCGGCTGCTCAAGGACCTGTATCACACGACCGCGCGGGACCGGCGCGTCCGGCTGGTCTCGGTCACCGGCCAAGGCGGCATCGGGAAGAGCCGGCTCGCCTGGGAGTTCCTCAAGTACATCGACGGCCTCGTGGAGACGGTCTACTGGCACCACGGGCGCTCGCCGTCCTACGGCAGCGGGATCACGTTCTGGGCACTCGGCGAGATGGTCCGCGAGCGGGCCGGGCTCGCCGACGCCGACGACGAGGCCACCACGCGCGCCCGGATCGCGGAGTCGGTCGCCCGCTGGATCCCGGACGAGCACGAGCGGCGCTGGGTGGAGACGGCGCTCCTGGCCCTGCTGGGCGTGGGGGACCCGCCTGCCGGCGGGCAGGATCGGCTCTTCTCCGCGTGGCGGATCTACTTCGAGCGAGTGGCGGCGGAGAATCCCGTCGTGATGGTCCTGGAGGACCTCCAGTGGGCGGACAGCGGTCTCCTGGCGTTCATCGACCACCTGGTGGACTGGAGCCGCGGCGTACCGATCTACGTGGTTGCGCTGGCCCGCCCGGAGCTCCTGGAGACGCGACCGGACTGGGGCGCCGGCAAGCGCAACTTCACGAGCCTCACCCTGGAGCCGCTTCCCCCCGAGGCGATGCGGGCGCTCCTGGCAGGCCTCGTCCCGGGGCTCTCCGCCGCTGCCTCCGCGCGGATCATCGCGCGGGCCGACGGGATCCCCCTGTACGCCGTGGAGATCGTCCGGATGCTCGTGGCGCAGGGTTCGCTGGAGGCCGCGGACGGCGTCTACCGGCCGGTGGGCGACCTCGCTGACCTGGCCGTGCCGGAGACCCTGCATTCGCTCATCTCTGCGCGGTTGGATGGCCTGGACCCGGCCGATCGCGCGCTCCTCCAGGCGGCTTCGGTGCTCGGCCACGCGTTCACGCTGGACGGCCTGGCCGCCGTCGCCGCGCTGGACGCCGGCGACGTGGAGCGCCGGCTCCTCTCGCTTGTCCGCCGGGAGCTGGTCGCCCGCGACGTGGACCCGCGCTCCGCCGAGCGTGGCCAGTTCGCGTTCGTCCAGTCACTGGTCCGCGAGGTCGCCTACTCCACGCTTGCACGCCGCGACCGCAAGGCTCGCCATCTCGGCGCTGCCCGGTATTTCGAGACGCTCGTGGACCAGGAGCTTGCCGGGGCGCTGGCGGTCCACTACCTGGCCGCCTACCGCAACGCGGCCGAAGGCCCGGAGGCCGACGCCCTCGCGGCGCAGGCGCGGATCGCGCTCCGGGCTGCCGGGGACCGGGCGGTCGTGCTGGGCGCCCAGGAGCAGGCGCTCGGCTTCTACCGCGACGCGCTGGAGGTGACGACGGAGCCGGTCGATCGGGCGGCCCTCCTCGAGCGTGCCGGCACGGCAGCGTCGGCGGCGGCGTTCCACGAGGAAGCCGAGCGGCTGCTGGGAGGCGCGATCGAGCTGCTCCGGGCCGCGGGCGACCGAAGCGGCGCGGCGCGAGTCACCGGGGGCCTCGCCGACGCGATGTTCGGGCGCTACCGCCTGGACGCCGCGCTCGCTCTCCTCGAGCCTGCCGGCACCGAGTTCGCCGATCTCGGCGACGATCCCGGGTACGCCTCGCTCCTGGGTCAGCTGGCCCGGTTCCAGATGCTGCGACAGGTGGACTTCGCGGCCGCGGTGGCCACCGCGGACCGCGCCCTGGCGATCGCGGAGCGTCTGGACCGCGTGGACATCGTGGCGGACGTGCTCGTCACCCGAAGCGTCGCCCTGGCGAGCCTCGGTCGAGCGTACGAGGGGATCGGTGGCCTGGAGACCGGCCTCCGCCTCGCCGAGCGGCATGGCCTCCTCGCCACCGAGATCCGGGCCCGGACGAACATGGGTGGCCCACTCACCGACCGCGATCCGCGCGCCGCCTTCGAAGTTTCGCGCGCCGGCCTGGAGCTCGCCCGGCGCTTCGGCCACCGACAGGGCGTGTCCATGCTCGTCGGCAACGCCAGCGTCGGGGCGATCGAGACCGGCGAATGGGACTGGGCCCGCGCCGAGATCCGCGCCGGGCTGGACCAGGCCGCGAGCGAGGAGGAGCGGATCATCCTCCTCTCGTTCCTGGTCCTCCTCCTGGTGGAGGGTGGCACGAACGCCGATGCCGAGATCGACGAGGTGGAGCGATGGCTGATGGCGCACGTAGCCGACGAGCCCTACCTGGAGTCCAGCGTGAGGGGCATGCGGTCCGCCCGAGCGCTGGAGCGCGGGGACCTGGCGACGGCCTCGTCCAACTCCCTGGAGGGCGGCCGCCTCGATCCCTACAACGCCATCGCTTTTTTCTCCGAAGCGACGCTCCTCGCGCTCCTTGCCCGCGACCGGGGGCGCGCGGAGGAGAGCCTGGTGGCGCTGCGCGCGACTGGCTCGCACGCGGCCATCGCCCAGCTCGTGGCCCGCGCCGGCGAAGCCGGGCTCGCGGCGCTGGACGGACAGGCGAAGGCGGCGCGGGCCGGGTTCCTGGCCGCGTGCTCCGGGCTCCGGGACGTCGGGGCGGCGCGCAAGCAGGCGATCGTCGGCCTCGTGATGGCGACCCTCCTCGACCCGGGCGACGCCCAGGCCCGCGCCGCCAGCGCCGAGAGCCGGCAGCTCTTTGAGCGGATGGGCGCCGGCCTCTGGCTCGCCCGGCTGGACGTCGCGGAGGCCAGACAGGCGAGCTCCGCGGAGGCCGGCCGAGCGACCGCGCCTGCGGCGAGCGCCGCGACACCGCACCCGGACGCGCGCCTTGCCGAGCAGCCGGCCGCGCGCCTTGCCGAGCACCCGGCCGTGCCCGCCGAACGCGGATGATCGCCGCCGGCACCGAGCCCGGCGTTCCTGCAATGCGCCTCACCGATCTGACCGAGTGCGGCGGCTGTGCGGCGAAGCTCGGCGCCGACGTCCTGGCGGACGTGCTGGCCGGGTTGGGCGCGATCGCCGGCCCGGCACCGGCCGACCTGATCGCCGGCCTGGACCCGCCCGACGACGCGGCCGTCTACCGGCTGACCGACGAGCTGGCGGTGATCGGGACCGTCGACTTCTTCCCGCCGCTCGTGGACGACCCGGCAACGTACGGGGCGATCGCTGCCGCGAACGCCTGCTCGGACGTCTTCGCGATGGGCGGACGTGTGCTCTTCGCACTCTCCGTGGCGGCCTTCCCCGAAGCGATGGAGCCGGCCACGATGGCCGCGATCGTTGGGGGCGCGGCCGCGGTGGTCCGCGAAGCCGGTGGAACGCTCGCCGGCGGCCACACCATTCGCGACTCCGAGCCGAAGTTCGGGCTGGCCGTGGTGGGCGTGGCGCACCCGGACCGGCTCCTGCGCAAGGGTGGCGCGCGCCCCGGCGACGTGCTCCTGCTCACGAAGCCGCTCGGGACCGGGCTGCTCGTGTCGGGCGCCCGGCAGGGCCGGTCCTCGGCCGACGACCTGGCGGCCGCCATCACCTGGATGCAGACGCTGAACCGAGCCGCGGCGGAGGTCTTCGTGGCGCACGGGATCCGCGGCGCGACGGACGTCACCGGGTTCGGCCTGCTGGGCCACGGGCTGGAGATGGCGCGCGCGTCGGGGGCGCGGCTCGTCTTCGACGCCGCGGCGCTGCCCGCCCTGCCGGGCGCTCTCGCGCTCGCGGCGGGCGGCGTCGAGACGGGCGGCGCGGGTGACAACCGGCGGTTCGTGGCACCCGCGCTGGAGGTCGCGCCGCGCGTCCCGGCGGAGCTGATCGCCCTCGCCCACGACCCGCAGACGAGCGGCGGGCTGCTGGCAGCGATCCCGCCGGACTGCCTGGCGGACGTCGAGGGGGCGCTCGCGACCGCCGGCGTCCCCTCATGGCGCGTGGGCCGGGTCGAGGCCGCGGAGGAACCGGGCCTCACGCTGCAGTGAGGTGACGGCTTACGCACATAGGCGTCGTCTTGCTGGGGACGTGCGAGGCGGGATGCTACCGTGGGCCGATGAGCAGGTCCTTGCTGGCGGACGCGTTCGCGCACCACGTGTGGGCGACGCTCCGGTTGGTCGACACGTGCCTCTCGCTCAGTCCAGAGCAGCTGGGGAGGGGCGTCCCGGGAACCTACGGCTCGATCCTTGAGACGATGCGCCACCTCGTTGGCGCCGACTCCTCGTACCTGTTCGCCCTGACTGGTGGGCGCATCCCCGTCATCGACGAGGACCAGATGGACCTCCCGGAGCTTCGGACAGCGATGGAGGGTAACGGCGCCGCATGGTCCTCGCTCCTGGCCCAGGACCTCGATCCGGACTCCGTCGTCGTGAGGCACCGCGACGACGGGTCCGAGAGCCACGCGCCGATGGGCGTCCGACTCGCGCAGGCGCTGCACCACGGAACCGATCATCGAAGCCAGGCCTGCACGGCGCTCACGACGTTCGCGGTGGAGCCACCGGCGATCGATGTCTGGGACTTTGCTGCTGAGGACGGCCGGCTTGTTGAGATCCCACCCTCGTCCTGACGACTTCGGCGGGTGTCAAGTGACAGAACCGCACGCTCGCCCAAGCGAGGGCTCGCGGATGCGCCGTGGAAGCGCCGCCCAGGCGCAAGCGGTTCTTGAGCCGCGTATCCTCCGTCCCGTGGCGACGCGGAATGTAATCCCTGGCAGATGGGCCGTCGGCAGGGGTCTGACGAGACCGATCCTCGCGTACCTCGTGATCGTCACCCTCGGCGTCTGGGTCTTCCTCGCGGTCGAGGACGTGAGGACGGGTGGCGATCTCGTTCGTGCCCCGGTCGTGGCTGCCACGGCACTCCTCAGGTTCGGCCTTGGCGGGCTTGCCTTCATCACCCTCCTCCTGATCCCCGCGATGGTTCTCACCATCGGGCTCGTTCATCGGTTCGAGGCAACCTCGCGCGCCGCTCGATCAGTCCTCGGGGCAGCTTCGTGGGCCGGGTGGTGCCTGTTCGTCGCGATCACGCTGGCCGTTGCAAGCCGCGTCGTCCTTGTGCCCGAGACGCTTGCCGGCAACCTCTTCGTGTTCGCCGCATCGGGCGCGGGGTTTTCGCTGCTTGCCTTCGACGGGCATGAATCGCGGCCCGGCAAAGCCCTGACCCTGTTGGCGCTGGCCGTGACAGCCTGCGTTATCCTCGGCAGCATCTGGATGGCCGGGCGGTGGTCAGGTACTGCCTGAGCCCCGTTGCCCCAGGTGACATTGGCGCACCTCATTGCAGCCTGGCGGGCCCTCCCCCAAATACCGGCGGCGTCAAGCCGGCCCTGGCGATGGACTCACGGTCCCGGAAGACGACCCGGCAGGTTGGGGCCATGACGCTCGGCCCGCGTCGACTCTAGCCCCCAGCATGCGCCGCGACGCGGAAGACCAGATTGACATTCTCCCGGCGGAGGCGCATATAGCAACGATCTGATGGGGGGGCTTTGACGCGCGCGTCCCTGCGCCCGGTCACCCGGACCGCGCCGAGCCAGTGGTGAGACCGACCCGTCAGCAAGGCGTCCTTGCGACGCGGGAGTCGAGCATGTCTAGACGCGTCCCCCAGGTGCTCACCAGGATGTCACTGGCGCTCATGTTGAGCCTCTCCTTGGGAGTGGCCTCGGTCGCCGCCGCTACGCCGCTACCGAGCGGCGAGGTCACCGTGGGCCAGACCGTGATTGAGCCGGCCTACGACCTTGCGACCGGCACCCTCGTGTACCTGTCCACCCCGAGGCACGCCGTGGTACACCCGAACTTCGCGAAGAACGTCGCGCCGATCTACCTGCCGATGTACCCGGTGGGCGCGGCGGTCGGCACCTTGAACTGCGAGGACGTTCCCGTCGAGAACTGCCCGGACCATGGAGCCCTCGTTGCCTCTATCGCCGCGGGCGCCAATCCGACGGTCTATGGCAACGGTGTCGTGGGCCACGACCACCTCGTCGGCATCGCCTCCACGGGCGGTGACTTCAACGTCCTCTGGATTCCGGTCCTGGTGCTCTTCAACACGCCAGGTGCCGTCACGCACGTGACGACGCTGCGCCAGCTCCATGCGCTCGAGCTTGCCGGAGCGGTCACGGAGATCCCGTTGCCCCCTGCAACGTTCCACTGCTCGGTCGTCTCCGCAGCGGCCTACGCGCAGGGGACCCCATTTCGTTGAGACCTGACCTCGGCCCCGGCTCCGGTCCAGATCGTCTGCCCAAGGACCGCGCGTCGGGCC
>JANXWH010000032.1 GCA_025351245.1 Chloroflexota bacterium | reverse complement strand
ACCGATCACGGCGCGCTCTACGGCTCGGTCGCCTTCTACCAGGCGGCCCGGGCGAAGGGGATCAAGCCCATCATCGGGGTGGAGACCTACGTCGCCCGCCGCTCGATGCGGGACAAGGAGGGGAAGGCCGACGCGCAGCCCTTCCACCTGGTGCTCCTGGCGAAGAACCTCGTCGGCTACCGGAACCTCTGCCGGCTCGTGACCGACGCGCACCTCGACGGCTACTACTACAAGCCCCGGATCGATCGCGAGCACCTGGCCCGCCACAGCAAGGGGCTGATCGGGCTGTCCGCCTGCCTGGGCGGGGAGATCCCCAAGGCGCTGGAAATCGACGACTGGGAATCCGCGCGGCGGCTCGCGGGCGAGTACGGCGAGATCCTGGGCAAGGGCAATTTCTTCCTGGAGCTCCAGGACCACGGAATCCCGCTCCAGCGTCGGCTCAACGAGCAGCTGATCCGTCTCGCACCGGTGGTTGGCCTGCCGCTCGCGGTCACGAACGACCTCCACTACGTCCACCGCGCCCAATCGGAGGCCCACGACGTCCTCCTGTGCGTGGGGACGGGCAGCAATATCGACACGCCGGGGCGGCTGCGCTTCGAGACGGACGCGTTCTACCTCAAGTCGACGGCGGAGATGGCGGCGCTCTTCCCGGACCAGCCCGACGCCATCCGGGCCACGCGCCGGATCGCGGAGATGGTGGACCTCCAGTTGCCGCTGGGCCAGCTCCGGATCCCGCACTTCCCGGTTCCCGAGGGAGAGACCCCCGAGAGCTGGCTTCGAAAGGAGTGCGAGGCTGGCATGGCCCGGCGCTACGGGAATGTCACGCCGGAGCTGCAGACACGCCTGGACTACGAGCTCGGGATCATCGTCTCCATGGGGTACGCCGGCTACTTCCTGATTGTCGCGGACTTCGTCCGGTTCGCCCGGGAGCAGCGCATCCAGACCACCTGCCGGGGGAGCGCGCCGGGCTCGATCGTGACGTACACCCTTGGGATCACGCCCGTGGACCCGATCCACTACGAGCTCCCGTTCGAGCGGTTCCTCAACCCCGACCGGGTGACGATGCCGGACATCGATGTCGACTTCGAGGACGGTCGCCGCGAGGAGGTGATCAACTACGTCACCCAGAAGTACGGCGCCGACCACGTTGCCCAGATCATCACGTTCGGCACGATGCTGGCCCGGGCGGCCATCCGGGATGTCGGGCGCGTCCTTGGGCACGGGTACGGGGACGTGGACCGGATCGCGAAGGCGGTCCCGAACCAGCTTGGCATCCGCCTCGACGAGGCGCTCACGCTGAGCCCGCAGCTCCACGAGATGTACGCGGCGGAGCCGCCGGTCCGCCGGATCATCGACTTCGCGAAGCAGCTGGAGGGTGTCGCCCGGAACGCGTCGACCCACGCGGCCGGCGTCGTGATCAGCCGCGAGCCGCTGACGGAGCTGATGCCGCTCCAGAAGGCCACCAACTCGGACGCCACGATGACCCAGTGCGAGATGCACGGGGTGGAGGCGCTGGGGCTCCTCAAGTTCGACTTCCTGGGCCTCTCGAACCTGACGATCCTGCGCCAGGCCGTGGACCTGGTCCGCGAGCACCGCGCCGTCGAGATCGACCTGGACCGGATCCCGCTCGACGACGCGAAGACCTTCGAGCTGCTCGCATCCGGCGAGACGACCGGCGTCTTCCAGCTGGAGTCGGCGGGGATGCGGCGCTACGTCCGTGAGCTGCAGCCCACGTCGGTCTACGACCTGGCGGCGATGGTCGCGCTCTATCGGCCGGGCCCGATGGACAACATCCCGCACTACATCGCCCGCAAGCACGGGCGCGAGCCGGTGACCTACCTCCATCCGCTGCTGGAGCCCTACCTGGTACGGACGTACGGGGTCTTCGTCTACCAGGAGGACATCATGGCCGCCGCGGTGTCCCTGGCCGGCTTCACCGGGCCGGAAGCGGACACGCTGGGCTACGCGATCCGGAAGAAGAAGTCCGCGGTGCTCCGATCGCTCAAGGACAAGTTCGTCACCCAGGCCGCCGAGCGCGGCGTTAAGCCAGAGACGATCGACGCCGTCTTCAGGGCGTTCGAGCCCTTCGAGCGCTATGGCTTCAACAAGGCGCATGCCACGTGCTACGGCCTGGTGGCGTACCAGACGGCGTACCTCAAGGCGAACTTCACCGTCGAGTACATGACGAGCGTCCTGACCGCCTTCCGCGACAACGCGGAGAAGGTCGCCGCGGCGGTTGCCGAGTGCCGACGCCTGGGGATCTCCGTCCTCCCGCCGGACGTCCACGCCAGCCACCTCGCGTTCACCGTCGAGGGTCCGTCGATCCGGTTCGGGCTGCTCGCCGTCAAGAACGTCGGCCAGGGCGCGATCGAGTCGATCATCGCCGCGCGGGAGGCGGGCGGCGCGTTCCGATCCTTCGCCGACTTCTGCAACCGGATCGACCTGCGGCTGACGAACAAGCGCGTCCTCGAATCGCTCGTGAAGGTTGGCGCGCTCAGCGCGTTCGGCCACCCGGGCCGGCTGCTGGATGCGCTCGACGACACGCTGGCCACGGCCCAGGCCGACCAGCGCGAGCGGGCCTCCGGCCAGATCAGCTTCTTCGACCTGGCCGCGGAGCCCGCCGCGCTCGAGGCATCGCTGCCGGCCGCGCCGGAGGTCCCCACCCGCGAGCGGCTTCGCTGGGAGAAGGAGCTGCTGGGGCTCTACCTCTCGGACCATCCGCTGGGCGAGGTGGCGGAGCGGATCGGCCACTTCGTCACCGCATACTCCGGCGACCTGAAGGACGAATCGCTGGACGGGCAGCGCGTCGTGGTGGGCGGCGTGGTCACCGGCAGCCGGACGGTGGTCACGAAGGCGAAGGCCACGATGGCCATCGTGACGCTGGAGGACCTGCAGGGTGCGATCGAGGTGGTCGTCTTCCCGAGGCTCCACGAGCAGACCACCGGCACGTGGAACGAGGGCGTGATCCTCCTGGTCGCCGGCCGGATCGACCACCGCGGCGACGAGGTCTCGCTGCTCGCGGACGCGGCCTGGGAGTGGGATGCGGTGGCGGCGCGCGGCGAGGAAGCATTCGCCGCGGAGGTCGCGGCCGGCGAGCGAGCGTCGCGGGGGCGCGGCCGGGGTGGCGGCGCTCGCGGGGCCGGCCCGAATGGAAACGGCCGGAGCAATGGCAACGGGCACGTCAACGGGGACGGCCACGGCCCGCGCGCGGAGCGCGGCGTCGGCGGCGCCGGCGGGCAGGCGGACCGCGGTGGTCAGGCGGCCGGCGCCCCTGGTCCGATGCCGCCGGAACCGCTCCCCGGGTCGTCGGAACCGGCGGATCTGGAGGCAGCGGCGCCGGACTTCGAGGCGTCGTCCCTCCCGGAGGAGGCTCGTTCGCGCGCGGTTGCGTCCGCCGCGGAGCCCACCGTGCCGGTCGAGGCCGGGCCGGCCGGCCGCCTCCACGTCCGGTTCGGGGCCGGGATCGCGCCCGAGGTGCTGCAGACGGCCATGGCGACCGTCCGCGATCTCCTGCGATCACGCCCCGGTGGCACCCGGGTCACCGTATACCTCCCGCAGGGGCACGGCCAGGCCGCCCTGCCGATGGAGTTGCGCTCGGGCGTCGCCTACGACGCGGAGCTTGTCGCGGACGTGGGCCGCCGGCTGCGCCCCGAGATCTGCACGCTCGAGCTCCTGCTCCAGGACGACGCCCTCGGCGCCTCCGCCTGAAGCGGCGTCAGCCGCGGGCCGGGCGGGGCGGCCGGCGCGGCTTGCCCGGCAGCGCGGTCTGACCGGTCGACCCGGAGGTGCACGCGCCCGTCTCGTCGAAACCATGCACCCAGTGCACGAAAACGACATCGATCTGCACTGGATGCACGAAACAGACCCGCCGACCGCGTCCGCTGCCCCTGGGACAGGCTGCGGACGGCCAGATCGCCAGGCCCGGGGCGAGTTCGTGCATCTGACGAACATGTCGGACGTGCGGACCAGTCGGACCACTCACCGCTCGTCGCGATCGTGCATCCAATGCAGCCGGGGCGGGGCAACCGGGGCGGTCGAGCGGCCGAGGCGAGCGGGGGGGGGTCGAGGCGGCGGGGCGGTCGAGGCGGCGGGGCGGTCGAGCGGCCGAGGCGAGCGGGCAACTGATGCGTGATCAGCCGGGCCGTCCGCCGCGGGCAGCTGACGCGGGATCGGCCGCGGGCCGCGTCAGTCCCGGGCGACGTCCGCCCCGCGCGCCGCACGCAACGCCTGGACCACGGACAGCCGGTCAGAGAACTCGCTCCGGAGCGCGCCGAGTGACGCGGCGTCGATGTCGAGCTCGCTCGCGATCTCGTTCAGCGTCGCGCCCTCGGCGGACGAGATCGAGGTATCCGCGGCCGCGGCCAGGAAGCACGCCCGGAGGAGCCGGAGGCGCTGTTCCGGGTCGGAGATCCGCTTGAACTCGCGGGTGACCAGGTAGTCCTCTGTGGAGCCGAAAAGGCGGGCCTGCTGCTTCGCAGCCTCGACGACGAGAACCGCCTCGGCCTCGCCGATGCCGCTCTCCTCGACCAGCGTCCGCTCCATGAATGCGGTTTCTTCGGGGCTCATCACCAGGTCGGCGTTCGCCACGCGGGCCAACACGTACGAGGCGGCGGCGAGGTAGCGAGCCCGCTCCGGGGGAAGTGCCTCCAGCTGGGAGACGATCCGACGGACCGTCGCGGTGTCCGCGGTCGGGGCCGCGGCTGATCCGGTCGCGACGGTCCCGGGAGCCATTGCCGCGGCTCCGTCGCGCGCTGCCTCCGGCGCAGGATCCAGGCTGGGGTCGGGCTCCGTCGCGCCCCCGAACAGGCGGCGGAAGATGCTCATGGGATCTCCTTCGGGGTGGCCGCAATCCGGCAGCGGCGGTCGGAAGCGTACACCGGCGCGCCGCGCGGACGGTTCGATCGGTCGCCGCTGCCCGGGCAGCGGTGCGCTGAGGCGGTCGCCGAACCCCCCCGCGGGAGCGCCGCGCTCGTCCAAGCCGGACATGAATACGCCTCCGCAGCCCTGGGGGGAAGGGCGGCAGAGGCGTTGACGAAAGCATTGCCGGTCGCCGGCGTCTTCGCAGAGGGCCGATTGTCCCCCCGTTGGGGGGCCATCCGGCAGGCTCTTGCCGCGGATGTCGCGTCGGGATGGCGACCCCGTGTCTCACCAACCCCGGCAAGTACGGCTGGTTGTCGAGCCGGATGACGAGCGTTCGGAGGTCCCCGCCCTTTGGCGCGTCGATGAGCAGGATCGCGGTCTGGTCGGCGACGGCATGGATGGAATGCCGATGAGCGCGCTGTTGTCACACGTCGGGAAGGCCGCGTTGCCGCGGGCGTACGCGTGGATCGATCCCGTGGAGGAGCCCAAGTCGAGCTGGTAGGTCCCGCCGCTGCGAGTCATCGCGGGACCGTTGGAGCGAAGCAAGGGGCGGGGCGGCCGCCGGACAGCCTGGACGGGCCGCCGGGGACCGTGTCACGCTCATTGGGTGGTACCGGAGCCGGGACTTGAACCCGGATGAGGTTGCCCTCAACGGTGTTTGAGACCGTCGCGTCTGCCTGTTCCGCCACTCCGGCGCGGCCGCCATCGTAGCGCGTGAAGGCACGCGCGATCCGAGGCGGGGGCCGTCAGGCCTGGGCGCGGTGGCGCAGCACGCGATTGGCGACGAAAAGCCCAATGCCGGCCGCGAGCAGAGCCAGCGAGACCGTCAGCGACAGCGTGCGGTCCGGCGCTGCGGGGTCGGACACGGGCGGCAGCGCCCCGTTGCGTTCAGCCTGCGACGCTTCAAGTGGTCCCGCCTTCGGCGCCGAGTCCATCGCGCCGGCGTCGGCCGAGGCGCCGGACGGTCCCGGGGTCGCGGCTGCGCCGGGGCCGGTCAGAACGCCCTTGTTGGAAATCGCCGTGGGTTCGGCGTAGAGGTCCGCAGCCGCGCTGGGCGTCGGAAGCGCGGCCGGGCTGCGATCCTGTAGGGTGGCCGCCCTCGGACTGGCGGCCGGCCCCGGAGTGGCGGCGGCGCCGAACCCGGCTGGCGTGGTCGGCGCGGTGCTCAGCTGGGCGTTTCGCTGGAATCCACCGCCGGCCCCCCCCGCCTCACCCGGCGCGGTGACCGGCGCACCCGTCGTCGAGAGCGTCGTGGCGGACTGCCCGAAGAAGCCGGGCGTCGTGCTCAGGAGCAGCCCCGCGATCCCCAGCGCGGCGAGGCCCCCGGCGAATGGGCGAACCGTCGACCGCGGCGCTCCGAGCCACCCGACCAGGCGGCCCCAGGCCGAGGGCCGAAGGCGCGCGACATCCGCGTCTGTGAGGCGGTAGTCCCGGGTTCGGGGCACGACCGGGAGCGCGGCCGTGGCGGCGCGGAGGACCGCAAGGTCCGCCAGGAGGGACGCGCACCCGGTGCAGGTGTCCACGAGGGTCGCCGCGCGCTCCCGCTCGATGCCCGCCAGGTCACCCGCGTCGAGCGCGGCGATGAGCGCGGCGTGCTCGACAGCCGCGGCGGCCGGGGTGTGGTCGGGAACGTGGCCCATGGCTGGATGACGCCCTCAGCTGCGGAAGAGTTCCATCCGGTCGACGAGCAGCGCACGGAGCGCCAGCCGGCCGCGATGGATCCGGGACTTCACGGTGCCCAGGCTGACGCCGGTCATCGCGGCGATCTCGGAATAGTCGTACCCCTCAACGTCGTAGAGGACGATGGCGGTCCGCTGGTCCGCGGCGATCGCGCCCATCGCCGCGACGAGGACGCGCTGCCGCTCGCCGGTGGTGGCGATCGTCTCGGGGTCGCTGTCGCTCCCGGCGGGCGGCTGCCAGCTCTCGTCGTCGAGCTCGGGGTAGGGGGACACCGGGCGGCGCTTCTTCGCGCGCTGGAGGTCCATCGCGGCGTTGATGGCGATCCGCGTCAGCCAGCCGCGAAACGACGGGCCGTGATAGGAGCGAAGGTTTCGGTACGCGGAGAAGAAGGCCTCCTGGACCGCGTCGCTCGCCTGGTCGGGATCGGGGACCATCCGCGCAACCAGGGAGTGGCAGAGATCCTGGTACGCCTCCACCAGCTGGTTGAAGGCACCGAGGTCGCCGTCGAGCGC
>JANXWH010000195.1 GCA_025351245.1 Chloroflexota bacterium | reverse complement strand
ACGGGCTTCGCCTCGACGTACTCCCGATGGCGGTGGGGCCATTCTTCCCGCGTTTTCCAGCAGGCCTGGTGCTCGACATCCGGTTCTCGGGCGACCTCGTGCTCGACGCGGCCGTCGGTGAGCCGACCTTCGATGCCCTCGATCTCCCCGTCCGAGGCGGGCTCCGGCCGTTCCTGCGCGCACTGAGCGAGCCGGTCTCGATCGCCGAGCTCGAGCTCGCCCGGGCGCGCGACCACCTGCGCTGGCTGTCGGACGCACTCATCGCGAGCGGCCTGACGGCATTCGGCCTGCGAGCGCTCCGGTTGGCATCATCGACGGCGCCGGGCGATGGCACTGCCGTCCGCCGTCTTGCGCGAGTCCTTGGCTGGACCCAGATCAGCCGCTGGTCCACGCGTGGCGTGGGCCGGATCTCGCGCGACGAGCTCGCCGGTCTGGGCGCCGGTCCGGTGGCCCGGGCGGCCGGGCTTGCCGAGGACGTCCGGCTCGATGATCCCGCCTACCGAGAGCTCGGCTTCGAGCCGATCCTCGGCGATGGCTCGGACGCGGCCGCCCGCCTGCGCCTGCGACTTGCCGAGGCGGCCCAATCGCTTGATCTGGCCGCCCGGGCAGGTGATCGACGCACCACCGTGCGCGGCCGGGTCGAGTCGCCACGCGGCCGGCTCGAACGGGGCAGCGCCCCGAGCGCCCGGCTTCTCCCGCTCCTGCCCTCCGCCCTCCGGGAGACCGAATGGGGCGACGCGGTGACGACCCTCGTGAGTCTCGACATCGATCTGGAGGAGGCGGTCCTGGCGGGCCACGCCGGGCGCGCGGCGGCCGTCGCATGAGGCCGTACGTCGGCGCGGAACTGGCGATCCTCGCGATTGGCGGGACGCTGATCGTGGGCGTGTACCTCGTCGCGGTCCTCGATCGGCTGCTCGGCGCCGTCGTGGCGGGCGCCCCGATCCGCCCCTTCGCGCTCGTCGTCGATCCAGCACGCTCGGCAGCGCAGCTCCTCGTCCAGCAGCGCCGGACGACCGAACGTCCCGATGCGCCGGGCTGGGCGTTCGCGCCGGCCCTCTTCTTCGGGCTTGGCGCCCTTGCCCTCGCGATGGTTCCGCTCGGGCCGAATCTCGTCGTCGCGGACCCCGCGACCGGCTTCGTGGTCTTCTCGGCAGCGATCGCGTTCGTCATGATCGCGGTCTTTCTCCACGGCTGGTCGCCGAACTCCCCGTTCGCCCTCCACGGTGCCTACCGCTACGGCGCCGCGGCACTCTCGTTCCAGATCCCGTTCCTGCTGGCGATGCTCGCGACCGCGCTGCCCGCCCAATCGCTCTCGATCGTCGACATCGTCCGCGCGCAGGAAACCCTGTGGAATGTCGTCCGGGAGCCGTTGGGCCTGCCGATCTACCTCATCGTCGGGGTGGGCGTCAGCTTTTGGGGTCCGCTCAACCTGTCGGACGCGAGCGACCTGGCCGAAGGCACGTCGGTCGAGGACAGCGGGATCGGTCGTCTGCTCTGGAAGGTCGCCCGCGCCGGGATGCTCGTCGCCGTGGCGGCGATGGGCGCGGCCGGGTTCCTGGGTGGCTGGTGGGGGCCACTCCTCCCGGGCCCCGTCTGGGTCCTCGTGAAGACGCTCGTGCTGCTCGTCATGCTCATCGCCTCCGGACACCTCCTCGCCCGCGTGCGGATCGAGAGCTTCGTCCTCGTCGCCTGGGCCATCCTCATCCCGCTCGCCCTGCTCAACGTGTTCGTCTCGGGGGCGACCCTCCTGTGATCGCCGGACCGATCGTTGACGTGGCATTCTGGCTGTTCGCCATCGGCAGCGTGGTCGCCGGCTACCGCGTCTTCCGCACCGACTCGATGGTCCGGGCCGCGTTCTACCTGCTCGCCTCGTTCACCGGAGTCGGCGGAATCCTCGTGCTCCTTGGCGCCGAGTTCCTGGGCATGGTGCTGATCCTCATGATGGCCGGCGAGATGCTGGTCATGGCCATCGTCATGGTCATGTTCATGATGAATCCGGCCGGGCTCAACCCGATGGTCATGGTTCACCAGAACCGGATCGCCGCTGGCGCCGGCATCGTGGCCTTCGTCGCCCTGGCGGGGGTGGGCCTGGTCGGTCAGTTCCCCGATCGTCCGGCGCCCGAACCGGCCGCCGCGACTGCGCAGCTCGGCACTGAGCTGCTGGGCGACTCGATGCTCGTGTTCCAGACGGCCGGCGTGGCGCTTCTCTCGACGATGATCGGCGCGATCGCCATTGCGGGTCGCCGAGGCCGCTACGGGGTGGCCGAGGACGGGTCGGTGGAGCCGCCGCTCCAGCCCGACGAGGAGCGCGCGCGATGACGACCGAGGCCGTCCTCATCGTCGCCGCCGCGCTGTTCGGGATCGGCGTCTACGGCGCGCTCAGCCAGCAGTCGTTCGTCATGCTCATGATGGGCCTGGAACTGATGATCAACGGCGCGATCCTCGCGCTCGTCGTCCTCTGGGCGCGGTCCGCGGGCGGGAATCCCCAGGGCCAGATGCTGGGGGTCGTCTTCATGACGGTCATGGCCGTCGAGATGACGATCGGGTTCACGCTCATCACGGGCGTCTATCGCGTTCGTCGCGCGGACATCACCGAGAAGCTTCGGCGGCTCAAGGGATGAGCGGCCGATGAGCGCGATCGTCCTGCCGCTGCTGCCCGTCCTGGGCGCCGGATTGCTCATCGCGCTACGCGGCCGTCCGCGTGCGCTCGGTCCGGTGGCCGTTGCGGTGCTCGCCGCAACCGTGGCGGTCGGGGTGTGGGCCGCGCTCACCGAGCCCTCGGCCGCGTTGCGCTGGAGCCCGGCGATCGAGCTGCGCCTGGCCGTTGAAGGATTCGGGCGGGTGATGGTGGTCCTGGTCCCGCTCATCGCGACCCCGATCGTCGCCTACGCCGCAGCGACGGAGACGGACGGACGTCCGCGGCTGCTCGCGCTCATGGTCGCGTTCGTGGGCGCGATGCTCGTGCTCGTCGCGGCAGCGGACTTCCTGACGCTGCTCATCGCGTGGGAGCTCGTCGGGGCGCTGTCGTGGGCGCTCATCGGTCACGGTTGGCGCGATCCGGAGAACGGCCGGTCGGCGACGCGCGCGTTCCTCACGACCCGGCTCGGGGATCTGGGGCTCTACGTGGCCGCGGGGGCCACGTTCGCCGCATCGGGATCGTTCGCGTTCGGGGCAATCGGTGGGGTCGGGAGCCCGGCCCGGGAGATGATCGCGGCCGGCGTGCTGCTGGCCGCCGCGGCCAAGTCCGCCCAGGTGCCGTTCGCGCCGTGGCTCTTCGCGGCGATGGCGGGCCCCACGCCGGTCTCGGCGCTCCTCCATTCGGCGACCCTCGTCGCGTCCGGGGCGTACCTGCTGATCCGGCTGGAGCCGTCGCTCGCGACGGTCAGCTGGTTCCTGCCAGCTGTCGCCCTCGTCGGCATCGTGACCGCGATCTCGGGGGGCATCGTGGCTACGCTCCAGACGCACGCGAAACGGGCGCTCGCGGCCTCGACGTCCGCGCAGTACGGACTCATGTTCGCCGCCGTGGGTGCCGGCTTCCCGGCCGCAGCCGGCGCGCAGCTCGTCGCCCACGCGGCGTTCAAGTCGCTCCTCTTCCTCGGGGCCGGCGTCGCTATCCACGCAAGGGGCACCGCCGATATCGGCAGGCTTCGGCTCGGCCGGGCCGTGCCGCGGATCGCCCTGCTGTCAGCGGTCGGTGCGCTCGCGCTCGCGGCTGTTCCCCCGCTCGGGGGTGCGTGGTCGAAGGAGCAGGTCCTGGCCGGCGCGATGGATGCGTCGGGGTGGTTCGGCGCGGCGGTCCTGGTTGCCGGGTTCCTGAGCGCCCTGTACGCCGCCCGCTACCAGGTGCTTGCGTACGGCCGTGCAGCCGAGGGCCCGGGGACGGATGATCCCAACCCGATCCGCCGTCCCGGGCGCGTCGAAACGGGGAGCATGGCTGCCCTCGCCACGCTGACGCTGGCGCTGTCGCTGCTCTGGATGCCGGGCGCCGGCCGCATCGTGGAGGAGGCGGCCGGCGGGCGCCTGCCGGAGTCCGCCCCGTGGGAGATCGTGGCGACTCTCGCCGTCCTTGCCGCCGCGTTCGGGGTCGCCTGGTGGCTGCACCACAGTGGCCGATTGCTGAGATTGGGCCTCCGTCCCGCCGTCCAGGCGGCGGCAGGGAACTGGCTCGGGCTCCCGGTCGCCGTCTCGATGCTCGTCGAGCGGCCCGTGATCGTGCTCTCGGGATGGCTCCGGGTCATCGACGAGCGAGTCATCGACGCGGGGGTCCGCCGGGCGGCCTGGGTCGCGAGCGTCATCTCCGGTTTGTTCTCCCGGCGGGTCGAGCTCTCCATCGACGGGCTGGTCCATCTCGTCGGCGCCGTGACGCTCTCGAGCGCCGCGGGCTCGCGCCTCGCGGACGACGCCGGCGTCGACGCAGCAGTGGAGGCCACCGGGCGCGGCATCGGGCTCCTGGGCCACCAGAGCCGGCGCCTCCAGACCGGCCAGTCCCACCAATACTTCGTCATCCTCGGGGCCGGGCTTGCCGTCATGGCCGCCGTCCTCGCTATCTACCGCTGACGGGCGCCCGTCACCATGAATCGACCGCCAGGAGCCACCCAGTGCTGAGCGCCGCCATCTTCATCCCCATCGTCGCCTCGGTCGTGCTCGCGCTCCTGCCGCGCCGCGGTGCGTCCGGGCCGGCCGGGGAGCGACGCCTCCAGTTGATCGCGACCGCGATCGCGGCGATCCCCCTCCTCCTTATCGCGGTGGCCTGGCTGCGCTTCGGGTCGACCGGCCGTTTCGAGCAGGTCGAGGCGTTGGACTGGATCCCGACCCTGGGGATCGGCTACCGCGTCGGCGTCGACGGCCTGTCGCTGCCGCTGGCGGCGATGACCGCGCTCGTGTTCGTCGTCTCGATCGCCTTCCCGGTCGACTTGAAGGGCCGCCCGATCGCGTACTTCGCGCTGATGCTCTTCCTCGAGGGCGTCTCGATCGGGCTCTTCCTCGCCCTCGACCTGTTCCTGTTCTTCGTCTTCTGGGACGTCTCGCTCGTCGCGATGTACTTCCTCATCGGCGCCTGGGGACACGGCGACGCCCAGCGCTCCGCGCTCAAGTTCTTCCTCTACACGTTCGCGGGGTCGCTGCCGCTCCTGCTCGCGATCCTGGGCCTCTACCTTGTCACCGAGCCGCGGACGTTCGACATGGCCCAGATCATCCGCCAGCAACCGCTCGCCGGAGGCGGCCTCTACGCGGTGCTGGTCTTTGCCGGCTTCTTCATCGGCTTCGCGATCAAGACGCCGCTCGTGCCGTTTCACACGTGGCTGCCGCCGGCCCACGTCGACGCCCCCGGGCCGGCATCGGCCATCCTCGCCGGCGTGCTCCTCAAGATGGGCACGTACGGCTTCGTGCGGATCCTCATGGCGATGATGCCCGACACGTGGGCGCAGTTCGCGCTGCCGATCGGGATTCTCGCGGTGATCTCGATCGTCTACGGCGCGCTCGTCGCGCTCGCCCAGACGAATCTCAAGCGGCTTATCGCGTACACGAGCGTCAACCACATGGGCTACGTCATCCTCGGGCTCGCCGTGGCAGGCACGGCGATCACCGGCCAGGAGGCGGCCCGGGCGATCGCGCTGACCGGCGCGACGGTCGAGATGGTCGCCCATGGGCTCATCACCGGCGGGCTCTTCCTGACCAGCGGGGCGATGCTCGCGCGGGGCGGCACGTACGAGATGGACCAGTACGGCGGGCTCCTCACGAGGGCGCGCTCGCTCACCGGGATCACCGCCGTCCTCGCGTTCGCGAGCCTCGGGCTGCCCGGCCTCGCCGGGTTCGTGGCCGAAGTCCAGGTGTTCGTGGGCACGCTGGCGATCTACCCGGGCCTCGCGGCGATCGCTCTGTTCGGCATCATCATCACCGCCGCGCTGTTCCTGCGGATGCTCCAGAAGCTGTTCCTTGGCGCGCTCCCCGAGCGTTGGAAGCGATTCCCCGATCTTTCGCGCGTCGAGGCGGCGGCGCTCGGCGTGCTCGTCTTCTTCGTCATCCTGATCGGCGTGGCGCCGGCATGGCTCCTGAACGTCGTCGACTCGTTTGCCGGGCCGTTCGTCGGCCGGCCGTGAGACTGCTACTCGGCCAGCCGTCTCGACGGTGGGTCGCGGCGGCCGAGCGAGGGATCCGGTGACGGGCCAGGCCGGAATGGCCTCGATGGTCGTCGACGTCCTGCCCGAGCTCGTGCTCGTCGCCGGCGGCGTTCTCGTGCTCCTGTACGCGCTCATCGCCCCGCAGCGGGCCCAGCCGGGCGCCGCCGTGCTCGCGCTCGGGGTCACGCTGGTCGCGCTGGCGGTCTCGATCGGCATGCTCGGCGGGTCGGAGTCCCTCACGTTCTTCGCGACGTACGCGCGCGATCGCAGCGCGATCTGGGCCAAGCTCATCGTCCTTGCCGCGACGGTCGCGGTCATCGGGCTGTCAGTGCCCTGGTTCCGGCGCGATCCCCGCCACGGGGAGTACTACACGCTCCTGCTCTACTCGGCGCTCGGCGCGATCCTGCTGGCCGGCGCCACCGACCTCAAGGAGTTCATCGTCGCGATGCTCCTCTCGTCGGCCACCGGGTTCGTGCTGTCGGCCTACCACCGCCGCTCGTCGCCGGCGGCAGAGGCGGCCATCAAGTACTACCTCATCGGCGCGCTCGCGAACTCTGCCCTCCTCTTCGGCGTGGCGCTGCTCTTCGGGCTCGCCGGCTCGACGACGCTCGGGGGCCTCTCCAGCGGGCTGCCGGCCCAGGGCGGACCGGCGCTCGTCGTCGGGGTCGCGCTCGTCATCGTCGGTCTCGCGTTCAAGATCGGGGCGGTGCCGGCCCACGCGTGGGTCCCCGACGTCGCCCAGGGCGCTCCCGCGCCGGTGGCCGCCTTCGTGACCACGGTCCCCAAGATCGGCGGGTTCCTCTTCCTCGCCCGCTTCGTGCTGGCGCTGCCGCCGGACGCCGCCGGCTGGCAGCCGCTCATTGCGGTCCTCGCGACCGCCACGATGACGCTCGGCAACCTCGCCTGTCTCTGGCAGGACGACGTCCGCCGGCTGCTCGGCTGGTCCGCCGTGTCGCAGACGGGATACGGGCTGATGGCGATCGTGGCCCTCGGGGCCAGCGACCTCGCCGTCCCTGCCCTGCTCTTCTTCCTGCTCGCCTACGTGGCGGGAAACCTGGCCGCCTTCGGCGTCGTCGTCGAGCTCCGCGGCCGGACGGCGCTCTCCGACTACTCGGGTCTGGCGCGCAAGCGGCCAGCGCTGACGGGCGCGCTCGCGATCAGCTTCCTGTCATTCATCGGGGTACCGCCGCTGGCCGGATTCTTCGCGAAGGTGCTCCTCTTCGCCGTCGCGATCCAGGTCGGATACGCCTGGCTGGCGATCGTGGCGGCCGTGAACACCGTGATCTCGATCTTCTACTACGTCCGGGTGCTGGCGCCGTCCTACTTCGACGAGGCTTCGGCGCCGGTCGCCGTCCTCGGGCGGTGGGCCGCCTGGTCAACCTTCGCGTCGGCCGCGGCGGTCATCGTGACCGGGATCGTGGCGGAACCCTTCGTGCGCGCCTTCACGGAGTCGGGCCTGCTCATCCGCTGACGGCGTCCGCGAGGGCCGGCCTCGACCTGTCGGAGGCGATCGCCGCCTTCGCACACTCGATCACCGGCCGACCGTCGGCGCGTCTTCTCAGCGTGCTCTCAGCCAAGGCTCACGGCCGGTTCAGAGGGTTTCTCCAGGCTGAGCGCAGCTCACTGGGAGGATCCATGAAATGAAGCCGGTCGCTCGCTGGGCGATCGTCGCGCTGGTTGGGGTGGTCCTGGTCGTGGCGATCGCATCGCTCGCCGGGCAGAGCTTGACAGGTGCCTCGTCCGGCCCGGCAGCGATCGTGCTCGAGGATCTTCGTTTCACGCCGAACCGGCTGGATGCGAAGGTCGGCGTGCCTCTCAGCGTGCGCCTGACGAACCAGGGGACCCAGCAGCACGACCTCAACTTCCCATCGCTCCACATGCCGAGCCTTCAGGGGGTCGAGTCGGTCCTGGCCCCCGGTGAGACCAGGATGGTCACCCTCGAATTCGACCAGCCCGGCACGCACACATTCATCTGCACGCTGCCGGGTCATGCGGCGGCCGGGATGACCGGCGCCGTCTACGTCTCGCAATGAACCCACAGCACTCCGACGCCCGAGCCGCCGCCGTTCGACATGCCCAGCGGGCTGGCGGCCAGGCCAACGCCCTCGCGGGGATGGTCGCCGCCGGTCAGCCATTCCCCGAGATCGCGCAGCAGCTGTCAGCGGCTCGAGGCTCGCTCGATTCGCTGCTCATCCGGCTTGTCGATCTCGAGCTTCGCATGCGCCTTCCGGACTGCACGGTCCGCGACGAGGTCGACGGGTTGCTGCGGACGGCGCTCGGGCGACGAGCAGCCGGGCGAACCGCGGTCAGGCTCGCGCCCAATGACACCAGCAGCAGATCAGCTTCGGCCTCATGAACAGGAAGGACAACGCGATGACTCGTCAACACCCGAACAGCGATCCTGCGGCACCGCAGCCGCGGGCCGTCCGACGGGCCACGGAGCGAGCCGAGGGCGGGCGAGCTCCCGGCCGGGGTCTCTCCCGGCCGCTTCGACTCGCGATCTTCGGCGCCATCGCCCTGCTTGTCGGAGGCGCCGCGATCGGTCTCGTCGTGAGCCGGCTCCAGGCGCCGGGCGGGACTGACGCGGCGGCGTTCCAGGTGCACGCGAGCATGGGTGGCTTCGATCCGCCGACCCTTTCGGTGAAGGCCGGTCAGACCGTCAAGGTCGAGCTGAGCAGCATGGATACCTCGATGCACAGCGACGGCGGCGGCTGGCACCAGCTCGCGATCGACGCGCTCGGCATCAACTGGAAAGTCGGTCCCGAGGCCAGCAAGGTGTTCGAGTTCACGGCACCCGCCACGGCCGGCACCTACAGCTGGTACTGCGACATCTGCTGTGGTGGCAAGGCGAACCCGTCGATGCAGGGCAAGCTCACGGTAACGGCGTGATTCGGGGCGCCAGCGGTATCGCCGGGGCCCGACCAAAGGTCCTGCTGTTCATCGTTGTCGCCGTCGTCGCCGCATCCGCGGCCGCGATCTTCCTCGTCGCTCCGGGAGCGGCAGACCATCAGGGCCTCGCCGCTCTCAGCGTGCCGGCAATCGTCGGGGCTGGCTTCCTCGACGGGTTCAACCCGTGCGCCTTCGGGGTGCTGATCCTCTTCGCGACATTCGCCCTCGGCCTTGCCGCGCAACAGTCCCTCGCCACCCCTGGGCAGGCGGGTACGACAGATGCCGGGGCGGCGAGCCGAACCGTGCTCAGGCTCGGGGCCTTCTTCGTCATCGGCGTCCTGGCCACGTACTTCCTGATTGGGCTCGGGCTCCTGACGGCAGTTGCCTCCCTGACGAACTTCGGCGGCAGCCACTTGCCGAGCCGCATCGCCGCGCTGATCGCGATCGGCCTGGGGCTCTGGATGGTCCGGGACGTCCTCCTGCCGGATGCCGGATGGAAGCTCGAGGCACCGCACAGCCTCCACGGCCGGATGCGCGGCTGGGCACGCACGAGCTCTCCGGTTGCGCTCCTTGGCGGCGGTGTGCTGATCGGGCTCTGCACCGTGCCGTGCAGCGGCGCCGTCTATCTCGGCGTCGTGGCGCTGCTCGGCGCCGGCGGGACCGTGGGCGCGGGCCTCGGCGGGCTCGTCCTCTACAACCTCGCCTACATCACGCCACTCGTCGCCCTCCTCGTGCTCGCCAGCCGGCCCGGCCTCATCCGGGTTGTGAACAAGTGGCATCTGCAGCACGCCAGTGGGACAAAGGCTGTCCTCGCCACCGTCGTGCTCGCGCTCGGGTTCGCGATCCTCGTCACGGTCTAGGTTTCTGGTGGGCCGGCGCTCGGGCGCGACCGAGGCTCGCCGAATGCGCAGCCCGGAGGCTCGGCTCACGCCGGGTATCCGGGCTGCGCTGCTCGGTCCCAGGCCGCGGTGCGCAGATCGGCACAGTCGATCCGAATCGCCAATGGGACTCCCGGCCACCCGCCACGGCAGGGCGCCTGCCACCGGAGCCGACAGCGGCGTCCCTTGTTGCGGCCGGTCCGGGGAGCACCTTCTCAGCCCGACGTTAGCCGCGCCTCATCCGGGACTCAGGTCCGGGCGCTGGAATCGCAGCATGCCGGATCTGCTCGTTGCCCTCCTGCTCGTGGCCGCCATCCTGCTCATCGCGGACCTGCTCCTCGCGGGCGGGGCCATGACGATGACGGGAATGTCTGCGATGGTCGGCGCCGTCGCTCATCCTCTGGCGGCGGGTGCGCTCGTCGTACTGGTCGTCGTGGTCGTGCTCCTCCTCGGGGGCGCGAAGTAGGCATGGTGGAGCAGCCGGTTCGCGCGCAGCTCGATCCCAGCGGCCGCCAGGTCGTCGAGGTCACGGTCCGGGCGGGCTATCGGCCAGGAGAGATCGTCGCCCGAGCCGGGCTGCCGCTGCGAATCGTCTTCCGGCGCGAGGACGACGACGTGTGCACGGAGCGCGTCGTCTTCTCTGCACCTCGGATCGAGCGACGTCTTGCCCCGACGGGCACGACGACAATCGACCTTCCCGCCCAGCCGCCGGGCGATATCCGGTTCACCTGCGGCATGGGCCGCTACCGAGGGCACATCGAGCTCGTCGACGGGCGCACCCAGCCGGCTCTCGCCTGGCTCCACGCGCGAGCGCCACGTATCGAAGGTCCCCTCGGGACGGCGCTCCTGCTTTGGATCTGCTCACTTCCGTTCATCGCGCTGCTCGCGGTGCTCGGTATGGGCGCGACCGCAGCCCTCGTTGCCGCGGGCGCCGCGCTCGGCGCGTGGGTGGCGGGCTGTCTATGGGCGTTCCGAAGCTCCTCGCGCTCCGATAGAAGCTCCTCGCGCTCCGATATAGGAGACGCTCGTGCCGTTCATCGTCGACATTGACCCGGTCGCCTTCTCCCTTGTCGGCGTCCCGGTGCGCTGGTACGGGCTCATCCTCGTCGTCGCTGCCGCCGTCGCGATCTTCCTGACCGTGCGGGAGGCACGGCGACGGGGGATCGTCGACGCCATCGTCTGGGACGCGGTCATCTGGGTGGCCATCGCTGCCCTGGTCGGCGGCCGGACGCTGTACGTCCTGCAGAACGAGCTCGGCTCCCTCGCCGAGCACCCGGCCCACTTCCTGATGGTCTGGATGGGCGGCCTTTCCTTCTACGGCGGTCTCGTCGGCGCGCTGATCGCGCTCGTCGTGTTCGCGCGGCGTCGCGGACTTCCGCTCCTGCGTGTCCTCGACGTGGCGGCGCCCGGAGCGGCGATCGGCCAGGCGATCGGGCACATCGGTTGCCTGATCGGCGGGGACTCGTATGGCATCCCGACGAGCGTGCCGTGGGCGGTCATCTATCGGAATACGAACGCGATGGCGCCGCAGGGCGTCCCGCTCCATCCGACGCAGGCCTACGAGGCGATCCTCCTGGCCGCGCTCTTCGCGGGGCTGTGGCTTGGCCGTCACCGCCTCGAACGACTTGGTGAGGGCGTCCTCGCGAGCGCCTACCTGCTAGGGCTCGCGGTGATCCGCTTCGGACTCTTCTACCTCCGCGACGAGCCCAGCGTCCTGCTCGGATTGAAGACCGCGCAGTGGATCGGCCTTGGGATCGCGATCCTCGCCATCTCTCTCTTCGTGGCTGCGCGTAGGAACGAGCGTGCCATCTCCACCCCATCGCTTCGATTGGAGGCCAGTCAGTCATGACCGCGCACGCTCACGGTCCCTCAGTGAATCCTGCCGACGATGCCGTGGACGCACCCACGGGCGCCACGAGCGCCGGGGGGACGTCCACCCGGCCGCGCTGGCTCCTGCCCGGGCTCGCGGTGGGTGTCGTGGTCGCCGGGCTCGTGGTGGCGGGCGTCGTGTCGCTGTCGACTGCGCTCTCCGCCGGCCTGTTCGGCGGGATGCTGCTGATGCATCTGGGCGGTCACGGCATGCACGGCAGTCATGGCGGGGGTGGCCACGGTGGTCATGCCGACGGTGGGTCGCCGGAAGGCCGGGCTTCGAGCCAGCCGCCGCACGCATCTCAACCCGACGAGCCAGGCTCGGCCCAGGAGACCCAGCATGAAGGGCCGGATGACGGACGTGGGCAGCGCTCCAGCATGACCAGCGCGGCTCTCACGGGTGCCACTGACGTCCGCCGCGGCCTCGCGGCACGTGACGGCCCGCATGGCCTCGTCGAGCCGACGGTCGTCGGTGGGACGAGTCACTGAGCGAGAGACTCGGTTTGTCCGGCGCCGACGTCGGGTACCACCTCCTCCCTGAATCGGGCCCGCCCAAGGGTTCAGCCTCGAGTGGCCGGTCGGCGCGCCACTCGAGCGGCGGCGAGTCCAGACCAAACAGGTCCTCGGAGTGTCGGGCAGCCCTGCCGCCCAGGATGAGCTGACGGGGGCGATGCGCCGCCGCGGAGGGGTGCCTCGGCCGCGAAGGAGCTGACGTTCACGTTTCCGATGGCGGGCACGCTCCTCGCCGGCTGCCATGTCAACGGCCACCACGACGGCGGCACGAAGGCCGCCATCACGATCACCGAGTAGGGCTTTCGGCGAGGGCCGTGCCCAGGAGGTCGTGCTCCCGCATCCACTCGTCGTTGTAGAGCTTCGAGAGGTAGTTCCGCCCGGTATCGGGCAGGATCACGACGATCACGGCGCGTGGGCCGACGCCCTGATCGGTGAGCTCCCGCGCGACGGTGAGCGCAGCCGTGAGGGCAGTCCCCGACGACTCGCCCGCGAGGATCCCCTCTTCCCGGGTCAGCCGTCGTGCCGCGGCGAACGCCTCGCGGTCGGACACTCGAACCCAGCGGTCGATCAACTCGGGATCGAACGTGCCCGGGAAGAAGTCCTCGCCGACGCCCTCTGTCAGGTACGGATGAGGCGAGTCGCCGGAAAAGACGCTGCCCTCCGTGTCGGCGCCTACAATCGCGAGCGACGGCTTGCGCGACCGCAGGTGGCGTCCGGTCCCGGTGATCGTCCCGCCCGTGCCGACACCGGCGACGAGGTGGGTGATGCGGCCGCCGGTCTGCTCCCAGATCTCGGGCCCTGTCGTCGCCTCGTGGGCGGCGGGATTCGCCGCGTTCCAGTACTGGCCCGGCGAAAACCCGCCGCGGGTTTCGCGGACGAGCCGGTCGGCGACCGAGTAGTAGCTGTCCGGTGACTCCGGCGGAACGTCGGTCGGACAGACGACGACCTCAGCGCCGTAGGCGCGCAGGAGCGCCTGCTTCTCCGCGGACTGCTTCTCGGCCATGACAAAGATGCAGCGGTATCCCTTGAGCGCCGCGGCGATCGCCAGCCCGTGGCCCGTGTTTCCCGACGTGGGCTCGATGATGGTGCCGCCCGGCCGGAGCAGCCCGGCGCGTTCGGCGGCCTCGATCATGGGCAGCCCGATCCGATCCTTCACAGAACCGCCCGGGTTGAGCATCTCGAGCTTGGCGAGGAGGAGAGGCTGGCGTTCGACTGGACCAAGATCGCGGGTGAGCCGGCTGAGCCGGACGAGCGGCGTGTGGCCGACCAGGTCGAGCACCGAATCGGCGAAGCGGATGCTCGCCTGGGGGTGCGCAGCGTGGTCGACAGGCGATGGCACGTGGATCATGAGACGGCTCCGTGTATCCGTGGGGGAACCTCCTGATGGACGCGGCCCCGCAGAACGTGCCGGAGACACACGGAGGCCGCGACTCGACGTCGAGTCGCGGCCCCGGAGGCGTCAGGCCCGCTCGCCCTCAGATGAGGACGTGTTCGGACACGGACTCCCTTCTCCGACGGCGGGGCCGCCAGGGACACGAGCAGCGATAACGAGCGGAGGTCATGCTGCGTAGTAGATCAGGTTCGCCTGAGAGGAACATGAGAGACGCCGCCGGACCGGGTGCGCCGCTCATCGCGACCGGGCCGGCAGCGTGACCATGGCAACGGTCCCGCCGCCCTCGCGATCGGTCAATTCGATCGTGCCTGCATGCGAGTCGACGATCCAGCGGGCAATGGCCAAGCCGATCCCGGTACCCGACGGGCGCATCTCTCTCGCGCGCGCACCCCGATACAGGCGCTCGAAGATTCGGGCTCGATCGAGCGGGCCGATGCCGATCCCGGTGTCCTCGATGCGGACCATGGCCTGCCCGTTGCGCACCTCGAGCGCCGCTGCCACGCTGCCTCCCTCCGGCGTGTACCGGGCAGCGTTGTCGAGGAGGATCTCGAACAGCTCGCGGAGGCGATCGCGGTCACCGACCACGACCGCTGGCTCCACTGAGGCCACGCTCATCCGGACGTGCGTCGCGGCCTGCCGCCCGCGCCGGACCGAATCGACGAGCAGTGCATCGAGCTCGACCGGGCGGAACTCGAGCCGTGCGCCGGAGTCGGCCCGCGCGAGCGAGAGGAGATCACCGATGAGGCGGCCCATCCGCTCGGCCTCGTCACTCGCGTCGCCCAGGATCGCGCGGCGCTCCTCGTCGGGCAGACCCGAACGCCTGGCGAGGTCGAGATTGGCCCGGATCGTCGTGAGGGGCGTCCTGAGCTCATGAGACGCGTCGCCGAGGAATCGTTGGAGGGCCTGATGGTTCTGCTCGAGCGCGGCGAGCATCTCGTTGAACGCAACGGCAAGCTCGCCAACCTCGTCACCGGGCCGGCCGGCTTCGACACGTGCCGCGAAATCCCCGGAGAGCGAGATCGCGCGGGCCGTCTCCGTCACGTCGGCAACAGGCGTGAGGGCGCGGCGCGCCAGGACCAGCCCGCCAATCAGCGCGAAGCCGATGACCAGCAGGCCCCCGATGATCAGCGCGGCGCTGACCTCGACGAGAAGGTCGCGGAGCGGGCGCGTCGAATCCGCCCACGCGACGTAGCCCACCTGTTCGCCCCCGGGGAGCAGGACGGGCTCGACAGTGAGCCGCATGATGTCGCCGCCGGCGTCGAACTCCCGGACCGGATGCGTCTGACCAACGGCCTGCGCGAGGTCGGCGCTGGTGATGCTCAGGCCAGATGGTGCCGCCGGCGCCGAGTCGACAAGCGTCCGACCGGCAGTGTCGAGGACGAGGATCCGGCCACCCGTGGACGCGAACTGCTCGATGAGTCGGTCGCTTGGCCGCAGCTGGTTCGTGGCGTCGACGTCCTGCGCCATGGCGTCCGCGGCGTGGTGGGCGTTCGCGACCAGCGACGCATCAAACGACTGCTCGAGCTCGGCGCGAAGCGCCAGGTAGACGCCGGAGCCGAACGCGATGAGGGCGGCTGCGAGGAGCCCGGTGTAGATGAGGGCCAACCGGGTCCGGATCGACATGCGTCGCCGGAGAGGGCTCACTCCTTGAGGACGTAGCCGGCGCCACGGACCGTGTGAAGGAGTCGGGAATCCCCGCTCGCCTCCAGCTTGTTTCGCAGGTACCGGACGTAGACCTCGAGGACGTTTGATTCGCCCTCGAAGTCATACGCCCATACGTGCTCCATGATCACATCGCGGGTGAGGACCTTGCGCGGGTGACGCATGAACAGGAGGAGGAGGTTGAACTCCGTCGTCGTCAACTCGATCGTCCGTCCGTCACGACGAGCCTCCCTCGCGTCGACGTCGAGCTCGAGGTCCGAGAACCGAAGCACCTCGCCGGAGGGCGACGACCTGCGCCGGAGGAGTGCATGGACCCGGGCGAGGAGCTCCTCGAAGCTGAACGGCTTGACGAGGTAGTCGTCGGCGCCGGTCTCGAGACCCACGACGCGGTCGCTCACCTCATCGCGCGCGGTGAGCATGAGGATGGCCACCTCGTCCCCCGACGAGCGCAACCTTCGGGTGACCTCCAGGCCATCGATGCCGGGCAGCATGAGGTCGAGCACGACCAACTCCGGGAGGTGCTCCCGGGCCTTCTCGAGCCCTTCCTCTCCCGTCGCCGCCTCAACCACCCGGTAGCCCTCGTAGGCGAGGCCGCGGCGCACCACGGTGCGGATCTTGGGGTCGTCGTCGACGACGAGAATGCGGGTGGCTTCGCTCATGCGTGATACCTCGGGCGAACTGCGTCCACGCTCCACGCTGCGCGGCCAAGCTGAGAGCCAGATGAGTCTAGCCTGAGCCTGCGGTCAGGCGGATCGCCTGGCTGGCGCCCCCGGCAGGAGTCGAACCCGCAACCAACCGGGTAGAAACCGGTCGCTCTATCCATTGAGCTACGGGGGCGTCCGGGTAGCGTAGCCCAAGAGCGAGCCCGCACGACTGACGAACGCGAGGCCGCGGCTGGGTGACAGCTGCGTCGGCTCGCGGGCCGCGCTCAGGGACCCGTGGACGCCGAACGCCCGTGCTATGCTCCGCGCCCCGTGGACGGTCCCGAGCCGCGCCGCGTCATCGGAGGTGGCACCGTGGCCGCGAACTCGCGCACGACCCGCGTCGCCTTCCTCGCGCGCAACGGGCAGGGGCTCGAGCTCGCACCCGTGACGACGCACGTGGCTGCAACGGTGGCCACGCCGGCCGCAACGGGCGCCGCGCCGGCGGCACCGCGTTCCACCCGACTCGCACCCACACCGGCCCTTCCGCCCGCCCCCCGGCCGCCGATCGAGCTCCGCGGGGTCGGCGACCGGGCGGCCGAACTCCCGGCGGCGGCCCAACTGGACCTGGACCTCGTCCGCGAGCTCCCGAGACTCCCGATCGAGGCCGACTGGAAGGACCGCGCCCGGCTGTGGGGACATGCCTTCCACCCGATGTGCTCGTACCTCGCGAGCTTCCCGGCGGCGCTCGCCCACGCGTTCATCGCCCGTTACTCCCGGCCCGGCGACGTGGTCCTCGACCCGTTCGCCGGTCGCGGCACGGTCCCGCTCCAGGCCTGCGTCGAGGGGCGCCTGGGAGTCGGCAACGATCTCAACCCGTTCGCCCACGTCCTCACCGCGGCGAAGGTTGACCCGCCGACGGCCGGCGAGGCAGCTGCGCGCCTCGCACGGCTCCGGATCGACTGGTCGTTCGAGGCATCCGGATGGGAAGCCCTCGGCGACGGGCTGGCCCTGGCCGCGGGCCGGGCCCTCGCGGAGGGAGGGCCCGCAACCAACGGCGGCGGCCACGCGGTGCCCGTCCTCGGATTCGCGGTCCCCGCGGCGGGGTCTGGCGCGTCGGTTCGCGACGGCGACGAGCCGGTCCCCCTCGAGGTCGCGCTCGCCTATCACCCGCGCACGCTGGGCCAGCTCCTGTTCGTTCGGAGCCGCCTTGACCTCGCGGATCGGACGGACCGGTTCCTGGCTGCGTCCGTGACCGGGATCCTCCACGGGAAGAGCCGGAGCTACCTCTCCGAGCTGATGCCGAACACGTTCAGCATGGCGCCGCGCTATGTGCGGGACTTTGCCAGGCGGACCGCGTTCGTGGCGCCCGAACGGGATGTCTTCGCCTGCCTTGGCGCGAAGCTGGGGCGCCTGGACCGCGACGGCCGCCCGGCGATCCGCGGCCTGGCGCTCCTCGGCGACGCGCGCGACGCGGGACCCAGGATGCGGGCTGCCCTGCGCGAGCGCGCGCTTCCAGATCGTGCGCGGCTCGTCGTGACCTCGCCGCCGTATCTCCGCGTCCTCAAGTACGGCTACTACAACTGGCTGCGTGCCTGGTTCCTGGGCTTCAGCGCCGCGGAGATCGACCGGACCCTCGACGACGCGCACCGCCGCGAGCCCTACCTCATCTTCCTGCGTGAGGCCCTGGCGAGCTTGCGACCCGCGCTCGCGGACGACGCCGTCGTCGTCCTCGTCATCGGCGACGTCGAGGCGGATCGGGGCAAGCGAATCGGGGATGGCGTGGGCCTGGCCGACGCCGCGTGGGAGGCCGCTGCCGAGCCGGAGGGCTACCGGCTGGCCGGGATCGTCCTGGACCCGGTCGCGGCGCCACGCAAGATGACGAAGCTGTGGGGCGACCTGGCGGGGCAGGCCACGAAGACGGATCGAATCCTCGTCATGGGTAGCACCGAGGTCGGCCGACGACGCGCCCTCGCCGGCGCCCGGCTGCCAGTCCGCTGGGAAGGACTGCGCGACTGAGCCTCCGCTACACTCCGGCCATGAAGGCCATGTTCCACCCGGACGATCTCGCCTCGATGGACCCGCTCGTCCTGATGAAGAACCTGGACCACGTCCGCATGACGAGCCGCCGACTCAGCTACGTCCTCCAGCAGCAGGTCCACCTCTATACCCCGGAGGCGAACAGGCTGCGCGAGGAGATCGACACGTACGTGGAGGCAGAGCGCCAGATCGAAAGCGAGATGTCGCGGCGAGCCATCCGCGCCTGAAGCGCGCTCGCGGGTCAGCGGCCGCGGCCGGCCGGCGACCCCGTCCCCGCCTCAGACCGTCGCCGGCGCCACCTCATCGAGGGTCGCCACGACCGCCACTCCGCGTCGGGCGGTCGACGCTCCGCGCCGCGCCACCTGGGGCTCGTCCGCGATGACCGTCGCCACGATCGCTGCGAGCCGCATCGTCTCGAAGAGGCTGAACCCGATCCCGAGCTCCCCGAGCTCGGCGAACCCGTACCCTCGGAAGAGCCGACGACTGGCCACGGCCCACATCTCGTCGTAGAGCTCCGGCCAGCCGACGCGCCTCCGATCACGACAGAAGCGGACGAACTCGGAGGCCTCCCGGGCGAGCGTTCCGGGCACACGGATACACGGGTCCATCGATCTACACTCTCCTCCGCCGGGCAGCGGTCCTCCGCCGGGCAGCGCGAATCAGGGCGTGGCCAAGGTGGCGAGCGCAGCCCCCGCGAGTTCGTGCGGTTCGGCCGCGCGTTCGGGGCGTCTCGCGCCCCGGTGGTGTCGCCGTCAGCTCCCTCATCCGGCAACCCCGGAATCCTACCCGCCAGGGGGTGGCCGGCGGAAGGGCCTTGTCCACCAACTGCGCCCCTTACTTGTCCACAGGAACAGGCGTTCGGTGGACGACCCGGCGCGGGCGGGTGGACAGCCGGGGCCGGCGCCCGACACGCTGCCTGTCCCGACGGCCTGCGCCCGACCCGTCGACACCGACGGTCCGCGTCCCCGGTCAGGCCCGGCGCGTCACCCCGTGACCCGGCGCGTCGGTCAGGCGCCACCGACAATCGGCGCCCAGCTCCAGGCCCGTGAACGGGTCGTCGGCCAGGAGCAGGCAGCCGTCCAGGTCGAGCCACTCCGCGAGGCTCGCGACGGCCGCGGACGCGGCGATCCCCACCGACGTCTCCTCCATGCATCCCAGGAACGTCCTGAAGCCCAGCTCCCGGGCGCGCGTCAGCATGCGTGCCGCGGGGCCCACGCCGCCGCACTTGGCGAGCTTCACGTTGACGCCGTCGACGACGCCGACGAGGGCGTCGAGGTCCTCGATGGTCACGGCCGACTCATCGGCAACGATCGGGAGCGGCGAGATGCCCTGGAAGTCGCGGAGCCACGCATACCGCCGCGCCGGGAACGGCTGCTCGATCAGCTCGACGCCCAGCCGGACCAGCTCCGGGAGGATCGTGGTGGCGCTCTCGGGCGTCCAGCCGAGGTTGGCGTCGACCCGGATCGGACCGTCGTAGACAGCGCGAACGGCCTCCAGCGTGGCGAGGTCGTGCGGCCCGCCCATCTTGATCTTCAGGGCCGGAAAATGGGCGCTGCGGCGCGCCCGTTCCGCGACGACCGCCGCCTCGTCGAGTCCGAGCGTGAAGTCGGTCGGCGGGATCTCCGCCGAGAGACCCAGCAGCCGGTGGATCGGCAGCCCCAGGGCCTTGCCCGCCAGGTCGTGCAGGGCGATGTCGAGCGCGCACTTGGCCGCCCCGTTCCCGCGAATCGCGTCGTCGAACGCGGCGCCGATCGCGATCAGCGCGGCCCGCGCGGCGTCGACGCCGCCGTCGAGATCGAGCGCTTCGGGTGGCACGGCGCCCAGAAGCAGGTCCATGACGACCGCGATGGTCGCCGCGGTCTCGCCGTAGTACGTGTCCGGGCAGCCCTCACCGACGCCGACGAGACCCGGCAACGCCGGCGAGCGCAGCTCCACCACGACGCTCGTGCCGGCGTAGCCCTCGCCGGGCGCATACCGGGCGATCACGAGCGGATCCCGGAACGGGAGGCGGAGCGTCTCGACCCGGAGGTCCCAGCCGGTATTCATGCGTATGCCTCCGAAACCCAGGGAAGCGCGTCCACGGCCGCGCGAATCAACGGCCAGAGCGGGGCCGCCCCGAAGCGGACCGGGTCGTCGGCCGGGAGCCCCGTCTCCGCGGCGACTGCGGCGATCGCCCGCCGAGCCGCCACATCGTCGGCGATGAGCGACGTGTTGACGGCGACCGCGACCACCTTCGACGGCGCCACGGTCCCGGCGATCCGCTCGTGCAGCTCGATGAACGGGCGGAGCGGCGCGATCGGGAAGGATCGGTCCGGCAGGTGGTCGAAGTCGTGGGCCGCAAGGCCCACCTTGTGGACCAGCACCATCGCGTGCGGCGTCGCGCCGTGGATCAGGCCCAGCGTCACGGAGCTGTACGCGGGGTGATCCAGCGAGCCCTGGCCCTCGACCAGGATCCACTCCCCCATCCCCTCGCCCTGCTCCACGAGCCACTCGACGGTCCCGTTGAGGAAGTCACTGATGACGCGATCCACCGCGACGCCCCAGCCGTCGATCATCATGCCCGTCTGGCCGGTCGGCACGAAGACGGCCCGATCGCCGGCGGCGATGGCGGCCCGGCGGAGCTCCAGCGCGACGGACATCTTGCCGATCGCGCAGTCGGTGCCAACGGTGAGGATCACGCGCCGGCCCGGCAGGTGCCGCCTGCCGACTGCGCACTCCATCCGGTCCGGCGCGCGACGGTAGTCCACGATCCGGACGCCGGCCCCTGCCGCGGCGGCCGCGATCTCCGGGTCATCGCCGAGGAGGGTGTGGAGCCCGGAATGGAGCTCCAGGCCCGCGCGGATCGCCTCGAGGAGGATGGTGCGCCACGCGTCCGGGAGGAGGCCGCCGGTCGGCGCGATGCCCACGAGGAGCGTGTCCGGGCGTGGCCGGCCGGGGATCGCGAGCGCCTCATCGAGCGTGGCCACGGCCGGGATGTCATGGCCGGGCAGCCACTCGCCCGCGTTGCGCCCCGCGATGGTCGAGTCGAGGATGGCCACGATCTCGTCGCGACCGTAGCGGATGACGCCCCACGCGGTCTTGGCATGGTGGGGGCCGAACCCGCCCTCGGTCAGGATCACCAGCCGGCGCGGCGCCGTGGGCTCCATCGCTCCTCCTGGGCAGTTGACGGGGCGCCGACCGTGGTCGCCGAAAGGGTAACGCCCCCGGGGCGCGGACCGGGGGCGTCGGGATATTCGGTTGGTACCGCATACCGGATTCGAACCGGTGATCTCCGCCTTGAGAGGGCGGCGTCCTGGGCCTCTAGACGAATGCGGCAGGGCGGCCCGCACGGACCCATCAGAGCCCCGACCGGAGCACGATGCTACCAGAGCCGCCGTCGCGTTGGCAAACCCGGCCGGGCCCGCCCGGGGCACGGAGCCCGCTCGGGGCACGGGGCCCGCCCGGGGCACGGGGCCTGTGCACCCGGTGACCACTGCGACCGGCGAGGACGCCCGGTCCGGCCTCGGCGTGCACCCGGTGACCGGAACAACCGCTGAGCGGTCGCGCGGCGCATCCCGCGACGCAATACGGCTCCTGGCCGGATCGCCGGCGGTCGGAGAGCTCACCCGGTGCACGCTCGGCGCGCCGCGAGCTTGGGGCCGCGAGCCGAACGGCCCGCCGGCGCGCGGTCGCCGCTACAGGTGATGCGTCTCCAGGAAGGCCCTGACCCGGTCGGCGACCGGGCGGTGGCTCTCGGTCCCCAGCACCAGGCCGTAATGAGAATGGGCGCCGTACTGCTCGTGCTCGGCGCCCAGCCAACTCGCCAGCCGCTCAGCGGCGACGGCGGCCGCCGATCCGTCGAGCCCGGAGCCGATCACGAGGCACGGCACGTTCTCCAGGAGCGCCCGCGCCACCGGTACGCCCGCCAGCATGTCGGCGCGCGCGCGTCCGGATTCACGTGGCTTCTGGCCCAGGAGGTGCTGAACCCGCAGGACGTCGTCGAGCGTGAGGTCGCGGTTCTCGCGCAGGAGCTTCTCCGGCAGCGTCTCCCAGCCGAGGACAGCGCGGCCGTAGGCGACGGGCACGTCGCGGACGACGTGCGGCTTGACCGGGGGCCGCAGATCCGCGGGAAGCTCGGCGTCCACCAGGACCAGGCCCGCCACGCCTGCGCGCTCGGCCGCGGCCTTCAGGACGAGCAGGCCACCCATGCCGTGCCCGATGACCACCGGGTCCGGGCCGAGCCGCTCGATTCCCGCGACCACGTCGTCCAGGTACGTGTCGAACGAGAGGGTTGCGGGATCCGCCGTCTTCGACCAGTAGTGGTTCCGCAGGTTGAGGGCGTGACCCTCCCAGCCGCGGCCCGCGAAGGAGCGGAGCCAGCGCTCCCAGAGCCAGGACCCCGTCAGCTCGCCGTGCACGAACAGGAGGGGCCGTCTTCGCGAGCGACGCTCCGGCAGCCACGACTCGATGTAGAGCCCGCGCTCGTCCAGCTCGATCTCGTCCTTGCGGACCGGCCGCCCGCCGCCGTTGCCTCCGTTGCCGCCAGGTCCGCCGGGACCGCCTCCGGGCTCGGCCGGGGAGGGTCGCGTATCGTCTCGGTCCAGGGGGTCGTCGAGCATCTCTTCGCCTACCACTCGAGCGGGTTGATGACGAAGCCAGTCAGCGGCTTGGGGTAGAAGTAGGTCGACTTCTGGGGCATCACGTCGCCCGCGGCCGCAACCGCGACGATCTCCGCGACCGGAGTCGGCTCCAGGAGGAAGGCCGCGTCCGCACCGTCGACCGCCCCGTCCACCCAGGCCATCGCCTCGGCCGCGGACTTCGTGTACGCGACGCGTCCACCGGAGGCGATCGCTGCCCGGTCGATCCCAGTGAGCTGCTCGAGCGCCGCCGCCAGGAGGGCCACGTCCAGCCGGCGAAGCGCATCGCCGCCTGCCGGCAGGAACGCGCCGAAGGCCTCGCGCCGGGCGGTGAGGATGGCGCCGCCGGCCCGCGTCCAGAGCCCGAACCGGCCGGCGCCACCCGGCGCCCGCGCGGCAGGCCCGAATTCCCGGGCAAGGGTCGCGGCATCCGCGGGCTCGACTTCGAAGAGCGAATGCGCCGCCGTCAGGAGGTCGGCGTTGTCTGCGACGCTACGGGCCACGCGGTGTGTCGGGAGGACGGCCAGGGATCCGGCGCCCGCCTCGAGCAGCAGCATGAGCACGTAGTCGAACGCGGGATCCTCTTCGTGCGAGCTGGTCAGCTGCCGCTCGTCGCGGTAGCGCAGCGCCGTCTCGTACCGGTGGTGTCCGTCCGCGATCGTGATCGGAGCCCGCCCGGCGGCCTCCCGAAGCGTCGTGACCGCGGCCGCCGTCGGCCCGTCGTCGGGAAGCATCCAGAGTCGGTGCCGGACGCCGTCGTCGTCGATCACGTCAGCGATCGCGTTCCCCGCCGTCGCGTCGGCCAGGAGTCGCGCTGCGTCGCCGGAGGCGTCCGCGTAGAGCCCCATCCCCCCGGAGAAGTTCGCGCCGGATGCCCGCATGAGCTTGTGGCGATCCTCGCGCGGCCCGCTGAGCGTCCGCTCGTGCGGCAGGATCCCCGAGCCGGGCCCAAAGGCCTCCAGCTTCACCCGCGCGTAGAAGCCGCGCTGGACGCGGCGCACCACGGATCCGGGGAGCGTGTAGGCCTGCTCGTACACGTAGAGCGCCGGCCGCGGATCCTTGGAGAGCGTCCCGTCCGACCGCCAGCCGACGAACGTTCGCGCCGCGGCGCGGTACTTGTCGTCGGGGTCCGCAGTGCCGGGAAGGTCCACCGGCAGGTCGATGGCGACCACGTTGCGCGGATCGCGCGCGGCGAGGATCGCCCGCTGCGCGGGCGAGATCACGTCATATGGCGGCGCGACGACGCGGGCGAGGTCCGGCACTGCGTCGGGGTTGTAGCGCAGGGCGCGGAACGCGCGGATCTCGGGCACTCGACCTCCTGGAGACCGGGCTGGAACCGGGGCGGCGCACCCGGCCGGACGAAGCGTCGCGGCCGCGGCTGGGCGCCGTCGAGAGTGTACCGCCCCGGACCGTTCGGGCACGTGCTAGCCTCCCGGCATGCCTCCCCGCGCCGCCGGTCGTGCCCGGGTCGTCCTGCTCGCCGCGTCCCTGGGGCTCGTGGCAACCGCCTGCAGCGCCTTCACGCCGACGACGGCGCCGGCCACTCCCACCGACTTCGCCGGGATCGTGGCGGAGCTGGCGAACGTGGGCATCGACGTGAACCGCGTCGTGAGCGGCGACGCTGGCTGCGACGACCAGCGCCTCTCGCGCACGGCCATCGGCTTCGACGCCCGCGGCGGCGACCAGACGACCCCGGTTCGCATCTACCTGTACGCGTTCAAGAACCAGGCGGTCTACGGCGAGTTGCGGCCGGCGGTGGACGCCTGCGCCCGCTCCTACGTGACGGATGCGGCCGCCTTCGGGTCGGTCGACGAACCGCCATACGTGCTGGCCGGCAACGGGCCGTGGACGCCGACCTTCAAGGACGCGCTTCGGACCGCGCTGAAGCGAGCCGCGGTGGGCGGTTGACGGCTCCGATTCGGGTCCGGTGCTAGCCTTTCGGGCATGATCGACCCGACCGGCCAGCCGGCCGCGATTGAAGCTCCGCGGACCGCAGCGCAGGCCGCCCACGACGGCCTGGACCGGGCGATCCTCGTCGCCCTGCGCGACATGGGCGCCAGCGCGCCGGACCGGCTCGCGGCCCGCGTCGGTGCCAGCCGTGCCAGCGTCCTGCAGCGCCTGCGCTGGCTCGAGTCGTGCGGCTCGGTCGTCCGCCAGGCAATCCGCCATGGCGTGGGCCGGCCACGCCACCTGTATGACGTGACAGCAGAAGCGCAGCACAGCCTTCCCGCCAATTATGGTGGGCTCGCCACGACCCTCCTGGAGTCGATCGCCGCGGTGGGCGGCGACGAGCTCGTGGAAGAGGTCTTCCGGGCGCGTCGGCGGCTCCTCGGGGAGCGGATCCGGGCCCGCTTCGCGGAGGCGCTGGGGCCGTCTCCCTCGCTCGCCGAGCGCGTCCGGGAGCTTGCCGTCATCCAGGACGAGTCCGGCTACCTCTGCCGCGCCACGCTGCCCGACGGGATTGACGGGCCGCTTGAGCTCCGCGAGGCGAACTGCGCGATCCTTGGCGCGGCCGCGGGCCACCCGGCCGCCTGTCGCGCCGAGATCCAGCTGTTCGAGGAAGTCCTGCAGGCGCGCGTGACCCGCGTCCTGCACATCGCCGCGGGCGACCGCTCCTGCACCTACCGGATCGAGGCCCGCGAGGCCTGACCGGCTACGCCTCTTCCCGCTCCACCGCGACGCGGGTCGCCGGCTCCAGGCGCGGCAGCGGCACATCGCTCACGTTTGGCACGAACGACGCCTGCATGGCCGTCCGGGCGACCTCCTCCTGCTCCTCGAGGCTGAGGATCCCCAGCCGACCCAGCATCGCGAGCTCGTCGCGGATGTACGTCTTGAGCATCTCCGGGCCGTCCGTGTTGATCGTGAAACGGATCTGGTTACGCCGGAAGGTGTCGAAGATCCATCGGAACTCATCCCAGCCTGAGACCACCCGGGTGTTCAGGTTCGACGTCGGACAGACCTCCAGGACGATCCCGCGCTCGCGGATCATGCCCATCGTCCGGGGGTCGTAGGCGGCCTTGACGCCGTGGCCGATCCGGTCCGGCTCCAGCTCCTCGATGACGTCCGAGATCTCCTCCACGGGGCCCGACTCGCCCGTGTGGACGGTGATCCCCAGGTGATGCCGCCGCACCCGCTGGAAGAGCCGGCGGTACTCCTTCGCCTGGAAGCCGGACGACTCCGGGCCCGCGATGTCGATGCCGACGATCCCCCGGTCGCGTCCGCTGATTGCCTTCTCCGCGATGATCTCGTTCAGCTGGTACGGGAACGCGCGGTCCAGGCAGAGGATCAGGCCGGGCTTGATCGGGTACTCGAGGACGGCCCGGTCCATCCCGCGCATCGCCGCCGCGATGATGTGGTCCAGGTCCTGCTCGCCGCCTCGATTTCGCTTCATCGGATTGAA
>JANXWH010000116.1 GCA_025351245.1 Chloroflexota bacterium | reverse complement strand
AGCCCCGACAGCAGCCGGGCCAGGCGGCGCAGCGAGTAGTGGGCCAGCTGGGCCGAGTCCGGCAGCACGATGCGCTCCACCGACGAGTGCGAGATGTCGCGCTCGTGCCACAGCGGCACGTTTTCGAAGCCGGCGACGGCGTTGCCGCGCAGCACCCGCGCGAGCCCGCTGATGCGCTCGCACGTGATCGGGTTGCGCTTGTGGGGCATCGCGGAGCTGCCCTTCTGCCCGGACCGGAACGGCTCCATCAGCTCCCCGATCTCGGTGTGCTGGAGGTTGCGGACCTCGGTGGCGAAGCGCTCAAGGGAACCGCCGGTGATCGCGATCGCGGCTACGACCGCGGCGTGCCGGTCGCGCTGGACGATCTGGGTGCTCACCGGGTCGGCGTCGAGCCCGAGATCGGCGAGGACCTCTGCCTCGAGGTCTGGGGCGAGCAGGCTGTACGTGCCGACGGGACCGGAGATCTTGCCGGTCGCCATGTCGTCGAAAGCGCGGGCGAGGCGAGCGCGGTCGCGGGCGACCTCGAACGCCCAACCCGCCAGCTTGAGCCCCAGCGTGGTGGGCTCCGCATGGACCGAGTGGGTCCGGCCCATCATGACCGTGTCGGCCTCGGACCGGGCACGAGCCACCAGCGCGGCGAGGAGCGCATCCGCGCCGCCCAGGAGGAGATCGCCGGCAGCGCGGAGCTGGAGCGCCAGCCCGGTGTCGACGACGTCGCTGCTCGTCAGGCCAAGATGGAGGAAGCGACCCTCCGGGCCGACCGATTCCGCGACCTGGCTCACGAACGCGATCACGTCGTGGTCGGTGGTCTTCTCGATCTCGGCGATCCGATCCACGTCCACCCGGGCGCGCCTCGCGATCGCCGCGTGAGCCTCGCCCGGCACCATGCCGCGCACGACCTGTGCCTTCGCCACTGCCAGCTCCACGCGGAGCATGGCCGCGAAGCGGGCCTCCTCCGACCAGACCGCGCCCATCTCGGGGCGAGTGTAGCGGCGGATCACCGGCCAGTCCCCGCCGCGATGTCATGCCGGCGCTGGAGGCCGGCGAACGTGACCGCGTCGGCGGCGCGCTCCGCGGCTGCCCGCGCGGCCGCAAGGTCCGGGCCGCGGCCGACCACGGTCAGGACGCGCCCACCGCGGACCCGCCACGCCCCGGCGGCGTCGCGAGCCGTGCCAGCGTGAAACACGAGACCGCCGCCGGCTTCCGCCTGCGGCAACCCGGCGATCGCATCGCCGGCCCGGGGCGCGTCCGGGTAGCCGGCAGCCGCGAGCACGATGCCCACCGCCGCGTCCGGGGTGGCGGGCAGGAGGGAGCCCGTGATCCCGGCGTCCGAGGCGGCCGCGCCCAGGCGGCCCTGCGCCGCGGCCAGGAGCAGCGGCGCCAGCGGGGTGGCGAGGCGCGGCAGCATCACCTGCGCCTCCGGGTCGCCGAGCCGCGCGTTGCACTCGAGGAGCGCCGGGCCGTCCTCGGCGAGGATGAGGCCGGCAAAGAGGGCGCCCCGGAACGGCGTTCCGCGGCGGGCCAGCTCGGCGAGGAGCGGCACGTGGAACGCCGCCACGATCTGGGCCACCTTCGCGTCCGGGAGGTCCGGCAGCGGACTGTACGCGCCCATCCCGCCGGTGTTCGGCCCGGCGTCGCCGTCACGAAGGCGTTTGTGGTCGCGGGCGGCCGGCAGGGCGAGCGCCGCGGTTTCATCCGCTAGCACGATCACGCTGGCCTCCGGCCCGCGGAGGCGCTCCTCGACGACGACCCTGGGAGCGTCGGCCGCCTCGGCAGGCGCGCCGACGAAGATCGCGCCAACGGCCAACGCTGCCTCGTCGAGCGTGTCGCAGACCGTGACGCCCTTGCCCGCGGCCAGGCCATCCGCCTTGATCACGATTCCGCGCCCGCCGGCGCTGAGCTCCGCCGCGAACGCGAGCGCCGGGCCGGGCGCGGCGAAGGCGCCGGCGCGCGCCATCCGCACGCCGGCCGCGTCCGCGATCGCGTGGCAGAACGCCTTCGAGCTCTCGATCCGCGCCGCAGCCGCGGTCGGGCCGAAGGTCGGGATCCCCGCGGCCACGAGCGCGTCCGCGACCCCCGCGGCGAGCGGCGCCTCCGGGCCGATCACGGCGAGGTCCACGCGAGCCGCCCGGGCGGCAGCCACGACCACGGACGCGTCAAGCGGGTCGCCCGGGACGATGGAGACGCCAGGCACGCCCGCGATCGCATCGCTGCCGGGAAGGGCGACGACGGCCGCGACCCCGGGCTCGCCGGCAAGCCGGACCGCCAGCGCGTGCTCGCGACCGCCCCCGCCAACAAGCAGGATCCGGCGCGGCGTTCGCGCGACGATGTCCATCAGCCTCGGCCGGCCGCGAGCGGCCGG
>JANXWH010000084.1 GCA_025351245.1 Chloroflexota bacterium | reverse complement strand
GCTGAGCGACCCGGGCTCGCCGCGGGTCGTCACGACCGTGCGCGACGCTCCGGTGGGCCGCCGGCTGCGCCCGCGACCAGCAGCGCTGCGACCTCGGCAGCGAACTTGAACGCCGGACCTGCCGACAGGTAGTCCGGGTGCAGTGTCTCCACGCCGCCGCCGCCGCCGCCGCCGCCGCGAACGCGGCGCACGTCGCGTACGCGGCGCACGCGTGAGCGATCGACGGGCGACGCCCGCGGGGGAGACGTCGGGGCCCGATTGGCGGGTCTTCGGGGCCGGTCGTCGAGGTCAGGGCGCGGCGACCTGCAGGAGCCATGCTCCGTCGGCCTGGTCGGAGAGCAGGGGGACCATCCGCACCCCGGCGACTGTCGCAGGCCCCGACAGCCGGAACTCGGCCGATGCTTCGGATGGCGCCGATGGGTCGACGTCGATGAGGATCATCTGCCCCGTCTTCGGGGCGCCGGCGGCCCACGTCCGTGGGTCCCGGTAGGACCCGACCTGCGTAAGCGACAGATCGAGGTCCACGACGACCCGGGGTCGGACCGGAACCGGAACGATCACCTGGTTGGCCGATGGGCGGACGCTGGACGCCGACCCACCGAAAGGCGATTCGGCCGCAGCTGGGTCGGCCAGCGCGGCCCGGATCTCGGGCAGCGACAGGTCCGCGGTTCGAGCCAGATGGCGCGCGGAGGCGATCGTCGCCCGGACCGATCGGTCGAGCGGGCCGATCGTGGGCGAGCCGACGATCGCGATCGCCGCCACAGCCAGGCTCACAATGCCCATCCACGCCGTGGGTCGACCGCGGGCTGGTCTCTCGCCGAGGTCTCGGAGCCGACCGCCGAGGAGCGGCGCGAGATCCGGGACCCGAACGGCGCTAAGCCCGATCGCCGCGGCGAAGATCATCGCGATGGAGATTGGCACCAGGTATCGCGGGTCCACGAAGGTGTGGCGCGCCGCCAGCAAGAGGAGGAACAGAGCCATTCCCGGTCCGAGTGCCATCACGCCGACGAAGATCGCCCAGCGGGCGCGAGCCGCCAGCGCCCCCAGGCCGACGACGGCAAGGATGGTGACCGCTGCCTGTCCCAAAGCCAGCGCGGCCAGCTCGTGTGCGACCGCCCCGAGGCTGGGGAGCGACCCGGAACTCTCCGCTGCCGCCGAATAGCGCGAGGCGACCGACGTCCAGAAGAAGGGATCACCCGTCAGGAGGACATCGTGGAGGCACATGATCGGCAGGGCCAGGAGCCCGATCGAGATCCGCCAGGCATGACCGGGCACAGGTCGCCTCCACCGCTTCGGGCCGAAGCGCATCACGGCCAACACCGCGAGTGCGACCCCGATCACGAGGAACGTCTCGAGTCGAGCAAGGGCTGCCAGTCCGAGGGCGGCGCCGGCGATGCCCCAGCACGGTCGCCGAGCCGTGACGGCCAGGCCGGCGACGATCCACAGGAGCAGGGCCCACACACTTCCGAGCGCCCAGGCAGTCTCCAGCAGCAGCCGCGACGAGAGGAGGAGACTCACCACGCCGAATACCGCGGCGACCGCGCCGCCGAGCCGCCAGGTGAGTAGAGCGGCGGACGCGACGCACAAGCCCCAGGCCCCGAGCGCAGCGAGCGAGATCGCTCGCCAATCGCCGGTGGCCGCATAGATGACGCCATACAGGAGCGTGAGGAGCGGCTTCGGGGTCGTCGAGAGAGCCTGCTCGAGGTGGCGCCCGCTCACGATCCGGTCGAAATGGAGGACCGAAGCCGCCGTATCGAACGCAAGCGGCGCCGCGATCCATGGGCGGATCACGTACGCGGCGACCGCGACCGACGCGACGAAGACTGCGGCCAGCACGACGAAAAGGGCACGGCGGTCGCGCGCATCTGGCATCCCGCGGAGTATACGGGGGGCGCTCCGCGGCGGGCCTTCGGGGATCCCGACGGCAACGGGGAACCGCAGAGCCGCTGCCCGGGTATCCTCGCCGTGCAAACAGTTCACGAGCCGTCACGGGCCGCCGAGTGGACGCCGTTGCGGACGCACCGATGCCCGCCGATTCGAATCGTCGAGAGTCAGGTGCTCGGGCTCCACGTGGCCGGGCACCACGGGCCTGCGGGCGTACAGCCGGCAGCTGCTTGAGCCGATCCCGTTCCATCGCAACAGCGACGATTTCGTGTTCGACCAGGAGCTGATCGCTCGCGTGGTCGCCGTCGGCGGGCTGTCGATCGGCGAGATCGCCGTGCCGACCCGCTACTTCGAGGAGGCGAGCTCCGTCGGGTTCGTACGGAGCGTCATCTGCTGGCTGTCGATCCTGCGGGTGGTTGCCCGGTTCCTCCTCCACCGGCTGCGGCTTCGGCGCTCGCCAAAGCTGACCGCCCGTCGCCCGGTGCCGTGAGCGTGCCGCGCGGGCTCGCCGACCACGGAGTGCCGCTCGCGCCAAGGGGATGGACGGTGTGTGCCGCACGAGCGCCCGGAGGGCCGAAGAAGAGTGTCCCGACCGCGGCGACGGCGATCATCAGCCACCACCCGATCACGGACCCACTCAAGCCCAGGGTCAGCCAGAGGAGCAGTTCAGAGTTCCCGAGCAGACCCGGGAGCGTCACCAGGAAGCCGTGCCGGTAGAGCGACGGCGAGGCCACAACCGACGCGATCCCGAGGCGAGCGAGCCCCGCGAGACCGCGCCCGGAGATCGCGGCGGCGGCCACGGCCACCACCGACAAGATCAGGAAGGCGCTGTAGGGGATATAGCGCGGAAGGGCGAAGCCGTACAGGAAATGCAGCTGGGCCTGCGACTGCTGGAAGAGCAGCAGACCATGCAGCCAGTCGCTCCAGGTCGCAATGCCGACGATCGGCAGGGTCGCCAGGACGGTCCCCCCGGCGAGGGCGAGGCCAATTGCGAGGCTCGACCAGCGGCGCTCGCGGACCAGCCACAGCGACGGTACCGCCGATTGCAGCTTGAAGAAGGCCATCAAGGGCAGGGCCCAGGTCAACCGCGGCCCCGCGACAAACAGGACGAACGTCAGGACCGCGACGTTCCCGACGGCCATCCCCTCGAAGAACGGCGGCCAGAGCAGGAGGAGAGGGACCCACGCCCAGCGGACGCCCAGCCAACGCAGCGCGGCCACGGAACCGGCCACGCTGAGGGAGAGCCAGCCCATGATGACGAGACCCTGGGGCAGTTGCGAGAGGATCGCAAAGAACGGCAACGTGAAGGGCGGATACAGGAACGGCAGCTGGGTTTCGTCCCCCGAGAAGCTGCGCACGACCTCGGTAATGTAGGGTTGCTGGCCGTGGAGGAAGCTGTCTCCGGCGACTAGGTAGAGCCTCAGGTCGCGCATCAGGTGGCTGTGAAGGACGGTCCAGTCGTTCATCAGGAAGGTCGTCACCACGCCCACCACGAGGAGTTCGGCAGGTCGCACGCCGACCTGCCGTCGGCGTGCGATCGCGATGCTGGCCAGGACGACGAGAGCGCTCACGACGCACAGCCGCACGGCACCCTGCCTCGAAACAAACCGTACGTGCGTAAGCACATCTGGCATGACGTACACGACCAGCCCCGCCCCCATGACGGCGGCTCCGAGGACGAAGATCGCTCTGGTGCCGCTGGTGTACGCCCCGAACGCCAATCCGACGCAGGCGGCGCCAACGACCCCCAGCCAACCCAGGTGGCCGGGGATCCCGCCGATCGACGCCAGCGGCGCCCACAGGACCCAGGCGGCCAGCGCAAGACACGCTCCCCAACCCAGGACCGTGTCAGAAACAGCGCCGACAAGGGGGAAGCGTACGCCTGGTGCCGTGAGACGTGGTGAAGACATGCATGCATAGGCTATTCGCTCGGCGCGACGTCGTCTGACCGGAGCGGAACCTCTCAAGCCGAGACGACTTGTGCCTCTTCTCGTCCGCCGACCCGGCAATCGGTCGACTCGACGAAGTCGGTTTCAGCCTTCCGAATCCGGATCTGTTCGTGGCGATGTACGTCCGGCGGGAGGCCGTCCTCAGCTCCCAGATCGAAGGGACGCAGAGCACGCTGGACGACGTGCTGGCCTACGAGCTCCACGCCAATCGAAGGCAGCTGCCGGGGGACGTTGGCGAGGTGGTGAACCACGTCGCAGCAATGAACTACGGCCTTCACCGCCTCGAAACGCTCCCCATGTCCAATCGACTCATCA
>JANXWH010000080.1 GCA_025351245.1 Chloroflexota bacterium | reverse complement strand
CGCCCGGGGCGGTGTCGCCCGGGGGGGTGTCGCCCGGGGGGGCGCCCGCGTTGGTCGGGTCCGGGGACGGGCGGTGTCGCCCGGGGCCGTGTCGCCCGGGGCGGGGCGCCCGCGTTGGTCGGGTCCAGGGACGGGCGGCCTTCCATCGATGGAAGAATCGACCTGCCCGCCGTGGGCTTGAAGCCTGGACCAGCGTCGACCCCGGTGCGGTACGTCGCCCCAGCTCCTGTTGCGGAGCCTGCAACCAACCGCCGGTGTCGGGCCGGCAAACCACGTGTGCGGGGTCGTGGCGGGTCCGCCGAGACGGATCCCTGGGCTCATCGGCCCCGAATGTTGCGTCACAGGCAGCGAATCCGGCCTGGGATCGACAGGGGTCGTGACGGAGTCGGTCCAGACCCGGCGCGCACCCGATTTGGTGCATCCTGCGCAACGGGCGCCGGCATGGGCATCGGGCCGCGTCGCCCGGTCAAGCGCCCGCGTGGGCCGCGTCGGCCGGTCAAGCGGCCGCGTGGGCCGCGTCGGCCCCGGACCGTCGTCTCCGGCAGGATGGGCCGCGTCGGCCGCGTCCGGGCGAACCAACCCGCCGGGGCAGCAACGTGCGCGCATGCGCATATATTTTGCCCCTCGGACCCGCCCGATTGTGACAAAGGTCCCATCGAGCCCACGCTCGGGGCGGGTACGATGCCGCCCCATGGATACCGTGACGCCGCAGGATCCCCAGACCACGTCCCAGTCCGTCACCCACGCAGGCGGGCCGGCAGGGCTCGTCGATGCGGCGGTGACCCGCCGCGGGTTCCTCCGTGGCGCCGCGCTGGCAGGAACCGGCCTGGTGGCCGCCACCGTGGCCGCCTGTACGCCCGGCGCGAGCCAGGCCTGGGAGTTCGCGACATCCAGGCCACTGCCGAGCGGCAGCCCCGCGCCGGCTGCCTCGGCCGCGGCGAGCGCCTCGGCCGCGGCGAGCGCCGCCCCGTCGCCGTCCGCGGGCATGAACATGTCACCGACGCCGGCCCCCAGCGCGGCCCCGTCGAGCTCGCCGGTCGCCAACATGCCGCCCGGCTGGAGCGAGCACGACATCAACGCCCGCCAGGTGGTGCGCCGCTACCTCGGCAAGATCGCCCCCGCGCTCAAGGGCGTCTACGGCGACGCGGCATTCGCGAAGCTGGCCGACATCCTGGGAGCAGGGGACAACTACCCGGAGCTCGCGGCCGTCCCGGAGTTCGCCCAGGTGACGCAGGGAAACAAGGAGATCAGGCCGAAGATCGTCAACGGCGTGAAGGTCTTCGAGCTGACCATTGACGAGATCGACCACAAGATCGACGCCCTGAAGGCGCCACTGAAGGCGCTCGGCTACAACAAGATCTGGCCCGGCCCCCAGCTGCGCGTGACCGAGGGCGACAAGGTCCGGGCGATCTTCACGAACAACCTCAAGGAGACGACCGGCGTCCACTTCCATGGCGTCGCATTCGAGGATTTCTTCCAGGACGGCGTCCCGTTCATCACCCAGAAGCCGATTGCGCCGGGCGAGACGTTCACGTACGAGTTCACGGCCACGCCGCACGGCTCGCTGATGTACCACTCCCACCACAACGCGACCGACCAGGTCGGGCGTGGTCTCCTGGCCGCCTTCATCGTGGACCCGAAGGACCCGGCCGAGAGCTACGCGAAGAAGTACGGCGTGACACAGGAGTACACCTGGATCTCGAACGACAGCGTCGGCGGGTTCACGATCAACGGCCACGGCTTCCCGGCGGTCGTGCCGATCGTCGCGGCGAAGGGCGAGAAGGTCCTGGTCCGCTTCATGAACGAAGGAATCATGATGCACCCGTGGCACCTCCACGGGTACCGGATGCGGGTTGTCGCGCGCGACGGCGCCCGGCTCGGCAGCGCCGAGTTCTACGCCGACACACTGGGCGTCAACCCCGGCGAACGCTACGACGTCATCCTCGACGTGGATCGGCCGGGCGTGTGGGCGTTCCACTGCCACATCCTCCCGCACGTGGAGGGGACCGAAGGGATGTTCGGGATGGTCAGCACCCTCATCGTCACGCCGACGAAGGTGAACCTGACCCCGCTCCTGACGTAGGCGCCGGTTCGCGGCGCAGCACCCACGGGACGGTTTGCCCATGGCGCACATCGAGACGATCCTCCTCGCGACCGATGCGTCGCGCGCGTCCCAGGCGGCCGAGGAGCAGGCCATCGAGCTGGCCGCGCGGTTGGGCTGCCGGCTCGTGGTGGTCTCCGCGGTCTCCGGCTCGCCCGAGGTCCGATCCGGTCGCCTGCTCGCAATCGAGGGTATCGTCCAGCGCGCGCGGGCCGGGGGCGCCAACGCCGTCGGCCTGACCTGGGACGGTGACGCCGGCGAGGCGATCGTCGAGGCCGCCGCCGCGGAGCACGCGGACCTGATCGTGGTGGGAACGCACGAGCGTGGCACTGTTGGGCGGCTCTTCCTGGGCAGTGTCTCCGACCACGTCGTCCGGCATGCCCGCTGCCCGGTCATGGTGGTGCGGCCCACGCACGTGCTCTCGAGCTCGTCCGGCTAGCCGAGCCCGCTCGGGCGAGGCCGGGTCGCGCCCGCGGGCCGGCCGGTGCGGCGGCGGCCGGGATCCAGCCACCGGTTGCCCTACTTCGTGTACATGCCCTCCGGGTCCAGCTCGTCGCGGATGAGCCGGAGCTCCTCGGGCGTGGGCACGGGTGTCGGAGCGAGGGAGGGCGAGATGTGCGGATCCCAGCCGAGCGTCGCCCGGATCTCGTCGAGGGTCGCGCCCGGGTGGAGGAAGTCCAGCCGCATCTCGCCGGTCTCGTCGAAGTGCCAGATCCCGAGGTCCGTGACGACGACGGACGGGCCGCGGCCCAGCCAGCCCTGCTCGCGCCGGATCCGCTCCGCCTTCTCGGCGCCTCCGAGGTTCCCTGGCGAGGTCCGGAAGTCGATCCGCTCCACGAAGGAGCGCGCGGACTGGCGCATGATCACGAAGATCTGGCGCGCGTTGATCGCGATCTCGCAGGCCCCGCCGGACCCCGGCAGCCGCGTCTTCGGGTGGGCGTACTCCCCGATCACGGTCGTGTTGATGTTGCCGAACCGGTCGATCTGGGCGGCGCCCAGGAATCCGACGTCAATCAGGCCGCCCTGCAGGTAGAACGCGAAAAGCTCCCACATGCTCGTGACGGCCGTCGCGCCCGTCACGATGGTCGGGTCGCCGATCGAGAGCGGCAGGCGCGCCGGCCGGGCCCCGAAGACGCCCGCCTCGTAGACGAGCTCCATGTCCGGGGCCACGGTCCGCTTGGCCAGGTTGACCGCGATGTTCGGGAGGCCGACGCCGACGAAGCACACCCGTTGCCCGGCCAGCTCGCGGGCGGCGGCCACGATCATCATCTCGGACTTCGAGAAGGCCGCGGCCGCCCCTGCCCCGCCAGGGCGCTCGACGGCCATCAGCGGTACTCCCCGTAATCGACGACGCCGGATGGCGCGGGGCCGCTGGGCAGGAGCGCGCGGAGTCGCTCGTCGCCCAGCTTCTCCGCGTACGCCGCGCGGCCGTCCAGGTCGTAGACCCAGTCGCGGAGCCACTGGTCCGTGGCGGCGGGGTCCCGGCTGATCGCGTCCCAGTCACGGTAGAAACGGTTGTCGCGGTCGTAGCGGCCCTGGACGTACGACGGGTGGGCGCCCCACGGCTCGACCACCACGGCGTCCACCACGATCCCGGGCACGATCGTCCGGTTCGGATCGGCCCGGATCACGGCTTCATCGACGAGCTCCTCCACGACCACGATCACGCGGTCGGCGGCGAACGCGGCTTCCTTCTGGCAGCCAAGGAGGCCCCAGACCTGGGTGTTGCCGGCCGCGTCTGCGCGCTGCGCGTGGATCACCGTGACGTCCGGCTTCAGCGGCGGCACGGCGTAGACCGTGCCATCGCCGTAGGGGCTCTCGATCAGCCGGATCAGCGGGTTCGCCACCGGCAGGTCCGTCTCGAAGTACGAGCGGAGCGGCATGAAGGGGAGGTTCGCCGCCCCCGCCGCATACCGGGCCACCATGCCGAAGTGGCTGTACTCCTCCAGCTCCAGGGAGGTGTCGGCGCCCTCCGTGACGCGCCGGATCGCGTGCAGGCCGCCCACGCCAGGGTTCCCGAGCCAGCTGAAGATCAGCTTCCGCGCGACGCCGGCCGCGACCATCTGGTCGTAGATCACGTCCGGGGTCATCCGCGCGAGCACCAGGTCGCGACGGCGCTGCCGGATGATCTCGTGCCCGGCCGCGAAGCTGATGAGGTGCGTAAAACCCTCGATCGCGACCGTGTCGCCGTCGCGCACGAGCGCGCCGACGGCGTCCCGCATCGTGGCGACCTTCGAGCTCGACATCGCCCGGCCCTCAGCGGCCGGCGACGGCGGCCACGGTCTCCGCGAAGATGCGACAGCCGGAGGCCGTCTCCTGCTGGGTGATCACGAGCGGCGGCGACATCCGGATGACGTCGTCCCCGGCCGTGAGCACCATCAGGCCGCGCTCGAACGCCGCGTGCTCAACGGCCGCGGCCGTGACGCCGGAGTCGAACTGGACGCCGATCAGGAGGCCCTTGCCGCGGACGTCTCGGACATGCGCCGGGTGCGCGGCCACGAGCGGCCGGAGCGCGGCCAGCATCTGCTCGCCACGAGCGGCCGCATTGTCGATCAGGCCCTCCTCGAGCAGGGCGATCGTGGCAAGCGCCGCCGCGCAGCTCACCGGGTTCCCGCCGAAGGTCGAGCCGTGCGCGCCGGCCGACCACGTCATCAGGTGCTCCCTGGCGATCAGCGCGCCGATCGGCATCCCGGAGGCAAGGCCCTTGGCGGTCAGGACGACGTCCGGCTCCACTCCCCAGTGCTGGATCGCCCACATGAGCCCGGTCCGGCCCATGCCGCTCTGGACTTCGTCCGCGACGAGGAGGATCCCGTGCTGGTCGCAGATCCGGCGCAGTCGCGGCAGGAACTCGGGGTCCGGGACCTGGATCCCGCCTTCGCCCTGGATCGGCTCCACGATGATCGCCGCCACCTCGTTGGCGGGCACGAGGCGGTGGAAGATGCGCTGCTCCAGCTCGTCGAGGCCGGCCGACCCGAAGGGCACGTGGTAGATGCCGGGCAGCATCGGGCCGAAGTGGGCGTGGTACTTGGCCTTCGAGGCGGTGAGGCTGACGCTCCCGTACGTGCGCCCGTGGAAGCCGCCGAGGAAGCCCACGATGTACTGGCGCCCGGTCGCGTAGCGGGCCAGCTTGATCGCCGCCTCCACGACCTCGGTCCCGGAGTTGCCCAGGAAGACGCGGGTCGGGCCGCGCATCGGCGCGATCCGCTCCAGCTCGGCCGCGAGGTGCGCGTAGATGGGCAGGTAGAAATCCGAAGCACTGTAGTGGAGCAACTCCGACGCCTGGTGCTGGATTGCCGCCACGACCCGCGGGTGGGCATGGCCGGTGACGTTGACCGCGATCCCGGCGCAGAAATCCAGGAACCGGTTCCCGTCGATGTCCTCGATCACGGATCCCCGGCCCCGGATGGGCACGATCGGGTAGGCGCGCGGCAGCGACGGCGACGTGTAGCGCTCGTCGAAGGCGATGTGGGCTCGCGCCTTCGGGCCGGGAAGCTCGGTCACGAGATGTGGCGCGTCGAACCCGGGGCCCGAGTCGGCCGGCATGCCGGCCAACTCGACATCGCGGACTGCCGCCTGGCTCATGGTGCACCTCCCGGGAGAGAGCGGGCCTTCGTCCGCGTGACACGCCGTCCGCGTGGCACGCGCCGAAGCCTGAACGCATAGAAAGTATGCAGACTGGATACCGCGAGTATAGCCGGGCCGGGCGCGCGAAACGCGGGCACCACGGCACGAGCGCGCGTCCTTTCGCCCTTGCCATGGCGGGCCGCCCGGCGGCCCGGCGCGTCCCCGGCGCGGCATCAGTCGACGACGGTGTGGCTCTGCTCGCGCATGAACTGGACCGGGTAGTACATCGAAAGGCCGGCCTTGCCGGTGCTCCCGGAGCCCTTCCAGCCGCCGAACGGCTGGACGCCGGGCCACGCGCCCGTCGTCGCGCCGGCGCGCCGGTTCACGTACAGCACGCCCGCCTCGATCTCATCCAGAAACTGCTCGACCTCGGCGGGATCCTCGCTGTAGACGCCGGCCGTAAGCCCGAACGCACTCTCGTTGGCTAGCGTGATCGCTTCGCCGAGGGAGTCGACCACGGCGACGGCGGTAAGTGGCACGAACAGCTCGTCCCGCAAGAGCCGGTGGGTCACGGGCAGCTCCACGACGGTCGGCTCGACGTAGAAGCCGTGCCCCAGCGTGCCCTCCGTGAGGTGCTCACCGCCGATGTGGACGCGGCCGTCCCGGCGTGCCTCAACCACGGCCTGCTGGTGGCGCTCGACGGCGCGCGCGTCGATCACCGGGCCGAGCCAGTTCTCCCGCACCAACGGATCACCGATCGTGATCTTCTCGGTCTTCTGGACCAGCAGGCGGACCAGCTCGTCCCTGACCGGCCGCTCCACGTAGACGCGGCTGTTCGCGGAGCACTTCTGGCCGCCGAACCCGAAGGCCGAGCGCATGATCCCCTCGGCCGCCTCCTCGAGGTCCGCCCTGGCCGTGACGATGGCCGGGTTCTTGCCCCCCATCTCCACGATGCAGGGCTTCGGAAACCGCGTGGAGAAGCGCCGGAAGAGCTCGAAGCCCACGTCGAAGGAACCCGTGAATACGATCCCGTCGATCCCCGGGTTGGCCTGGAGCTCCTCGCCGACGGTGGCGCCTGGTCCCATCACAAGATTGAAGACGCCGGCCGGGATTCCCGCGTCGGTGAGCGCCTCCGCCAACAGGACGCCCGACATCGCGCCGGCTGAGGCGGGCTTGAAGACGACCGTGTTGCCGCCGGCCAGTGCCCCGGCCGACGGGCCAGCGGAGAGCGCCATCGGGAAGTTGAACGGGCTGATGACGGCGAAGACGCCGAACGGGCGAAGGATCGACCGGGTGTGGACCGCGGCGTCGCCCAGGTTGTCCATCGGGTGGTCGTAGCCCTCGTTGCCTTCGAAGACGCCGGCGTAGTAGCGCAGGAGGTCGGCCGCCTCTTCGACCTCGCCGAGCGCCTCGAGGCGATTCTTGCCCACCTCGATCGCCATCAGCGCGGCGTACTCCATCTGCCGCTCGGAGATCAGGTCGGCGGCACGTCGCAGGACTGCCAGACGATCGCGCCATGGCATCGCCCGCCAGGCGGGCTGGGCCGCCCTCGCCGCCGCGATCGCGTCGCGGACGTCGTCGGCAGTCCCCTTCGCGAACGTGCCCACGAGCACCCGGTCGTCGATCGGCGAGCGGATCTCGAAGGTTCCCGCGCCGTCGCGGCCGATGCCATTGACGAGGTTCTGGTGGTACGCGCCCAGGCGCGTCCGCGCCCGCGCGAGGCCCGCCTCGTAGAGCCCGTGGAGTTCCTCGTTGTCGTTGCGCAGCGTCGCGTACGTGATCTTGATTCGCTCGGCCACTGGCGATCCCCCTCGTGCGCTTGGTCGGCGGAGCGGGCGCGGACGGGGTTCGTGGCGGAGGCATCCGTGGGCACGATCGGGACGGCGCCCGGACGCCGTGTGGTGCGGTCCGGTGGCCGTCAGTCTAGCGCGGCGACGACGTCGGCCAGCGAAGGGGCCACGGCGTCCGGGATCGCCCGCGAGCGACGGGCGCCGGTCCCGGGTCCGGCACAGCTCCGGAGCGCCGCGGCGGCCGCGGCGTTCGTCTTGCCGGTCAGCACCAGGACGCCGCGCATCCCCAGTCGGCGGGCGCCGACGATGTCCTGGACCGGATCGTCCCCGACCATCGCCACCTCGCGCGCGGCGACCCGGCCTCCGAGATCCGCGGCGACGCCGGCGAGGGCAGTCCGGAACATGATCGGGCCGGGCTTGCCACACAACAACGCGCGCACTCCCGTCGCGAACTCGAGCGCGGCCACGAACGCGCCGCTGTCCAGGGTCGGGCCTCGGGACGTGAACCACCACGGGTTCCGGTGCATGGCCAGCAGGGCGGCACCGCCCCGGACCAGCCGGAATGCGCGGTCGAGGTTCGCGTAGCTCAGGTCGGCCTCGCCGTCCCCGAGGACCACCGCTGCAGCTCGGGCGCCGGGCGCATCGGCCTCCTCGTACGGCATCAGGTGCTGCCCGTCGAACTCGCGGCGGCCGTCCCGTGTCGTAATGACGAAGAGCAGCTGACCCGGATAGGTGGCCGCCGTGCGGGCGGCCGTTACGCTGGCCGCGGTGACGATCCGCTCCTCCGGGACCGGCAACCCGGCGGCCTGGAAATGCGCGGCGAGCGTGCCCCGATGGGCCGACGTGAAGTTGGTGGCGACCCGGAACGGGATGCCGCGTGCTTCCAGTGCGGTGAGCGCCTCGGCCGCCCCGGGAAGGGCCGCGCCCTTCATGAGGAGCACCCCGTCCACGTCCAGCACGAGCGCACGGACGCCCGCGAGGGCATGTCGAAGCGTGGGGTCGGCGTCGGACTCCTCGGCGGCTGGCGGGCTCGTGCGCATCGGCGCGACAGTACCCCGGCCGAGCCCGTCCGTCACGGTCGGCGCGACAGTACCCCGGCCGAGCCTGTCCGTCACGGGTGGCCAGCAGCGAGCGGGACGGCTAGCGCGACGGCGACGAGGACGATCGATGCGACGGCCTCCACGAGCCCGACGTGGACCGGCCGGAGCCCCCGCCCCGTCGAGGCGAGCCGGCGCCGAGCCAGCGGCAGCGCGGCCGCACGGGCCGTCAGGAGTGCGCCAAGCGCGGCATACGCCCAGGGAAGGAAGACTCCCGCCGCCAGGGTGATCGCCGCGTGGTATCCGACCGAACGGGCCGCGAAGCCCACGCTGTCGCGCTCTCGGATGACCGAGCGGACCGCCAGCACGGATCCGGCCATCTCGGCCGCGGCGATCGCGGTCGCCGCACCAAGCACCCACGCGCTCGTCTCGCCGGCAAGGAGCATCGCGGCCGGGACGAGCACGGACGCCTGGGCGACGTGGGCGAGGCTGAGCGCCAGCTCGCGCGGCGTGCCGGGACGGGCGACGGCGAGCGTCAGTGCCCCCGCGGGGACCACCACGATCGCCGCCAGCACGAGCCGCGGCTCGATCACGAGCAGCGGCGCACCGAGGAGGGCGGTCGCCACCCCATACACGACGATCGAGGGAACGTACGACGGGCGGCGCCGAGCCCGGAGCCACGCCTGGAGCGCTGCCGAGGCAAGGTAGGCGGCGACGGCGGCGACGGCGAGCAACAGCTGGCCAGGCACAAACCGGCTGGTGGCGATGCCGACGAGGATCGGCAGGGCCAGCATGGCCCAGGCACCGTGCTGGTGCGGCAACCACAGGCGCGCGGTTCGCCGTGGAACGACGTCGACGAACACAGAACGCATACTCAAATACTACAGGTTAGACCGCGGACGGACCCATCTGTCACGGGTGGACCTTCACCTGCCCGGCAGATAGGTGAGGTCGACCGCGTCCATGTTCGGGCCCCAGGCAAGCTCGACGTGCCAGCAGCCGGCGAACGGGACCTCCACGATCGACGGGTAGATCTCGCCGGGCCCCGAGTTGGCCGGCTGCATGATCCGCACGAGCGGCGCCTCCAGGCCGAGCGGCGTGGCGGTGATTCGCAGCGGGGCTCCATCCCGCGGGACCCGGGAGATCCACAGGATCTTCGTGCCGGCGGAAGGATCCTGCGGCGATCGTGGCGTCACGAACACGGCACCGACGATCATGCCCTTGCTGCCCAGCGCGTGCGGCAGGTCGGGTGCCTTCGCAGGTGCCGCCCAGTCCGGGAGCGGCCCGGTAGCGAGCGGCGTCAGGCACGTCCCAGCCGCCGATGGCGAGCCGCTCCTGCTGGCGGCCGGGCCGGCCATGCCGCACGCGCCCATCAGGCCGCCGATGACGATGAGCGCCGTGCCCGCGCCAACGGCCCGGACCGCGAAACGAAGCTGCTTCATCACGACCTCGCTCAAGCTGCGGTGGTCCCGGCGGCAGGATGCCGGATTAGCCTGACAGGATGCCGCATTGGCCTGGCAGGATGCCGCATTGGCCGCTTCCCCGCACCCGACGCTGCCCCGGTAGGATGTCGCGACACGCGCGCCGCGCATGCGAGCGCGCCACGCACGCAAGCGCGACACGCACGCACGGAGGATCGCGACCCATGGGCCTGCTCGACGGCAAGACCGCCCTCATCTTCGGGGTCGCGAACGACCATTCGATCGCCTGGGGGATCGCGAACGCCCTCCACGAGCACGGCGCGTCAGTGGGGTTCA
>JANXWH010000078.1 GCA_025351245.1 Chloroflexota bacterium | reverse complement strand
CGGCGGCGATCGGGGCGCCCGCGGTCCAGGGTTCGCGGCGCGGAGATCATCGTGAGCTGCCTCCCGAAGGTAGGTCGTCGACACCAGGGCCGCCGGCGCCGACACCTGCACCGGCCAGCAGCCTACGCTCGTCTGCGGTGGCCCACAGCCCGGCCGGTGCGACGATCCGCGACAGGACGACCGGCGACCCCATCAATGGCAGCGGCTCGCGCGCCGACGACGTAGGGCTGGAAGTTCGGCGGCCGCGCGCGGGGCGTCTGCAGCGCGCCGGGCGGCGCGCGCGGAGCGGGCGGCGCTCGATCCCGGCGGTCTCTGCCAAGTTCCCACCACGCGGTCGCGGGGCGGCGCGACCAGCGCTTGGGCGGACTGGTTCGAGCGTGGGCTCGACTTCGATCAGTGCCAGATGACCGTCCTCTGGACATCTGGCAACTCGACGCAGACATGTGCCCGCCTCATGCACATCTGACACGCCGCACCGTCCTGGCGGGCGGCATGTGGCCGCCTGCCGCGCGACTGTCCCCGGTCGCGGATCCGCTTTTCCCGGGTGCCCGGTCCGAAATCCGCCGCGTCGAACTCCTCGAGCAGGAAGAACGACGGGGCGGCCGGGTCGTAGACGAGGGGGAGGCTGCGGCGCGCCCGCGTCCAGGAGATCTACGCGCGCCGCCGCATCCGGCACCCGCCCATGTAGCATCGGCACGTGACCCCGCAACTCAAGGCGACCCTCGCCGCGCTTCCGGCACGCCCCGGCATCTACCTGATGCGCGACGCCCGCGACACGGTGCTCTACGTGGGCAAGGCGCAGAGCCTGCGGAGCCGCGTCCGGAGCTACTGGCAGAAGCAGAGCCCGTACGGGGAGGCGCACCGGATCCGGAGCGTCATCGACCGCGTCGCCGATGTCGAGTACACGCTCACCGACTCGGTGGCGGAGGCGCTGCTCCTCGAAGCGAACCTGATCAAGCGCTTCAAGCCGCGCTTCAACGTTCGCCTCAAGGACGACAAGAGCTACCCGTACATCAAGATCAGCCTGGGCGAGGACTTCCCGCGCATCGAGCGGACGCGGAAGCTGACGGAGGACGGCAGCCGGTACTTCGGGCCGTACGCGTCCGCGAGCAGCGTCGACGAGTCGATGAACCTGATCCGGCGGATCTTCCCGTTCCGAACCTGCACGCTCGACATCCGGGAGGGGAAGCGGACCCTCCAGCGCCCGTGCCTGCTCTACCATATCAAGCGCTGCCAGGGACCCTGCATCCAGGCCATTTCGCGCGCAGCGTACCGGGCCGATATCGCGCAGGTGGAGCTCTTCCTGGAGGGCCGCCAGGAGACCGTGGCGCGTGGGCTGCGCCGCGAGATGGAGGCCGCCTCGGAGGATACGGACTACGAGCGTGCGGCGACTCTGCGCGACAAGGTGCGATCGATCGAGCGGACGATGGAGGACCAGAAGATGGCCGCCTTCGCCCGGACCGAGCAGGACGTCCTGGGCCTCGCGCGGGCCGGCGCCCAGGCGGCAGTCCAGCTTTTCGTGGTCCGCAACGGGAGCCTGATCGGCCGGGACGTCTTCCTCCTGGAGGCCGACCCGAGCGCGGGCGACGACGAGGTCCTCGCCGGTTTCGTGGGGCAGTACTACGCCCGCGCCACGTCCGTGCCGCCGGCACTCCTCCTGCCCACGCTCCCGACCGACGCGCAGGACCTGGAGGCATTCCTCGCCGCCCGGCGGGGCCGGCGCGTCCGGCTCCTGGTGCCGCGGCGCGGCGAGAAGCGGCGGCTCATGGAGCTTGCGGGCAGGAACGCCGCCGAGACGCTGGCCCGGGAGCAGGCGCGCTGGCTTGCCGATGAAGGCAAGACGCTCGTTGCCCTGGAGGAGCTCGCCCGTGCGCTGGGCCTGCCAACCGCGCCGATGCGGATCGAGTGCTACGACATCAGCACGTTCCAGGGGAGCCAGACCGTTGGCAGCATGGTCGTCTTCGAGGAGGGCAAGCCCCGGACGGGTGAGTACCGCCGGTTCCGCATCCGCGACGTTCCCGGCCAGGACGACTTCGCCAGCCATGCGGAGATGCTGCGGCGCCGCCTCCATCGCGCGAAGGCGGGCGAGGAGGGGAGTGCCGAGGAGCTGCGCTGGACACTGCCCGACCTGATCGTCGTGGACGGCGGCAAGGGCCAGCTGAGCGCGGACGTGGAGGTCCTTCAGGCGCTGGGACTGCCGGAGATCCCGATCGTGGGCCTGGCGAAGGAGCGCGAGGAGCTGTTCCTCCCCGGCCGCCCGGAGCCGGTGGTCCTGCCGGCCACGTCGCCGGCCCTCTACCTCGTCCAGCGCCTCCGCGACGAGGCGCACCGCTTCGCGATCACGTACCACCGTGACCTGCGTCGGAAGGCGGCCGTCAAGTCGGCGTTCGACGACCTGCCGGGAATCGGGCCGGCCCGCAAGCGTGCGCTGCTGCGCACGTTCGGCTCGGCGAAGCGGGTCCGGGAAGCGCCGGTCGAGCAGATCGCGGCGGTCCCGGGGATCGGCCGGGCGCTCGCAGAGCGGATAAAGGCGGGCCTCGCCGAGTGAGCGGCCGACGGGAGCGCTGAAAGCCTGCTAGCATCCCCGCCGATGCGTCGAACAACCCCCATCATCATCCTGGTCCTTAGCGTCCTCTTCCTCATCGTCGACTTCTGGCCGAAGTTGACCCTCCCGAACTTCGGCGATCCCAACGGCGGCTCGCGGAGCGTGGAGACGAAGCTCGGCCTGGACCTCGTCGGCGGCCTCCAGGTCGAGTACCGGCTCCTGCCCGTGGGCGACCGACAGCCGACTGCGGGCGCCCTCTCGACGACGAAATCGATCATCGAGAACCGGGTGAACTCGACCGGCGTCGCGGAGCCGGTCGTCCAGACGCAGGGTGCGGATCGCGTCATCGTGGAGTTGCCGAATGCGAAGAACCCGGACGAGATCCGGGCCCTTCTCGTCCAGACCGGCAAGCTGGACTTCGTGCCGCTTCCCCCCGACAAGTACGGGAAGCAGGGCGCGGTCGGGACGTACCAGGCCGTCGACGGCCAACCGCTTCCGACCACGGAGACGCCGCTCTTCGGCGGCGAGGAGATCGATCAGGCGTACCCCTCGACGGACCAGACTGGCGGTCGGGCGGTCGGGTTCCGGCTCAAGTCGGAAGGTGCCAGGCTCTTCGGCGACTACACGAGAAAGCACGTCGGCGAGTTCTTCGCGATCGTGCTGGACAAGAAGGTGGTCTCGGCGCCGGTCATCCAGAGCGCGATCACCGCCGGGTCGGGGATCATCTCGGGCGGCAGCGCCGGGGGCTTCGCCGCCAAGGAGATGAACTCGCTGATCACCGTCCTCAACTACGGCTCGCTGCCGTTCCCGCTCAAGGAGGAGTCGAGCACGGAGATCGGCGCGACGCTCGCCGGCTTCTCCCTGGACCGGATCCTGCTCGCCGCGCTGATCGCGGTCCTGCTCGTCTTCGTCTTCATGCTCGTCTACTATCGCCTGCCGGGCCTGGTGGCGTGCCTCGTGCTGATCTACTACGCGCTGCTGGTGCTGGCCATTTTCCGGGTCATCCCGGTCACGCTGACGCTGGCCGGGATCGCAGGCTTCGTCCTCTCGATCGGCATGGCGGTGGACGCCAACGTCCTGATCTTCGAGCGGATGAAGGAGGAGCTCCGTTCCGGGAAGACGCTCAGCTCCGCGATGGAGGCCGGCTTCAACCGGGCCTGGAACTCGATCCTGGACTCGAACGTGGCCACCCTCATCACCGCCACGATCCTGTACGTCTTCGGGTCGGCCACGATCCGCGGCTTCGCGCTGGTCCTGATCATCGGCGTGCTCGCCTCGATGTTCACCGCGATCACGGTGACCCGAACGATCCTGCGCTGGGTGGTCCGCAACAACTGGGCCCGCGCGCCACGCCTGTACGGACTGCGCGAAGACGAGTTCACGGCCCGCACGCTCCAGTCCGGTCGCCGCGGGGAGGCCCGCACCCGTGCTTGACATCATCGGGAAGCGCCGCTGGTTCTTCCTCTTCTCGGGCCTGATCGTGGTCCCCGGCCTTTTCTTTATCCTCCTCGGCCCGATCACGGGCGGGAAGGCCGGCCTCCAGTTCTCCATCGACTACACCGGCGGCACGAAGTGGGAGATCCGTTTCAAGGATCCATCCGTGACGCCGTCCCAGGTCAAGGACGTCCTCGCCGCCAGGGGTTTCGAATCGCAGATCCAGACGGCCTCGGGCGGCTACCTGCTGATCCGGACGGTCCCGCTCGGGCTCATCGAGGGGCCGGCCGCGACGCCCGTCCCCAGCGCGTCGCCGGCCGCGTCGGGGAGCCCGGCGCCATCGGGGAGCCCGGCGCCATCGGCAGCGGCCAGTGCGGCCACCTCCGCGTCCCCGGCAGCGACGGCCTCACCGGCCGCTTCCGCATCCGCGGGCGCCTCGCCCTCCACAGGCGCGTCACCGTCCACTGCCGCTTCGGCCAGCCCGGCCGCGTCCGCATCCGCGGCTGCCGTCGCAGCTGCGCCGCCCGCGGCATCGCCGAGCCCCAGCCCCTCCCCGTCGCCGACCCCCATCCCTGGTGGCGTAACCCGAGCGGGTGAGGTTGGCACGCTCGTGACGGCGCTCGAAGCGGCGCTCGGGCCGATCGACGCGCAGCGCAGCCTCACCACGGTCGGGCCGGTGATCAGCTCGGAGCTCACGCAGCAGGCGATCCTCCTCGTGCTCATCGGATCGCTCGGCATCCTGGCCTGGATGACGTTCCGCTTCCGTGACTTCCGCTTTGGGATGACCGCGCTCGCGGCACTCATCCACGACGTGATCGTGGTGGTCGGGATCTTCGCCATCCTCGGGACGTTCCTCAAGATCGAGGTGGACGCGCTCTTCGTCACCGCGCTGCTGACGATCGTCGGCTTCTCGGTCCACGACACGATCGTGGTCTACGACCGGATCCGCGAGAACCGGGCGCGCCACGCCGGCGAGAACTTCTCGTCGATCGTCAACCACTCGATCCTCCAGACGCTGGCCCGCTCGATCAACACGAGCCTCACCGTGGTCTTCACGCTCACCGCACTGCTTCTGTTCGCCGGGTCGTCGATCCAGACCTTCATCCTCGCGCTGCTGATCGGGATCGTCTCGGGGACCTACTCGTCCATCTTCAACGCCGCCCCGCTTCTCACCGTCTGGGAGGAGTGGGAGGAGCGCCGCCGGGCCGCTGCCAGCGGCCGACCGGTCCGCCGCGCGGTCACGTGATCCACCGGGGCGTCGTCGTCCCGCCGGTCCGCCGAGCCAGCCGGCGCAAAGTCCCGGATGAGCCGCCCGTGTCATCCTGCGTCGCGTGATCGAGCCGCGGTTCCACTGGCTCTACCCGGACCGAGCGCCGCTCGACGACGGGTTCGTGGATGCCGTGCGCGCCCACGGCGGCTCCCCGCGCCTGGCCCGGGTCATGGCCGCGCGAGGGATCGGCCCGGACGAGGTGGATCGCTTCTTCGGGCCGGCGCTGGACTCGCTGCACGACCCCGCGCGCCTGCCGGATGCGGACCGCGCTGTGGAGCGCATCGCACGTGCGCGTGAGGCCGCGGAGGGCGTCCTCGTGGTGGGCGACTTCGATGCCGACGGCCTGACGGGGCTGGCGATCATGGTTCGCGGGCTGCGAACGCTTGGGATCGACGCAGCGCCGCATGTGCCGAGCCGGCTGGACGACGGCCACGGCCTTTCCCTGCGCGCCGTGGAGCTGGCCCGCGCCGCCGGGCGCCGGCTCGTGATCACCGTCGATACGGGCAGCTCCAGCGGCGCGGAGATCGCGGCTGCCGGGGTCGCCGGGATCGACGTCATCGTGACGGACCACCATCGAGTGCCCCCGGAGCTGGCGCCGGCTGTCGCGGTCGTCAACCCGCACCGATCCGACGCCAGCTACCCGGACCGTCGTCTCGCCGGGTCGGGCGTCGCCCTCAAGCTCGTGGCGCTCCTGCTGGAGCGCCTGGGCGGAATCCCGGCCGAGCTGACGACGTCGGATCTCGCCGACCTCGCCATGATCGGGACGGTCGCGGATGTCGCCCCCGTGCTCGGCGAGAACCGGGCGATCGCGCGGCTGGGCCTGGAGCGGATCCGCCGGGTCCCGCGGCCCGGGATCGCCGCGCTCCTTGCCGTGGCCGGCGTCGCGGCCGCGGAGGCGACACTGGAGACGGTCGGGTTCGCGCTCGCGCCACGCCTCAACGCAGCCGGCCGCGTCGGGGACGCGGACGAGGCGGCCGCTCTCCTGCTCACCGACGATCCGGAGGCCGCCGCCGTCCTCGCGGCCGCCCTCGACGCCGCGAACGTTGTCCGGCGGGACGTATCGCGCGCTGCCGTCGACGAGGCCCGGGCCCTCGTGGACGCCGAAGGCGGACGGAACGGCGGGGCCATTCTCGTCCGCGGTCCGTGGCCGGTCGGGATCATCGGCCTTGTCGCCGGGCGGCTGGCTGAAGATACCGGGCTGCCCGCTGTGGTCGCGACGCAGGTGGGGGAGCATCTGCGCGCCTCGTGTCGGGCGCCCACCGGGTACGACCTTGGCGCCGCGCTGGAGGGCTGCGCGGACCTGCTGACACGGCACGGCGGCCACCGCGGCGCGGCCGGCTTCGAGGTCGAGATGCGCCGCTGGGACGAGCTCGCGGAACGACTCCGCAGCTTGCTCACGGCCGCGGGTCCGCGGGACGCGCGACGCTCGCTGGCCCTGGACCTCGCGCTGCCCGCACGGTCCGTCGACTACGCGCTCCTGCGCGACCTCGCCGCGCTCGGGCCGACCGGCCCCGGGAACCCCGACCCGGTCGTCGGCGTTCACGGCCTCACCGTGACCCGCATCCGCGCCGCCGCCGGCGGCCACGCGCAGCTGACGCTGCGCCGCGAGATCGACGTGCTCGACGGGATCGCGTTCGGACGCGGCGACCTGGTCGGCACCGTCCGAGAGGGCGACCGGGTGGATGTTGCCGCGCGCCTGATGAGCCGGCGCTTCGGCGGCTACGAGTCCCTCCAGCTCGGCGTGATCGATGTCGCCGCCGCGCGGACGGCCGCCCTGAAGCCGGTCGACATGGCCGTCGCGGCGACCGCTGCGCACGCCTGACCGATGACCCGACGCCCTCAGGACACCCGGCCTGCCCGCCGCTCCGGCGGCGACCCGTATGGGGTCGGACGCGCTGCGCCGTTCCTCGCGCCGTTGCTCTCGATGGCGGGCCTCCTGGCCATCGCGGTCGTGACGCTATTCGCGCTCACCGGCCGGGTGCCGTTCCTGGGGAGTCCAACCGCGAGCGGGGGTGGCGGCACCGTGCCAGCGGGCCGGACGCCGTCGCCGAGCGCGCCGCCGGACGTCAACCCCGCCATCCAGGTCCAGGGTTCCCTCGTCTACGTCAAGGCGGGCAACCTCTGGATCCAGTCCGGCAACGCCGCTCGCCAGCTCACGAACACCGGCCGCGATTCGCAGCCGACGTGGTCGCCGGACGGCAGCTGGGTCTACTTCATCGAGACACGCGAAACGGACGGCCGCTTCCCGGCCGAAGGAATCCTGAAGCGCTACGACCTCAACTACCCGGTCCTGGCGCGCATTCATCCCGACGGGACCGGCCGCGAGGCGGTCCTCTCCGGCCTCTACAAGACCGGGCCTGGCGGCGCGTACACCTGGTTCTGGTTCATCCTCGACCCGGCCGTCTCGCCCGATGGCACCCGGCTCGCGGTGGTCTCCGACGGGCCGGATCCAAGCAAGAGCGACGTCGTGCTCCAGTTCGTGGATCTCAAGACGAAGCGGCTGGTGAGCGCCCGGCTGCCCGAGAACCCGCCGCTCGGCCACCAGGATCCGGCGTGGCGCCCGGACGGCACGTCCATCCTCTACGTCAAGAACGCCCGGAGCGGGGCCGCGGGCGCGCCCGCCATCTGGAGCTACGACGCGACGACGAAGAAGACCACGCCGTTCACCTCGGCGGGGTACACGACGCCCGCATGGTCGCCGGACGGCCGGTACGTGGCCGCCGTGCGGACGACCTCGCTCGGCACGGACGTCGTGGTCCTCGACGCGAACGGCGCGGAAGTGTCGCGGGTGACCACGGATGGTCGGTCGTCGGGGCCCACCTGGTCGCCGGACGGCCAGCAGCTCGCATTCCTTCAACTTTCCGGCGTCACCGTGGACCTCCAGCTTGCCACGCTCCAGCGAGCGGCGAACGGTGACGTCTCGGTCGTCAAGACCGATCCGCTCACCACCTTCAGCGGGCTCGACGGCAACAGCCGTCCGGCCTGGTGGGGGCCGGCCCCGGCCCCGGCAGCGTCGCCCTCCCCGGCCCTCGCCGCGACGCCTTCTCCGTCATGACCAACGGCTATCTCGCCGCGCTCGCCGCTCGGACGGCGGCCGTCGGGAGCGTGCTGTGCGTGGGGATCGACCCGGCGCCGGACGCGATCCCGACCGGCCTCCCAGGCGGCCTGGCCGGTGTCGAGCGGTTTGCTCGGCTGATCGTCGAGGCCACGGCGCCCGTGGCCGCGGCGATGAAGCCGAACCTCGCCTTCTTCGAGGCGTTCGGTAGTCCCGGGCTGGCCGCCCTCGAGCGCGTGCGGGCCGCGATCCCTGCTGGCATCCCGGTCATCGCCGACGCGAAGCGAGGCGACGTGGAGACGACGGTCGCCCGCCAGGCGGTCGCGCTCTTTGAGCGGCTCGGCGTGGACGCCGTGACGGCCAGCCCGTATCTGGGGCTCGGGGCGCTGGAGCCGTTCCTCGAACGGGAGGGAAGGTTCACGTACATCCTCTGCCGGACCTCGAACCCCGCCGCCGGCGAGTTGCAGGACCTCGTGGTCGCGGCGGACCCGGACCGCGGCTTCCCGGCCGAGCCGCTCCACCGGCGCGTGGCCCGGCTCGTCGCAGCAGCCGGCCTCGGCGAGCGCGCCGGCCTCGTCGTGGGTGCCACGGCGCCGGCCGAGCTGGCCGGCCTCCGAGCCATCGTGCCGGGTCTCGCGTTCCTCGTGCCGGGCGTCGGTGCCCAGGGGGGCGATGCCGCCGATGTCCTTGCCAGCGGGACTGCGACAGCCCTGCCGGCAGGCGGGAGGCCGGGAGGGGGCCTTCTCGTGAACGTGTCGCGCGGCATCGCCGGCGCCGCGCTCGGGAAGCCGCCCGCGGGGCGTCCGGAGGACCCGGGGGAGCGTCTCGCCGAGGCCGCCCGCGCGTGGGCGACGCGCCTGCCTGTGCTAGGCTGAAACCGCCGCGAATGGCGCCCGGACGCACCGGCGTCGCGGCCTGGATTCTGTAGTCAGAGGTTCGCTGCGATGCCGAACATCGGCCCCGTCGAGCTGGTGATCATCCTCGTGATCGCGCTCCTCGTCATTGGCCCGGGCAAGCTGCCGGACGTCGGCTCCGCGCTCGGCAAGAGCATCCGCGAGTTCCGCAAGGCGGCCACGGACGTGCAGGAGTCGGTGAAGCTCGACGCCCCGATCGCGCCCGCCGCGCCGACTCCGGCCCCGCCCGCCCCGGCCCCGGCTCCAGCCGCGCCCACCCCGAACACGCTCGCCGCTGCCGCGACCCCGAACGAGCTGAGCGCGCCGGCCGCGCCCGACCCCGCCGCGACGTCCGCCGATGCGGCGACCGAGGCGAGGGTCTAGCGACCTTCGACCCGAATCCACATGGCCGACGCGGACCTCGTTCGCGACGGCGTCGGCGGCCTCGTCCCGCCCGCGTCGCCTTCGCCGCCCGCTGCCTCGGCCGCTGCGGGGGACGAGACGGTGATGTCGCTGGTCGACCACCTCTCGGAGCTCCGCCGCCGCATCGGGATCTCGCTCCTCGCGGTCGGGCTCGGGACCGTCGTTGGCTTCTTCTTCGCGGCGCAGCTCATCAGCTTCCTCAAGGCGCCCCTCAACCTGGACAAGCCGCTCGTCTACACGGGCCTTGGCGACGCCTTCTTCATCAACCTCAAGCTCGCCATCGTCGTCGGGATCGTGCTGGCGATGCCCGTCCTGCTCTGGCAGCTCTGGGCCTTCATCTCGCCGGGCCTGACCCGCGAGGAACGTCGCCTGGCGCGCCCATGGGTGCCGCTCGCGCTCGCCTTCTTCGTGATCGGCGTCGTCGTGGCGTACGTGATCCTGCCGTTCGCGTCGACCTTCCTGCTGAGCTTCTCGTCGGCCGACCTTCAGCCCCTGATCACCGCGAGCGAGTACTTCGGCTTCGTGACGACGCTCTTCCTCGTGTTCGGCCTGGTGATGGAGTACCCGATCGTGCTCGTTCTCCTCGCCAAGGTCGGGATCATCACGAGCGCCCGCCTGCGCAGCTCGCGCCGGGTCGTGATCCTCGCGATCGCGATCATCAGCGCCGTCGTGACGCCGGGGGGCGATCCGATCAGCCCGACCGTGCTGGGCGTGACGATGTACGTGCTCTACGAGTTCTCGATCGTCCTCATCCGCGTCGGCGGCCGTTGAGGGCGGGGTAGACTCCGCAGCATGGGCAAGATCCCGCCGGTGACGCCGTTCCGGCCGCGCGATGCGGACGAGCCGCCGGGCGCCGGCGGCGAACCCGGTCAGCACGTGGTGGTCCTGTCGGGGCTCTCCGGGGCCGGCAAGACCGCGGCCACAAAGCTGTTCGAGGACCTGGGCTACGCCTGCGTCGACAACCTGCCGGGGGAGTTGCTGCCGCAGCTCGCGGATCTCATCGCGAGCGAGCCCGCCCGCTTCGACCGGGTGGCGATCGTCCTCGACGTGCGTGCCGGCGACGCGACCGTGGCGTTCGCTGCGATGCGCGGAGCACTCGAGGGCCGCGGCATCCGACCGCAGGTCTTCTTCCTCGAGGCGGGCGACGAGGCCCTGATCCGCCGCTACTCGGAGACGCGCCACCGCCACCCGCTCGCAGGGACCGGGGGTATCGCCACCTCGATCGCGGAGGAGCGCCGCCTCCTGGCGCCGGTCCGGGCCGAGGCCGACGTGGTTTTGGACACGTCCGATCTCTCTCTGCGCGAGCTGAAGGAGCGGATCTTCAGCCAGCTCTGGGAGGTCGTGGACCCCGACCAGGTCGCGATCCAGCTGATCAGCTTCGGCTACAAGTTCGGCGTGCCGCTCGAGTGCGACCTGCTCTTCGACGTGCGATTTCTCCAGAACCCCTATTACGTCCCCGAGCTGCGGCGGCTCTCCGGGCTGACGGACAGCGTCCGGGCCTACGTCCTGGACCAGCCGCTCGCGCGCCGGTTCCTCGCGGCGGTGGAGGACCTCCTCGACCTGACCCTGCCCGCGTACCTCGCCGAGGGAAAGACACGGCTCACGATCGGGATCGGATGCACGGGCGGATTCCACCGCTCGATCGCGCTGGCGGAGGAGATCGGCGCCTGGCTGGAGGCGCGGGGGTACGGTCCGATCAGCATCTTCCATCGCGAGCTCGAACGAGGGTGAGCCTCGCATGAACCTTCGCCGCTGGCTGCGGCCGGGGATCGGGGTTAAACGCTGGCTGGGCGTCGCGTTCGTGGGCCTGACCGCGCTCGCGCTCGCCGGCGCGCTGGCGCTCCGCCAGCTCTACCGCGACGTGGAGATCGGCGGCCCGGCGCAGGCGGCGATCTCCCTGTTCACCCTCCAGTTCCTCCCGTACTGGGTCCGCGCGGCGGTGCTCCTCGGCCTCGGCGTCTTCGTGTTCGCCTACGGGTCGTACCGCGTCGTGCGCGCGCTCCTCGGCCCCTTCACCGAGAGCGCCGAGGAGCCGCTGGTCGACCTCGTGTATCGCCGCCGCCTGCTGGCCCGGGGGCCGCGGGTCGTCGCGATCGGGGGCGGGACCGGCCTCTCCACGCTCCTGCGCGGACTCAAGGAGCACTCCGCGAACATCACCGCCATCGTCTCGGTGGCCGACGACGGGGGGTCCAGTGGTCGCCTTCGCGAGCAGCTGGGAATCGCCGCCGTCGGGGACATCCGCAACTGCCTGGCGGCGCTCGCGGAGACGGAGCCGGCGATGGCGAAGCTGCTCCAGTACCGCTTCACAGAGGACGAGGGGAACCTCGCCGGCCACGCCGTTGGCAACCTCCTGATCGCGGCCATGAACGCGATCGACGATGGCGACTTCGAAGAGGCGGTCCGACACATGAACCGGGTCCTGGCTGTCCGCGGCCGCGTCGTGCCCGCGTCGGGGACGCCGCTGACCCTCCACGCGCGCCTCCGCGACGGCGGCCTCATCGAAGGCCAGTCGCGGATCGCCCGGATGCGCGCGATCGAGTCCGTCTGGCTGGAGCCGGCCGACGTCCGCGCCTCCCGCGACGCCCTGGCCGCGATCGCCGAGGCGGACCTCGTGGTCCTGGGGCCGGGAAGCCTCTACACGTCGGTCCTGCCCCCGCTCCTCGTCCCGGAGATCCGGGCAGCGCTTGCGACCACGCCCGCCCTCCGCGTCTTTGCCTGCAACGTCGCGACGCAGGCGGGGGAGACAGAGGGCTACGACCTGGCCGACCACGTCGAGGCGTTCGTCGCCCACCTGGGGCCGGTCGCCGTGGACGTCGTGCTCGCGAACAACCACCTCGCCGGCAGCGCGCCCGACCTTGAGCTCGGCGTGCCCGTGAAGCTTCGCTGGCCGCCCGTCGGCGCGGCGCGGCGGCCGCGGCTGGTGCTCGACGACCTGGTCAATCCCGCGAACCCGCACCACCACGACCCCGAGCTGCTCGCGGCGTCCCTGCTCCGGATCCTCGCTCGCGAGGGCGTGCCGGGACGGCGTCTCGGGGTTGCCCGGTCCGCCTGACCTGTCGTGTCCGGCGCTGACCGCGACCTCGTGGCCGCTCTTCGAGCCGAGCTGGCAGCCGTCGAGCCTGCGCGTCCCTGCGACCGGGCCGCGGAGGCCGCCGGGCTGGGCACGGCAGTGGTTCGAGGGGACCGACCGGCCCTCGCCCGGCTGATGGTCCGGCTGCTGCGCGAGGACGATGCGCACGGCATCCGCCGGGCGACCGAGCGCGCATTCGACTGGGATCACGCCGCCGCTCACTGCCGGGCTGCATACCTGCGGGGCCGCTTCCTCGTCCGGGGCTCGCTCTCCGTCACCTCGGGCCGTTACCACCTGGAGTTCGTGGTCCCGACGGACGAGGCGCCGGTGCTTGCCGCGCGCCTCGCCGCCGTGGGCCTCCCGGCGGGAGTCCGGGTGCGACGCCGGCGCGGGGTGGTGACATGGAAGGGCGGCGACTCGATCGGCACCTTCCTGCGGTGGATCGGCGCCGGCCCGTCGCTCCTCGAGCTCGAGTCCCGCCAGGTCTCACGAGCCGTTCGGGGCGACCTCAACCGGCTGCTCAATGCCGAGTCGGCGAACCTCGACCGCATCGCGGCTGCGGCCGCCCGCCAGCTCGCGGCGATCGCCGTGCTCGACAGTGACGGCCGACTTGCAGACCAGCCAGATCCGGTCCGGGCAGTGGCCGCGCTCCGCCGCGGAACCCCGGAAGCGTCGCTGGGCGAGCTCGCCATCGAGCTGGGAATGCCGCGCGGCCGCGTCCAGCGCGCGCTCGGCAGGATCGAGGCGCTGGCGCTCCACGCCGCTGATGGGCCGTCGGATCCTCCGGGCAGGGCCGAATGGCACGCCGTCCCGCGACGCCCGGCCCCGCCGCGGGCGGGTCGGCCGGTGGCATGATGGCGCCATGCGAGACGTGATCGTAGCCGCCAACTGGAAGATGAACACCACCCCCGCGGACGCCGGCGAACTGGCCCGCACCATCGCGTCGCGGACCGCGGAGCCGGGCGTCGTCCGGGTCATCTGCCCGCCGTATGTCAGCCTCGCCGCCGTGCGCGACGCGGTGGTTGGGGAGGGGATCGCCGTCGGTGCCCAGAACATCCACCATGAGCTCGCCGGGGCCTACACGGGCGAGGTGAGCGCGCCGATGCTTGCCGGCCTCGCCACCTGGGTGATCCTCGGCCACTCCGAGCGACGCCGCGATGCCGCGGAGTCCGACGCCCTCATCGGGCGCAAGCTCGGCCGCGCGGTCGAGGCGGGGCTGCGGCCGATCCTGTGCGTCGGCGAGCAACTTGTCGAACGGGAGTCCGGCCGCGCCCAGGATGTCGTCGCGAGCCAGCTCGCGGGCGCCCTCGCCGGTCACGATGCCGACACGCTGCTGGCCGCGGGCATCGTCATTGCCTACGAGCCGGTCTGGGCGATCGGCACGGGCCGCACTGCCTCCGGCGCGGATGCCGCGGCGATGGCGGACGCGATCCGGGCCACGCTCCGCTCCAGCGGCTGGGGTCCGCGTGCCGACGCCGTCCCGGTCCTCTATGGCGGGTCCTGCACCAGCGCGACCATCGGTGAGTTCCTGGCCGAGCCCGGGATCGATGGTGCCCTGGTCGGGGGCGCGTCGCTCAAGCCCGATGAGATGGCCGGCATGGTCGCTCGCGCAGCGCTGACCGCCGCCGCGCGTCGCGCCGCCTCCTGACCTCCGCGAAGAGGAGCTGTCCGATGCCCACGCTCGTGTTGCTGCGCCATGGCGAGAGCACCTGGAACAAGGAGAACCGGTTCACGGGGTGGACCGATGTCGACCTGTCGGAGGCGGGCCTCGAGGAGGCGCACGAAGCCGGCCGGCTCCTCCGCGCGGAGTCGTTCCGGTTCGACGTCGCGCACACCTCCGTGCTGAAGCGGGCGATCCGAACGCTCTGGATCGCGCTCGACGAGCTCGACCAGATGTGGTGCCCCGTCCGCAACAGCTGGCGCCTCAACGAACGGCATTACGGGGCCCTGCAGGGTCTCAACAAGGCGGAGATGGCCGTCCAGTTCGGTGAGGCGCAGGTGAAGCTGTGGCGCCGGAGCTACGACGTCCCGCCGCCCGCGCTGGCCGACGACGACGAGCGATTCCCCGGCCGCGACCCGCGGTACGCGGACCTCGCGGACGCCGACGTGCCCCGCGCGGAGTCGCTCAAGGACACCGTCGCTCGGTTCCTGCCGTACTGGGAGTCGGCGATCGCGCCGGACCTGCGGGCTGGAAAGCGAGTCCTCGTGGCGGCCCATGGCAATAGCCTTCGGGCGCTCGTGAAGTATCTCGACAAGATTGCCGACGAGGAGATCGTGGGGCTCAACATCCCGACCGGCGTGCCGCTCGTCTACGACCTTGACGACGCCCTCCGCCCCCTGGGCTCGCGGTACCTGGGCGATGCCTCGCGGGTGGCGGCGGCGATGGCCGCCGTCGCGGCGCAGGGGGCCGCGAAGCCGGCGGGCTGATGCGGCGGCGCTCGGCGCGCAGCGAAACGGGGGGCGGTGGCGGCTCCTGTGCTACCATCGCCCGCGGCCCGTCCGTTGGAGGATCTCCCCAGAGTGAACACGTTCCTGGCCCTCGGCCAGATCATCGTCAGCATCGGCCTGATCGCCTCCGTGCTGCTCCAGGCACGCGGGACCGGGCTGTCCGGGGCCTTCGGCGGTGACTCGGCGGTCTACCGGAGCCGGCGCGGCGTCGAGCGACGGTTGTGGCAATTCACGATCGCCCTCGCCGTCCTGTTCGTCGTCTTCTCGCTGGCGAGCTACGTCTTCGGCCCGTCGAAGGGCGTCTAGGCCCGGCTCTCGGGCGGCCCCCTCGTGAGCCGACGAGACGGCGCGTTCGTCTTCGTCTTCGTCCTTGTCCTCGGCGTGCTCGGCGCGGCCATCGCTGCCCCGGCGTTCACGCCGGCGGCGGCCCCGCAGCGGACGCCGACGGCCGCGCCGGCCGTGGTTCACCGGGAGGCCGTTGTCGGCCAACCCAGCTCGGTCAACCCGGTGACAGCGCGGACGCAGGCGGATCGCGACCTCGTGGCGCTCCTCTTCCGCGGGCTGGTCCGCTCGGGCGAGGACGGACGACCCGTCGCGGATCTTGCCGCAGGCTGGACGGTGGAGGCAAAGGGGGCCCGCTGGACCTTCCGGCTCCGCGCCGACGCCCGGTGGCAGGACGGCGTTCCCGTGACGAGCGACGACGTCGTCTACACCGTGCGCGTGCTCCAGGACCCGGCCTACACCGGTCCGCTCGCCGCGGGTTGGCAGGGTGTCACGGCAACCGCGATCGACGCGGCAACCGTTCGGTTCGATCTGGCCGTCCCGCTCGGCGGTTTCCTCCAGGCCGCGGCCCAGCCGCTCCTGCCCGCCCACCTGCTCGCGGGCGTGCCCGTGGCGGAGCTCGCCGACGCGCCCTTCTCGATGCGCCCGGTGGGCAACGGGCCGTTCGCGCTCACGGAGCTGACGACCGATGCCGCCCACCTCGAACCGGTGCTCGAACCGCTCGACCTGGGGCCCGGACCGCTCGCGACTCTCGGTCCCGGCATTGTCGCACCCGGCGGTCCGTTGCTCGCGGCCCTGGAGCTGCGTTTCTTTCCGGGACCCGACGAAGCCGCGGCGGCATACCGGGCGGGCGAGGTCGACGCCGTCTCCGGCCTTCCTCCGGCCGCGGCAATGGCCCTGGCGGCGGAACGTGCGACGCGCCGGATCGCCTACCCCGGGACGACCCTCACGGGCGTCTACCTCAACCTCCGGCCGGGGGCCGGGCCGTTCAGCGACGCGCGGGTTCGGACGGCGCTCCTCGCGGCGCTCGACCGGGGCGGCCTCGTCACCGACCTCCTGGCCGGGTCCGGGCAGCGGGCGGACACGCCGATCCCACCATCGTCGTGGGCCTATAACCCGAAGGCTCCGCCGGCGGCGGCGTACGACCGGAAGGTGGCGGCTGCTGGCCTGCGCGCCGCCGGCTGGACGAGGGCCGGGGCCGGATGGCTACCGCCACGAGCGAAGAAGCCCGTCACCATCGAGTTGCTGGCGATCGACGCCACCGTAAACCCGGTCACAGCGGGTGCCGCCGCACGGGTCGCCGCCGCCTGGACTTCCCTCGGGATCCCGACCACGGTCAGGTCGCTCGCGGCCGGCGACCTTGTCGACCGCCTGCGCCGCGCC
>JANXWH010000243.1 GCA_025351245.1 Chloroflexota bacterium | reverse complement strand
ATCACGTCTTGACGATACGGCGCTGCTTGATACGCGACGCGTCGGCCGCGAACGGTCCCTCGCCGAGGCCGTAGGTCTTGACGATCGGCTGCATCGCCGCCGGGAACTCGACGATCGATGAGCGGTAGTCAATGTTGAGGTCACGCAGCCCGTCGCGGAGGCGATCCGACATCCGCGCCCGCCATGAGTCGTCGACCCCGGCCATGTCGGCCAGCTCGAGCGCGATCGACGGTCGTGGCGTGCCGGTCTCGTCGTCGACGACCGACAGCAGGAACGAGTGGAGCCTGGGCACGAGGTCGACGTCCCGGTAGACGATCGTCTCGATGTCCTCCGGATAGATGTTCGAGCCCATGACGCTGATCGTCGCATCGCGACGGCCATGGATCCACAGGAACGGGAGGGGGATCGGTCGGACCCACGGCAGGAGACCGCGCGGGCCGGACGTCTCGGGCGCCGATCCGAGGTCCGCGATGTCGTAGCCGCATCGCCGCAGAGTCGCCGCGGCGGTGCGGAAGTCGACCAGCCCGCCCTCGTCGTGGACGTTGTAGCGGATCCGCGGCGCAAGCAGGTCGAGGCGGCTGACCGTGCACACGATCTCGTGCTCCGCGTTCACCTCCAGGAAGTGGATCAGCGGGTTGTACTGGAAGACCATCGGCAGGCGCGAGTCGCGGCCGAAGAGCGCCTCCCGCACGTCTGGTCGGGCTCGGGCGAGACGGCGGATCGCGATGCTCACCGGCGACTCACCGGCCATCCCGATCTCGATGTCGGTCGCGCCATAGCCGGAGAACACGGATTGGAAGCGAGCCAGGAGGAGGTCCCGAAGCTCTTCGGTCATCCCCTCGCCGCCGACCAGGGCATGCATCTCGTAGCTGGCCCACGGGAACCCGCGGCGGTCGCCCTCGTCGAGGAGGTACTTCACGAACGGCGGATACCCCGAGATGAGGAACCGGTAGCCGGGACCCAGGTAGCTGAGCGTCGAGAGGATCTTGTCGATGTCCGGGCCGATGGACTTTACGATCCCGTGGCGCATCATCCCGAGGCTCATGTTGAAGCCGGTGGCCCACGCCCCCATCGAGAACGCGTTGATCGTCACGAGGGGCTTGGTACCGAAGGCGTAGCGGGCGAAGAAGCTGATGTTCCGATGGGCGACCTCGCGCTCGCGGCGTCCGCGGATCCAGTTGTAGGGGGTGCCCGTCGAGCCGCTCGATTCGTCGATCGTCGTGCCCACATACGGGACCGAACCGCCGACGCACCGTTCGAGGAGGCCGAACCGATCGACGTACGAGCGCTTGTCCGTCTCGGGCAGGCGCCCCATGATGCCGAGTGGAAACAGCGATCGGCCACGGACGCCCGCGTCCTGCAGGAAGCGCCGGTAGGCCGGAACGTTCCCCACCGCGCGCCACGCCGCTCGCTCCGCGCGGAGCTGGCCGAGCCCGGCGAGGATCCGGGGCTGGGTCCGCTGGAAGAGTGCCTTCAGCCAGCCGTACCGCAGCCCGACGGTCCGGAACATGATGTCGAGCGGAAGGAGCCAGAGGCCCCGTCCCACCCCGACGACGAATGCCATCCAGTCGCGCATGCCGCGTCCGCTCGTCTCGGGATCGGACGCACGACCATCAAGCACATCGGTCTCCTGCGGGGACGCGGGCGGGTCGCTCGGAATGCATGTCCTCCTGACGCCGGCGGCGGCGCGATGTTACGCGTCGTCCGAGGACGTTGGACATTCCTCTCTGGTCGGGGGTCGGCCCGCCGGTAACACCCTGACCCGCCGCGCGTTGAAGAGGCAGTGCTGCGGGAACCCGCGGCCACCTTGGGAGGATCCCACGTGTTCGAGCGGACAAGGCCTCGCTTCCGGTCTGCCCTGACGGCGGCGGCCGTCATCGCCCTCCTGGTGCTCTCGACCGGCTCTGCCGCCGCGGCCACCCCGGCCCCAGGAGGTGACGCAACGTTCAGCCAGAACGGGAAAGGCGCCGACGCCTCCTCGGGCGGATGCGTGTCGAATGGGGACGGAACATCGACGTGCTCGGATGTCGGGATCTCCGCCTTCGTCGGCAAGATGAGCGACAGCGTCTCGGGTGTGATCCATGACAACCAGGTGTGCGTGTGGATGGACCGCTACACAGCCATCGACGCGACGGGTGCGCTCGTGGGCGACCCGGTGTCCGAAGCGGGCTGCAAGGCTGACCTGCCGAACGGGACGATCGTGTTCGGCAGCAAGCTGACGGCGGTGACGCTCGCCACGACGACGATCAGCATCCAGCAGATGGTCTGCGTCGACAAGGGCACCTGCGTGCCGGGCTCGAGCCGTGACGTGACGGTCGCCGGCACCTGGACCGGCGTCGGACCGATCAGCTACTCGAAGTACCGCAGCGTCAGTGACGACGGCACCTGCCGCTACGACGAGGCTGGGAAGGGCTACCTCCGGCAGGCGTCCTTCTCGGGGACGGTCGGCGACCTGAGCCTCAGCCTGGACTACGCGTCGATCACGGACGGGAAGTCCACCTACCGCTCGCGGTGCAGCGAGGTCTGAGCGGCCGCATCGATCGCGACAAGGCCCCCGCCGGGTTCCGGCGGGGGCCTTCAACTGTCCTGAGGGCCGTTCTCAGCCGCGCCTCGATCCTACCGCAGTCAGACCGCAGTCAACCCGCAGTCGAACCGCGGTACCCGGCGGCCAAGGTGGCGACATCAACGCATCGCGCAGGAGCGGGACGATGTCGAAGCCAAGTCGCACGCAAGAGCGCCCAGGGGTCACCCACATCGATCGCGAGGCGCGGTGATGTTCGCCCGGGCCGCAGCGGAGATCGATCGCCCATCGATCCCACCCTCGCTTGGGTCTGGCGCGACCCGTCTCGATCGGTCGGCGATCAGCGAGACGATCGCGGCGGCGTTTCATGACCACTCGGCCGCGATCCACG
>JANXWH010000190.1 GCA_025351245.1 Chloroflexota bacterium | reverse complement strand
CTAGCTGTTGCCGGGGAAGACCAGGGAGAGGGCGCCGCGGCGGCCCGGCTCGGGCCAGCGCTCGGTGACCATCTTCTGCTGGGTGAAGAAGCGGATCCCGTCCTCGCCGCGCATGCCGAGGTCGCCGAAGGCGGATGCCCGGGATCCACCGAAGCTGAGGTAGCCGGCCGGGACCGGGATCGGGACGTTGACCCCGATCATCGGCACGTCGACCTCGAGCTTGAAGCGCCGGGCGGCGCCCCCGTCGGTCGTGAAGATCGCGGTCCCGTTGGCGTACCGGTGGGCGTTGATGAGGCCGAGCGCCTCGTCGAACGTCGTCGCCCGGACGATCCCGAGGACCGGGCCGAAGATCTCCTCCCGGTAGATCTCCATCTCCGGGGTGACGTTGTCGAAGAGGGTGACCCCGAGGAAGTACCCGTCGGGATTGTCCGGGTGGTGGAACGGCCGGCCGTCGACGACGAGCTCGGCTCCCTCGGCCTCGCCCGTCTCGATCCAGCGGATGACCGACGCGCGGTGCTCCGCCGAGTAGAGGGGCCCCATGTCCATGCCCGGCTCCATGCCCGGGCCGACCCGCAGGTTCGCGATCCGCTCCAGGATGAGCGGGCGAAGCTTCTCGGCCGTGTCGCCCACGGCGATGACGAGGGTCTGGGCCATGCAGCGCTCGCCGGCGCTGCCGAAGCCGGAGGCCACCGCCGCATCGGCGGTCAGCTCCATGTCGGCGTCGGGCAGGACGAGCATCGCGTTCTTGGCGCTCGTGTACGCCCCGACCCGCTTGCCGAGCCGCGTGCCGGTCTCGTAGACGTAGCGCCCGACCGCGGTCGAGCCGACGAACTGGATCGCGCGGACGTCGGGGTGCTCGACGATCGCGGTCACGGCCTCGCGGCCGCCGTAGACGACGTTGAAGACGCCGTCGGGCAGCCCCGCCTCGCGCCACAGCTCGGCCTGGAGCTGGGTCGCCCCGGGGGTGTGGGAGGACGGCTTGAGGATCATCGTGTTGCCGCACATGAGCGCGATCGGGTAGATCCACAGGGGGACCATCGCCGGGAAGTTGAAGGGCGTGATCGCGGCGGTCACGCCGAGCGGCCCGCGGAGCGTGAAGGCGTCGACGTTCGTGGCGACGTTCGGCGTGTTCATCCCGGCGAGGTGGACCGGCAGGCCGCAGGCGAACTCGACGGTCTCGATGCCCCGCGTCACCTCGGCGAACGCGTCGGGGAACGTCTTGCCGTGGTCGCGGGTGATGAGCGCCGCCATCTCCTCGCGGTGCCGCCACATGAGCTCGCGGAAGGCGAAGAACAGCTGGCTCCGGGCGATGAGCGGCATGTCGCGCCAGGCCGGGAAGGCCGCCTTGGCGGCCTTGACCGCCGCATCCACCTCCGCCGCGCCGCCCCGGGGCACGCGGCCGATGACCTGGCCCGTCGCGGGGTTGTACACGGGCCCGGTCTGCTCGGGGAGGACCTCGACCGGACGGCCGTCGATCCAGTGGGACAGGATGGGCAGCGTCGCGGGCTGCACGACTTCGGTGGTCATTGGTTCGCCTCCTCTGCGAGATGCGGCATGACGCCCGAGTCACGATGGGCAGCGCCCTCGGATCGGGTGGGGCAGTGTCGCGAACCGGTCCGCCGATCGTCGCCACATCCGGGAAGCTGCACAAGGTCCGAACGGTGACTCGTGAGCCTGCCGGACGGACCTGGCGAGCGGCCTCGAGATTGCCGCGGGACCCCGACGTCGGTCGGTTGGTGGGCATGGTATCCGAGGACGGGCAAAGTTCCCCGGACGGGCCCACGGTGCGAACAGGCCAGATGGCTCTGGTGGCCGGCCATGTCGGGGTCAACCATCGCGCTTTTCCAGCAGCGTTGAGGAGCGTCCCCGTGGCCGACCTGTCGACCCTGTTCACCGGGATCCGGTTTGAGAACCCGTTCCTGCTCGCGTCAGCCCCGCCGACCGAATCGGAGTCGAACATCACCCGCGCCTACGATGTGGGCTGGGGCGGCGTGGTGACCAAGACGATCGGCCTCCACCCGGTCGTCAACGTCCGGGGCCCGAAGACGAAGTTTCTCAGGGCGGACAACACGGGGAGCCGGCTCTCGATGGCCAAGCGCCCGGACTCGACCGTGGTGGCGTCGTGGAACTGGGAGTTGATCTCGGACAAGCCGCTCGACTGGTGGGTTCCTCGCCTGGAGGCGATCAAGAAGGCCTACCCGACGAAGGTGCTGGTCGCCTCCATCATGGCCGGCTCGGGCACCGACAAGGAGCTCGCCAACTGGCAGGTCCTCGTGGAGGGCGTCCAGGCGGCCGGGGCGGACGCGATCGAGCTCAACTTCTCGTGCCCGCACATGGACCGGGTCGACATGGGCTCGAACGTCGGCAGGGACCCCGTGCTCTGCTCCGTCTCCACCCAGGCGGTCAAGGAGGTCGCTCGCGTCCCGGTGTGGGTGAAGCTGACCCCAGCCACGGCGAACATCGTCGAGGAGGCCGAGGCGACGTTCCGTGGTGGCGCCGACGCCATCTCGTCCTCGAACACGTTCCCGGCTCTGCCGCCCCTCGACCCGACCACGCTCGACTTCGAGATCAACGTGGACGGCTTCGTCTCGTCGGGCGGCCTCGGTGGCCCCGCGATCTTCCCGCAGTCGCTGGCCAAGATGGCCGACATGACGCAGGCGTTCCCGGGCCGCGAGTTCTCCGGGATCGGGGGGATCTCCAGCTTCGACCAGGCGTTGGCCTACTTCCTCCTGGGCTGCGGCACCGTCCAGGTCGCCACCGCCGCCATGCTGGACCATGCGATCGGTCCGAACGTGGTCCGGGGGCTGATCGACGGGATGACCTCGTTCCTGGACCAGAACGCCGACCGCGGCTGGACCTCGCTGGAGGACTTCCGCGGCCTGCGCCGCGGCTCGATCGTCCCCCATTCCGAGATCGGCCGCCCGGATTCCGCCGACTACCACGGCGGCTACGAGGATGCGGAAGGATACGCGGTGGCGGTCGAGACGAGGTAGAGCCCGGGCGGATCCGGACGGGCAGCCCGCCGCCACCGCGAGGTGGAATCGCCACGGCCGGCGGACCGACCTGTGGTGTAATGGCAGGCACTGGCTCGAATTGCCAGGCGCTGGATGCCCGGGCGCCCCGGCCGGCCGCTGGCGGCCAGCCCCGCCGCAGTGCCACGTAACCCGACAGGATGTCGAGGCGGCTCGGCGGCCGTTCGCCGGGCATGTCGACGCGAGAGGTGACCGATGAGCATCAGCACCGACCGGCTCACGAGCGAGGAGATCGTCCGGCTCTCGCGCGCCCACACGTTCTTCTCGTGGTCGGTCCAGGGGGCCCTGGATCCCATCGCGATCGACCGCGCGGAGGGCGTCTACCTGTACACGCCCGAAGGCCAGCGGATCCTCGACTTCAACAGCCAGCTGATGTCCGTGAACATCGGCCACGGCGATCGACGCGTGATCGACGCGATCACGGCCCAGGCGACCCGGCTGCAGTTTGTCCAGCCGGCCTTCGTGACGGAGGTCCGGGCGCGCCTGGGCGCGAAGCTCGCCGAGATCCTGCCCGGCGACATGGACAAGGTCTTCTTCACGCTCGGCGGCTCGGAGGCCGTGGAGAACGCGATCCGGCTCGCCCGCCATTACTCGGGCCGCCACAAGATCCTGGCCCGCTACCGCAGCTACCACGGCGCCACGCTCGGCTCCATGACGCTGACGGGCGATCCGCGGCGCTGGGCGAACGAGCCCGGGATCGTGGGCGTCGTGCGCTACCCGGACACGCACCGCTGGGGCGAGAAGGAGCCGCGGCCGGTCGCCGAGAGCCTCCAGGGACTGGAGGACGTGATCCAGTACGAGGGCGCGCACACCATCGCGGCGGTCTTCCTCGAGACGATCGTGGGCACGAACGGGATCCTCATCCCGCCCGACGGCTACCTCCAGGGCGTCCGCGAGCTGTGCGACCGATACGGGATCCTGATGGTCGCCGACGAAGTGATGGCGGGCTTCGGCCGCACCGGCCGCTGGTTCGCCGTGGATCACTGGGACGTGGTCCCGGACCTGATGACGATGGCCAAGGGCCTCACCTCCAGCTATCTGCCGCTCGGCGGGGTGGCGATGCGCCATCACATCGCCGAGGCGTTCGAGTCGAAGATGTTCTACGGGGGCCTGACCTACAGCAGCCACCCGGTCAGCCTTGCCGCGGCGCTCGCCACGATCGGCGTCTACGAGGAGGACGGGCTCATCGAGCGCTCCGCCCGGCTGGGCGAGGTGATGCGGGGCCACCACGAGGCGCTCGCCGCGAAGCATCCGAGCGTTGGTGCGCACCGCAGCCTGGGGCTGTTCGGGATCCTGGACCTGGTACGGAGCCGCGATCCGTTCGTTCCCCTGACGGGTTTTAACGGCAGCTCGGACGAGATGAAGGCCATCGGGAAGTACCTGCGCCAGAACGGCCTGTACACGATGACGCCCAACAACTCGATCCACACGAACCCGCCACTCTGCGTCACCGAGGCACAGCTGGCCGAGGGCTTCGCCGTGATCGACCGGGCGCTCGAGATCGCCGACGAGGCCGTCACGGGGTGACGACGTCCGCCTGAGTCTGGCCAGAATCCGCGAGGCCGGCCCGCCCGGGCCGGCCTCATTCGTGGGACGCCCGGCGCGGGGCCACGGCGCGGGGGCTACGGGGCGGCCCTGACCTGCTGCATCAGCATCGTCGTGTCGGAGAGCCGATACGAGCCCGCTTCCGAGGCGATGCCGGCCCGGGCCTGCGCCACGAGCACGCCCGCGATCATGGCGATCGCCACGAGGAGCCCGAGGCCGGCGATCCGGCGTGGCGACGCCTGGCTCGTGGGGACGGCGGAGATGGCCATCCTGATCTCCTTCGTGCGGCGGACGCACGGCCGTCCGCGGGCGGCAGGCCATGGAGTCCGCGGAGGAGAGCCCGCGGTCGTCGAAACCGTGGGGGACGCGCCGCGCGACGTGCGTTCGGTTCGGGTCCATGCCGAGCCGAGAGAGTGCTGCCGTCACGTAGATGCTCGTGCCATGTACAGGCGTGGGCAAGGGCCGTCCGTCACACGCGACCGGGCAACGTGGCGGCCCGGGGCCGCCAACCGGTGTCAGTCCCGGCGGCCGGTCCCGAACTGGCGGTCGCCAGCGTCGCCGAGCCCGGGCAGGATGTAGCCCTTCTCATTCAGGCCGCGGTCGAGCGCAGCGCAATGGATCGTCACGTCCGGATGGGCCGCGCTGACGGCCGCGACGCCCTCCGGTGCGGCGATCAGGTTGATCAGCTTGATCCGGTTCGCGCCCCAGCGCTTGAGGACCTCGATGGCGGCCGTCGCGGAGCCGCCGGTGGCAAGCATCGGGTCGAGGATCAGGCAGAGGTCGACGGTCGCGGAGTCGGGCAACTTGTTGTAGTACTCGACCGGCCGGAGCGTTCGCTCGTCGCGAAAGAGGCCAAGGTGCCAGACCTCGGCGGTCGGCATCAGCTCGAGCATGGCGTCGACCATGCCGAGGCCGGCGCGCAGGATCGGCACGAGACCGATTCGGTCGCCCAGCTCGTGCGCGTCGATCTCCTCGAGCGGGGTGCGGACGCGGCGCGGCCGGAGTCGCGCATCGGCGAGCGCCTCGTAACCCAGGAGCCACGAGAGCTCGCGGACGACCTCGCGGAACTTCTTCGGCTCGGTTCTCTCGTCGCGGAGGATCGCGAGCTTGTGGAGGACCGCGGGGTGCCGCGAGACGGTCAGGGACGGGGCACGGGGTGGGGTGGTGATGTCGGACACGGGCGCGCACCTCGAGCATGGAGCGGGCGGACGACCGGCCGGGGTCGCGGCTGGCGCGACGGGATCCCGACCCGCACGATCCTAGCACCGGCGCGACCTTGGAACCGGCTGGCTTCGGTGGGCGACGACGTCGCGTCGGCCCGGGGCGCGCGGTATGCTCGGCCGATGCCGCCAACCCGAACGCCGCGCCCCGTGCGCTCCGGTCCTGCTGCCGGGCCGCGCCGGGCCGCGCCGATCCTGGCCCGCCACGTCCGCGGCGGGATCGTGGAGAGCGTCCATCGCGGGCACATCGTCCAGGTCGACGCGAATGGCTCGGTCATCCGGGTGGCCGGCGACCCCGAGGCGGTCGTGGCCCTTCGGTCCTGCGTCAAGCCGTTCACGCTCGTGACGCTCCTGGAGGCCGGCGGCGTCCGCGAGTTCGACCTCTCGCCGGCGGAGCTCGCGGTCATGGCAAGTTCGCATTCGGGCGAGGACCTGCATGTTCGGACGCTCCAGGCGGTCTTCCGCCGGGCCGGCGTCAGCCAGACGCTGCTCGCCTGTGGAACGGAGCGTGCGCCGCTGGACGCGTTGACGGCGATTCGCCTGGCACGCGACGGCGAGAGGCCCGGGCCGGTTCGCCACAACTGCTCCGGGATGCACGCTGCGCAGCTCCTGCTCGCCCGGCTCGCGGACTGGACGCTCGAGGACTACTGGCAGCCGGACCACCCGGTCCAGGTCGCGACGCGGGCCGTGGTCGCCCGCGTTTTCGCGACGACGCCGGAACGCCTTGTCACGGCGACCGACCAGTGCGGCGTGGACACGTACGGGTTCCCGCTCCGTGCCGTCGCCGCGGCGTTCGCGCTCCTTGCCGACCCCGATGGGCTCCCGGCGGCCGACGCCCGCCGGTCGCTTTCCGGACCGCTGCGCGTCATCCGCGACGCCATGCTGGCGAACCCGGAGCAGGTCGGCGGGACGCGGGACCGCCTTGACACCTCGCTCATGAAAGCGCTCCCCGGTCGGCTGCTGGCGAAGGGTGGCGCGGAGGGGCTCCGCGGGATCGCCATCCTCTCGGACCGGGCTGCCGGCACGCCCGCCTCCGCGTTCGCGATCAAGGTGGAGGATGGCGGCGGCTTCGAACGGGCGGCGTGGTCGATCGCCATCGAGGCGCTTCGCCTGGCCGGGATCCTTGGAGGCCAGTCGTTGCGGGCGCTGGGACGGTACCATCGGCCCGTCCAGCTCGACCCGCACGGGAAGATCGCCGCCGAGACGATCCCCAACTTCGACCTCGTGCCGGTCGGCGAGCTGGTCGGCTGACGGCGGCGGGCGAGCCGGGACGCGCGGCGTGACGTTCAGGGGGGACCCGTACCGCGTGCTGGGTGTGCCGCCCGACGCGTCGACGGCGGAGGTGAAGCGCGCGTACCGGCTGCTGGTGAAGCGGAACCACCCCGATGCCGGCGAGGGATCCGTGGCGAGGTTCCTGGAGATCCAGGCCGCCTACGAGACGCTGGCACGGAGCGGCGCTGCAGGCGGCACCCGAACGGGCGCGGCCCGGACCTCCGGCCGGCCGCCGGCCCAACAGGGTCCGCGTGGCGCGGGTTCGCGCCGCGCGAGCGGGGAGAGCCCCGGTGACCCGGGGGCGCCCCCACCGGCCGGGACGGAATGGGCACGCCGGCCACGCGGGGCCACCGGACGCCCGGCGACGGGTGCCGGCGCCGCCGCGGGGGCCGGCCGGGCCGGGCCAACGGCCGATGCGGGTCACGCGACTCCGCGCCCGGGCACCGGCCAGGCCGGCGAGCGCGGCCGTCGTGGCCGCAATCCCCGCAAGGCGACGCTCGGGTCCACGACGTACGACGGGGCGGGCACGTACGACACGGCGGGCAAGGCCGCAGAGCCCACCTGGGACGGCGCCGACTGGTACGGCCCGGTCTCCGGCACGTACTGGACGGTCAACCCGAAGGAGTACGCGGATCCCCGCAAGCACGGCCCGGAATACCTTGCCCGGTGGTCCGCGGCGCGATTCCCGGACGCGCGGGGCCGGCTTCCCTTCGACCACGAGCCCGCGCCTCCACGGCGGGAGGGCGCATCGACAGCCCCACCCGGCCCCACGGCGTCCCCGACCCTGTCGCCCGCGGCCGCCCCCCCGCCGAAGGCAGGCACGAGCATCGGGCACACGGCCTGGCCTCGACCCAAGGAGCGACTTGCCGTTGGTGTGCTCGGCTGGCTTCCCTTCGGGATGCTGTTCGCGGCGGCGGCCGGACTCCCCGGCGGGCTCATCGCGACGCTGCCGCTCCAGGCCATCGGGCTCATCGGCATGCTGTGGGCGCCGCGGCTGGCCTGGGCCTCGGCCGGCGGATTGGCGGCCGTGGTCGCGGTCGCGATTCCCGGTGTCACGGTCCTGGCCGCGCTCGGCATTGCGGTCCGGCCGGGCGGTCCTGCGCCGGTCGGCCTGATCGTGCTCGGTGCCCTCGCGTGGTGCGGCGGCGCCGCTGCCGCTTCCAGCGGCCGGTTGATCGCGCGGCCGTGGCGGGTGCGGCCGGGGCGGGCCGTCTCATGAGCGCCGGCGCTACGATGGGCCGGTGAATCGTCGCGCTTCGTCCGATCTCTCGGGCGCCACCCAGGAATACCTGCTGGCGCTGCGGTCGGCGGCCGTCGAGGAGACGCGAGTGACCGCGGCGACGGTCGCCCGTCACATGGGCGTCTCCACGCAGGCCGCAAGCGAGATGTACCGGCGTCTCGCGGCGGAGGGCCTGGTCTGCCAGGCGGAGGGACGCGAGCTGACGCTGACCCAGCCCGGGCGTGCGGCGGCCGACGGGATCTTCCGCCGTCACGCGCTCCTCGAGTGGCTGCTGACCAGTGTCGTGGGGCTCGGCTGGGCGGAGTCCGACGAGGAGGCCGCGCGCCTCCAGGGCGCCATCTCACCGCGGGTGGAGGCGCGCCTGGATGAGCTGCTGGGCCACCCCGAGACGTGCCCGCACGGCAACCCGATCGACGTCGCGATCGCCGCCCGGCGGCCGGCCGGCGTGTCGCTCGCGAGCCTCGAGGCCGGCGACGTCGCCACGGTCTACCGGATCACCGAGACCGCGGAGGAGGACCCGGCGCTCCTTTCCTACCTCGAAGCGCGCGCGCTGACGCCGGGGGCGCGCATCGAGATCCTTGCCCGCTCCGCGTCGCTGGACGCGGTCACGCTCGAGGGGCCGATCGGGCGGGCCACGCTCGGCCTGCGCCCTGCGTCGCTCGTCCGCGTGCTCCGGGGCGAGGCCGACCCGTCGCTCTTCCACCGGGTCCCGGGCCGACTTCGCATCGGCTGACGCGACGCCCCGCGACCCGTCGCCCGACGCGGCACCCGTACAATCGCGGACATGACCACCGCTCGCGTCCGCATCGCCCCCAGCCCCACCGGGCCGCTCCACATCGGCACCGCCCGGACCGCGCTCTTCAACTACCTGTATGCCCGGCACGTCGGCGGGACGTTCATCCTCCGCCTGGAGGACACGGACGTGGTCCGCTCGTCGGCGGAGTTCGAGGCAGACATCCTCGAGCACCTCCATTGGCTGGGTCTCGAATGGGACGAGGGGCCGGCCGCCGGCGGGCTCCCCGAGCGCGGCGCCTTCGGTCCCTACCGCCAGATGGCGCGCCGCGAGCTGTACCGCGCGGCGGCCGAGCGCCTGCTCGCGGACGACCGGGCGTACCCCTGCTACTGCATTCCCGACGAGCTGGACGCGGAGCGGCACCGGCTGGAGGCGGCGAAGTTGCAGCCGCGCTACAGCGGCCGCTGCGCGACGCTCACGCCGGCGGAACGCGCGCGCTTCGAGGCCCAGGGCCGCCGGCCGGCCATCCGCTTCCGGATCGAGCCCGGGGTGGTGGCCTTCGACGACATGGTCCGCGGGCGGGTTGAGATCGACGCCGCGGCGCTGGGCGGCGACCTCGTGATCCTCCGCGCCGACGGGACGCCGCTCTACCACTTCGGGGTCGTCGTCGACGATGCGGCGATGGGTATCACCCACGTGATCCGCGGCGAGGATCACCTCTCGAACACGCCGAAGCACATCCTCCTCTTCCGTGCGCTCGGGTATCCCGTGCCGGTCTTCGCCCACCTCCCGCTCATCCTGAACCCGGACCGGACGAAGATGAGCAAGCGCAAGAGCCAGACCGCGGTGAAGGACTACATCGCGGAAGGCTTCGTGCGCGAGGCGCTCGTCAACTACCTCGCCCTCCTCGGCTGGTCGACCGGGACGGAGGAGGAGATCCTCTCCCTCGACGATCTTGTCGGGCGCTTCGACACCGGCGCGATCCAGAGGGGCGGCGCGGTCTTCGATCGCCAACGCCTGGAGTGGCTCAACGGCCAGTGGATCCGCCTCCTCGCCGACGACGACCTCGCGGCGCGGCTCGCGCCGTTCCTGGCCGCCGAGACCGCGGCGGGGCGGACCGATCGGACGCCGTCCCCGGCGGAGATCGCCGCGCTCCTGCCGATGGTCCGCGAGCGGCTGCCGGTCCTCGGGGCGATCGGGGACCTCGTTGGGTTCCTCTACGTCGAGGACCTCGTGCCGGACGCGGCGCTCCTGGTCCCGAAGCGCTGGGACGCCGCGACGGCCCGTGCCGGGCTCATGGCCGCCCGGGCCGCGATCGAGGGGGCCGGCGAAGCCGGCTTCACGGTCCTGGCGCTCGAGCCGGCGCTGCGCGGGCTTGCCGACGCGCGCGGCTGGAAGGCCGGGGATCTGTTCATGGCAATCCGCGTCGCGATCAGCGGCCGGACCGCGACGCCGCCGCTCTTCGAGTCGATGGTGGCGCTGGGTCGTGAGCGAACGCTGAGCCGCCTGGCGCGCGCCGTGGATGCGCTGGCCGCGTAGCCGCACATGGCCCGCACGATCCTCGTCGTCGACGACGAACCGACCCTGAGGGAGACCCTCGCCGAAGCGCTCGACGCGGAAGGGTTCCGCGTGCTGACGGCTGCCGACGGACGGGAGGCGCTCAGCCGCTTCCGCGAGCACCAGCCGGACCTCGTGGTGCTGGATCTCATGCTCCCCGAGCTGTCCGGGATCGAGGTCTGCCGCATCATCCGCGCCGAGTCTGGCGTGCCCATCGTGATGCTCACTGCGAAGAGCTCGGAGCTGGACAAGGTGGTGGGCCTGGAGCTTGGGGCGGACGACTACGTCACGAAGCCGTTCAGCCTCCGAGAGCTGACCGCCCGGATCCGGGCGCTCCTGCGCCGGACCGAGCAGCTCGCCGAGGCTCCCACGCCCTCTGTGGAGCTCGGGGCGTTGACGGTGGACCTGGCCGGCCATCGGCTGCTTCACAACGGCGAGCGCGTGCCGCTCAAGCCGAAGGTGTTCGAGCTTCTCGCATACCTGCTCCGCCACCCGGGCCAGGTCCTGACCCGCGAGCAGCTCCTGGAGCACGTCTGGGGTTACGACTACGCGGGCGAGACGCGCACCGTGGACGTCCACGTCCACTGGCTCCGCGCCGCGATCGAGCCCGAACCGGCCGAGCCGATCTACCTCCACACGGTGCGTGGCGTGGGGTACGTCTTCCGCCGGCCCGCGTGACCGCCGGCCCGCGTGACCGCGCGACGGACGCGGCCGGGCGTGGCCGCGCTCAGGCGCCCTTGGCGACGATCCGCTCCAGCACTTCGGCCGCGTCCTCGGCGGCGTCGATCGTGTCCTCCATCGCGATGTAGAGATCGCGGAACCGGATGACGTCCAGCGGATCCATCCGCTCGCGGAAGAGGCGGCCGATCGCCGCGCGCGAGAGCCCGTCGGCCTCGTTCTCCAGCGTGTGCACTTCCCGCAGGTGCGCCTGCATCGTCTCGGGCTTGTCGAGCCGTCGGAGCGCCGCGAGGAGCTCCGCGCCCTGGCCGGCGATGATCCCGGCCAGCCGTCGTGTCTCCGGGGTGGGTTCGACGATGCCGTAGATCACGAACGTCTCGGCGACCTCCTGGATCCCGTCCACGACGTCGTCGAGCCGGCTGGTCAGCTCGTGGATGTCCTCGCGGTCGAAGGGCGTGATGAAGGCGCGCTCGAGGCGCACGGCGATCTCCGCGTCGATCTGGTCGCCCTCGTGCTCGAGCACCTGGATCGCCGCCACCCGCTCGTCGATCCGGTCGAACGAGACGACGAGCTCCTCCAGCGCGCGCGCGGCGGCGAGGAGGTTCTCACCGTCGCGGATGAAGATGTCGGTGAATGCTTCGTCGCGGGGAATCAGGCGGACCATGCGGCAGCTCCCTTGAAGCCAGTTACCGGACGCCGACGGTCGCGAGAGCGCCCCAGGCCAGCGCGCCCGCGAGGGCGGTGGCCGGGATCGTCACGACCCAGGCGAGGAGGATGTTGCGCGCCACGCCCCAGCGGACGCCGCGCGGCCCCTTGGTCGAGCCGACGCCCATGATGGCGCTCGAGATCACGTGCGTGGTGGAGACGGGCATCCCGAAATGGGCCGTGGCCAGCAGCACGGTGGCGGCCGTCGTCTCGGCGGCAAAGCCGTGGATCGGCTCCAGCTCCACCACTCTGTGGCCCATCGTCCGCATGATCCGCCAGCCCCCGACCGCGGTGCCCAGCGAGATGGCGCTGGCGGCCACGACGATCACCCAGGCCGGGACGTCGACGGTCGGGATGACGCCCGCGGAGAAGAGCGCGAGCGTGACGATGCCCATCGTCTTCTGCGCGTCGTTGGAACCATGGGCGAATGCCATGTACCCGGCCGACAGGACCTGGAGCCGCCGGAAGCCCCGCGTCATCGGACGTCGGCGCGCCCGCCGGAAGATCCAGTAGAGCGCGATCATCAGCCAGAAGGCGATGATGAAGCCGAGGACCGGCGACGACACGAGCGGGACCAGCACCTTGCCCACGACGCCGTCCCATTTCACGGCGCCCGTTCCGGCGGCCAGGACCGTGGCGCCCAGCAGGCCGCCGATCAGAGCGTGGCTGCTGGAGCTCGGGATGCCGAGGCGCCACGTCAGCAGGTTCCAGGCGATCGCGCCGAGAAGCGCCGCCATGACGATCGCCTGCGACGTGGTGGCCTCCTCGACGAGGCCCGCCCCGATCGTCTTCGCCACGGCCGTCCCCGCGAACGCGCCGATGAAGTTGAAGGCCGCGGCCATGAGGATCGCGTGCTGGGGCCGCAGCGCGCGGGTGGCCACGGAGGTGGCGATCGCGTTGGCCGTGTCGTGGAAGCCGTTGATGTAGTCGAAGACGACCGCGAGGACCAGGACGACGACGAGGGATGCGGTCACCGAATCCCACCCGCAAGGTAAGCAGTACGCTGGTTCCGGGTGCATCGGGCGGGCATCGCCGGCAAGTATGGGGCCGTTGAAATCCGCCCGCCCAACGGCCGCGCCGCCGGCCGCCAGGCTCGGCCGCCGCGCCGGCCGCTATGCTTGGGCCATGCGCCTGAGTCAGCTGTTCTTCACCACGCTCCGCGACGATCCCAACGACGCGGAGATGCCATCGCATCGCCTCCTGGTCCGGGCTGGCTACGTCCGCCAGCTGGGGTCGGGGATCTACTCGCTGCTGCCGCTCGGTTTCCGGGTGGCGAAGCGGGTGGAGCAGGTGATTCGCGAGGAGATGGACCGGATCGGCTGCCAGGAGATGGAGATGCCGGTAGTCCACCCGGCGGAGCTCTGGCGCGAGACCGGCCGGTACGACGCGATCGGACCCGAGATGGCCCGCTTCAAGGATCGCGCCGGGCGCGACATGGTCCTGGCAATGACCCACGAGGAGGTCGTGGCCGACCTCCTCCGCGACATCGTCCGGTCGTACCGCCAGCTCCCGATCATGGTCTACCACTTCCAGACGAAGTGGCGTGACGAGCCGCGGGCGCGCGGCGGGCTGATCCGCGTCCGCGAGTTCGTCATGAAGGACTCGTACAGCTGCGACCTGGACCTGGCCGGGCTGGACGTCAGCTACGAGCGGCACTACGAGGCCTACACCCGCATCTTCGAGCGCCTGGGGCTTCGCGCGATCGCGGTCGCGTCCGACGTCGGGATGATGGGCGGCTCGCAGGCCCACGAGTTCATGGTCCTCAACTCGCACGGCGAGGACGTCCTGGTCCTGTGCGAGACGTGCGGCTTCTCGGCCAACCGCCAGGTCGCCACGGTCCGTGTCTCTGAGCCGCCGGCTTCCGATGCGCTCCCGCTCGAGGAAGTCGCGACGCCGGGCGCGACGACGATCGCCGACCTCGCGGCGTACCTGGGGGTGAGCGCGGAGGAGACGGCGAAAGCGACCTTCTTCGCCGACCGCGAGGGCCGGCTCATCACGGCCATCGTCCGCGGCGACATGGACGTCAACGAGACGAAGCTCGCCAACGCGGCGAAGGCCGCCGACCTCCGGCCGGCCCGGACGGACGAGATCGAGGCCGCCGGGATGGTGCCCGGCTACGCGTCCCCGATCGGCGCGCGTGACACGTTCGTGGTGGTCGACGAGCTGGTCGCCCGGTCCTCGAACCTCGTGGCGGGCGCGAACCGGACCGGGTTCCACCTCCGAAACGTCAACGTCCCGCGCGACTACACGCCGGACCTGGTCGCGGACCTTTCGAACGCTCGCGAGGGCGACGGCTGCCTGACGTGCGGCGCGCCGGTGATCCTGCGGAACGGGATCGAGGTCGGGAACATCTTCAAGCTCGGCACGAAATACACGGTGGCGCTCGGTGCGGAGTACCTCGGCGAGGACGGCGGCCGCCACCCGATCGTGATGGGCAGCTACGGGATCGGCGTCGGGCGGGCGCTCGCCTGCGTCGTCGAGGCGCATCACGACGCGAAGGGGATCGCCTGGCCGGCGGAGGTCGCGCCGTACGCAGCCCACCTCGTCTCCCTGGGTGCCGCGAAGGACCCGCACGTCGCGGAGGTGGCCGGACGGCTCCACGACCTGGCCCTCGAGGCCGGCCACGAGATCCTGTGGGACGATCGCGACGAATCCCCGGGCGTGAAGTTCACGGACGCCGAGCTTCTGGGGATGCCCGTCATCCTGACCGTCAGCCCACGCTCTCTCGCCGCGGGCGGCGTCGAGGTGACGGCGCGGGCGACCGGCGAGCGTTCGATCGAACCGCTTGCCGTCGTGGAGGAGCGTCTCCGCGGCTGAGCTGCCGCGAGCGCCACCGTGGACCCTGTCGTCCTCGTCGCGCTGGGTGCGCTGGGTGCGCTGGGCGCCGCCGCGCTCGTTCTCGCGGTCGGGCTTCAGCGCCGGGGCGTGTCCCGGGTGGCGTCCGTGGGCGAGCGGATTGCCCCCGATGCTGCGCAGGCCCTCGCGCGCGCCGCTTCGGCCGAGGAGCGTGCGGCGGCCGCGGTGCGCGACGCCGGCGTGCTTGTCGACCTCGTCGGGATCGGCGTGGTGCGGGTCGCGGAGGACTTCACGGTGGTGACGGTGAACGAGACCGCCGCTCGCCTGCTCGCGCGGCGGGCGGCCGGATTGCCGGGTCGGAGCGTCATGGAGGCCTTCACCGACCACCGGCTTGAGGAAATCGTCCAAACGGCCCTGCGGACCGGGGCTGCGGCCGGCGAGCTGACGATCCGGACCACCGACGCGCCGACAGTCCTCGTCCGTGCGCGACGTACCCCCGCAGGCGATGCCTGGCTCGTCCTCGAGGACGTCTCCGAGCTCCGTCGACTCCAGCGGATCCGTACCGAGTTCATCGACAACATCGCGCATGAGCTGCGCACGCCGCTCACGACCGTCAGCCTCCTGGCGGAGACGCTCGCGCTCGAGGCCGATCAGCTCCCGCCGCGGACGGCCGAGCGGATCGCGAAGATCGAGGTGGAGACCGGCCACCTGGTCCAGATGGTGAACGAGCTCCTGGACCTCTCGAAGATCGAGAGCGGCAGCACAGCCCTCGTCCTCCACGACGTGGACCTCGCCCGTCTTGCGAACGCGACCGCGGAACGGCTGAGCCTCTTCGCGGAGCGCCATGGCGTCCGGCTGTTGGTCGAGGCGGAGGGAGCAGTTCCGCGCGTCCGCGGCGACGAGGAGCGCCTGGGCCAGGCGCTCCTGAACCTGCTCCACAACGCCGTGAAGTTCAGCCCGGTTGGCGCAGAGGTGGTGGTCCGGGTCGCCGCGAGCGAGCACGAGGCCGTTGTGGCAGTGGTGGATCACGGGCCGGGGATCCCGCGCGACGCCCTGTCGCGCGTCTTCGAGCGCTTCTACAAGGGGGATCGGGCGCGGACGCGCGGCGTCGGCGGGACGGGGCTCGGCCTCTCGATCGCCCGCCATGTCGTCGAGGCGCACGGCGGCCGGATCTGGGTGGAGTCGGAGGAGGGGATCGGGTCCACGTTCGCGTTCGCCCTGCCGCTGACCGGGCCGGATCTCGCTGCGACGCCGGGCGCCTGAGCGTACTTCGTCTCGGGCATCGCGGCGCTCACGCGCGCGCGCCGGAGAACACGCTCGCGGCCTTCGCGGCGGCGCTGGCTCGGCCCGATTGCGACGGGCTTGACCTCGCGGCGTTTGCTGTCACGCGCCGCCGGACGCTCGCGCGGCTTGCCCGGCTGGGCGTTGTAGCGGCCTGTGTGGAGGGCGCCGCCGTCAGAGATCCCGGCGCATCACTGGGACGCGCGACGGGCACGCACTCGTGAACTCCACCGAGCCGGCGATGCCGGCGGGAGCCGCGGCCCGGTCGGCGGCATCCCAGCCGCGGGCGGCGAAGAACGGGCCCGCCGTCTCCGTCAGGAGCCAGGCTTCGTGCGCGCCCGCGGCCCGCGCCTGGTCGAGCGCACGCGCGACGAGGGCGCTCCCCAGCCCGTGACCGCGCGCGCCCGCGGTGACCGCGAGCGACCGCAAAAGAGCCGCGTCTTCGAACGTCTCCAGGGCCACGCAGCCCATGAGGCAGTCGTCGTCGGCCCGTGCCACGAGGAGCATTCCGCCCCGCGCGCACGCGTCCAGCCCATCCCGGGTCAGGCCGGCTGCCTGGAGGAGGTGCTCGACCTCCAGGAGGTCGTCCGCACCGCCGACCCGGAGGGACGGGAAGGTCGCGGTCATCCGCAGCAGCTCCCCGACCCGCAGCACGGATCGGCGCCCGTCGGGCCCTCGCCGAGGATCACGCCACCGGCTGGCGGCAGGGCCCGCGCCGCGCGGAGGCCCGCGCCGGCAGCCGCGGCGGCGTCCCGCGGCGACGCACCCGGACCGGCGGCCGGCCTGATCGCCGCGACGATCGCCCCGTAGAGTCCGTCAGCCACGGCGTGCGTCGGCGTCAGGCGAATCTCGCCCAGGCCCGCCTCCGCGAGCCCGGCGGCGTACTCGCCGAACGAAAGCGCCCCCGCGATGCAGCCCGCGAAATCCCCCCGCTCGGCGCGATCGGCCGGCGACAGGTCGTCGTCGGCCACGACATCGCTCACGCCCAGGCGCCCGCCCGGCCGGAGCACGCGCGCGATCTCGGCGAAGACGCGCGGCTTCTCCGTGGAGAGGTTGATCACGCAGTTGCTGATCACGACGTCGACCGACGCGTCGGGGAGCGGGACCGCCTCGATCTCGCCCTTGACGAACCTCGCGTTCTCGACGCCGGCCTCCGCCGCGTTCCGGCGAGCCAGGGTCAGCATCTCGTCGGTCATGTCCAGCCCGTAGGCCATTCCGCCCGGCGCCACGCGCCGCGCGGCGATGAGCACGTCGATCCCGCCGCCGGACCCGAGGTCGAGGACCGTCTCGCCGGGCCGGAGATCCGCGACCGCGGTGGGGTTGCCGCAGCCGAGGCTGGCCGCGACCGCGTCGGCGGGAAGTGGCCCGAGCTCGTCCGGCGTGTAGAGGCCGGGGCCGAAAACCGGGTCCCTGGACGCGTCGCCGCCGCAGCAGCCCGGCCCCTCGAGGACGTTGAGCGCGGCACGAGCGTAGTGGTCGCGCACGTCGGCGCGGAGCTGGTTGGTCATCAGATGGCTCCCGTGGCCGCGATCGCGGGCCCGTCGAGCGCGGCGATCAGTCGGTCCACGGAGGATACGCGGCAGCACCCGGCGCGACCCGACGCGGCGCGACCCGACGCGGCGCGGCAGCACCCGGCGCGACCCGACGCGACGCGACCCGCGTGTGCACCGGGTGGGCGCTCTGGCCGCCGGCGATCCGGCAGGCAGCGATGTTGTGTCACGGGATGCGCCGAGTGGCCGCTGATCGGTTGTTCTGGTCACCGGGCGCACGCCGGAGCCGCTCCGTGCATCCTCGCCGGTCGCAGTGCTCACCGGGTGCACACGCTCACGCCCGCCAGCCGTCGCCCTGGGCGGCGCGGCTATCGCCGCAGGAGGTCCGGCGGGACCAGCCAGCGCAGCTCCGCGGAGGCGGGGGTCAGCGGCCGCTCCACGTCCAGCAGCGCGAACGCCCCCTTCCGCATCCGGAGGCCCGGCGAGCCGGTGAGCGAGACCAGGAGGTCGCTGAAGTCCGGGTCGTGACCCACGAGGACCGGCCGGGCCGGCCTCCCCGCGTCCTCGAGGATCGCCTCTACCGTCGCCAGGTCGAGGAAGCCGCCGAGCCGCGGATCGATCCGGACGGGCACGCCCAGGCTGTCGGCCACGAGCTCGGCCGTCTCGCGGGCACGGACGCGGGGCGACGTGAGCACCGCATCCGGGGCGAATCCGGCCGCGGCGAGGAAGCGGCCGAGCCGCTCTGCCTGCTGGCGCCCCTTGTTCGTCAACGGCCGGAGGTCGTCGGGCCGATCCCACGTGGCGGGGTCGCCGGCATGCGCATGGCGGAGGAGCCCCAGCTCCACGGTCATGCCTCCCGGCCGGTCGGCGCCGGCCCACGGCCGTAGGCCCGGCGGGCGACCGCCAGGAACGGCTTGATCCGGATGCTGATCTCGCCCATCACGCGCCGGAAAACGGCGAGTCGCTCGGCGTCCGTCCCCTGGGCCGCTGCCGGATCGTCGAATCCCCAGTGGATCGACTCGTGCTCCCCGGGAAAGACCGGGCACGCCTCGCGCGCCTGGTCGCAGACGGTGATCACGTAATCGAAGGGCTCGTCGAGGTATTCGATGACGGACTTCGAGCGTGCCCCGGACCAGTCGATGCCGATCTCAGAGAGCGTCCGGATCGTGAACGGATGGACGCCTCCGGGGTGAGTGCCGGCAGAGCGGACGTCGAAATCGGGCTCGCCGATGCGGCCGAGGATCGCCTCGGCCATCTGGCTCCGGGCGGCGTTGCCGGTGCAGACGAACAGGACGCGAATGCGCGGCCGCGGGTCGCTCATGGGTTCAGGTCCTCGTGCTCGCCCGTGGCCAGGAAGACGACATCCTCGGCGATGTTCGTGACCCTGTCACCAATCCGCTCGAGGTAGTGGGCCGCGATCAGCAGGCGGGCGGCCCGCTCGACGTTCGCCGGATCCGCCTGTCCCAGGCGGATCAGCTCGTCCGTGGCGCGATGGTAGTGGGCGTCGATCGCGTCATCCTGCCTGGCGACCGCGCGCGCGACGCTCACGTCCGAATCCACGAGCGCACGCCCGACGTCGGCGAGGATCCGCGCGGCCAGGCGCCCCATCTCGGGGATCCCGACGTATTCGGCAAGGGGTGCGTGGGGGGCCACGTCCCGGACGCGCTTGGCGACGTTCGCGATCGAGTCGCCGATCCGTTCCAGCTCGTAGGCGATGTGGTTGAGGGTCAACAGGAAGCGCAGGTCGCGCGCGACCGGCGCCTGGGTCGCGATCGTCCGGATGATGTGGTCGAGCGCCTCGGCCTGCATCGCGTTGATCTCGGCGTCGCCCTCGATCACGGTCAGCGCCAGGGCAGCGTCGTGGGTTTCCAGCGCTTCGACTGTCAGGCGGATGCGCTCCTCGATGAGGCTGGCCATCCGGAGGAGTGTCTCCTTGATGATCCGCTCTTCGCGGTCGAGCGAGGCACGCGGAACGGAATGCGTCGGCGCGCGGATGTCCCCCTCGCCACGGGCGAGGATCTCGATTGTCCGATCGTGTTCCATGGATTCCTCCGCGCCGCTCAGCCGAACCGGCCCGAGATGTAGTCCTCGGTCAGTTGTTCCCGAGGGTTGGTGAAGATCGTGGCCGTCTGTCCCATCTCGACGAGGTAGCCCGCACGATCCTCGCCCATCGAGAAGAACGCGGTCTGGTCGCTCACCCGGGACGCCTGCTGCATGTTGTGCGTCACGATCACGATCGTGTAGCTGCCGCGGAGCTCCAGCATCAGCTCCTCGATCCGGAGCGTCGCGATCGGGTCGAGCGCGGACGCGGGCTCGTCCATCAGGATGACCTCCGGGTCCACCGCGAGCGCGCGCGCGATGCACAGGCGCTGCTGCTGGCCGCCCGACAGGGAGGTCCCGGGGTCGCCCAGGTGGTCCTTGACCTCGTCCCAGAGTGCCGCCCGGGTCAGGCAGTCCTCCACGATCGCGTCCAGGTTCGTCGGCTTGTGCCCGCCCCCGAGGCGGAGGCCCGCCGAGACGTTCTCGTAGATGGACATCGTGGGGAACGGGTTGGGGCGCTGGAAGACCATCCCGACAAGCCGCCGGAGGTCCACCGCGTCCACGCTGCGGTCGTAGATGTCGACCCCGTCGAGCAGGATGCGGCCCTCCATCCGCGCCCCCTGGGCCAGCTCGTGCATCCGGTTGAACGCGCGCAGGAACGTGCTCTTGCCACAGCCGGACGGGCCGATGATCGCGGTGATCTTGTTGGCGGGGATGTCCATGGTGACGTCGCGCACGGCCCGGAACGAGCCGTAGTAGAGGTTGAGGTCGCGGGCCTCGATCTTCGTGGTCCGCGCGGCGGGCGCAGGGTCGGGGGCGGCCGCCGGGACCCGGCCCGACGTCGGCGCGATCGTGGGCCGGGTCGGCACGGCGGGCAGGTCCGCCCCGGGGCGGATCTCGGTCGCCATCTTCTCCTCCATCATCCGGCCCGACGACCCCATGAACGAGCCCGGACGGCGACGTTGACTCCCAGGACGAACAGCAGCAGGAGCAGGGCGGCGCCCCATGCCTGGTCGTTGAGGGCCGCGATCGGTTGGCGCGCCCCGTTGTAGATGAAAAGCGGGAGGGCGTCCATCGGCTGGCCGAACTGGCCGACGTTGACCAGGCGCGACCCAAGCGCCGTGAAGAGGAGGGGCGCCGTCTCGCCGGCGGCGCGGGCAACGGCGAGCATGACGCCGGTCAGGACGCCGGTCCGCCCGGCCGGCAGGACCACGGACAGCACAACCCGCCAGGTCGGCACGCCGAGGGCGAGGCCGGCCTCCCGGATCTCGTGCGGTACGAGTCGCAGAATCTCCTCGGTCGTTCGCACGATGACCGGGACCATGATGAGCGCGAGCGCGACGCTGCCCGCGGCCGCATTGAACTGCTTGAACGGCACGACGAGGAGCGTGTACGCCACGATGCCGATGAGGATCGACGGGACCCCGACCATGACGTCGGCCGCGAAACGGACGGCGCGGGCGGACCGGCGGCTCGCGAACTCGCTGACGTAGACGCCGCCGAGGATGCCGACGGGGACCGCGACGAGCGCGGCCACGGCCACCATCTGGAGCGAGCCGAGAATCGCGTTGAGGGCGCCGCCGCCCGTCCCGAGCGCCTTCGGGGGCTTCGTGAGCAGGTCCAGGTTCAACGCCGCGGCGCCCTTGATGACGACGAAGAGCAGGATCGCGGCCAGGGGGAGCACGCAGACGAGCGCCGCGGCGAGGGCGACCGTCCGCATCACCCGGTCGACGACCCGACGGCGCGAGCCGCGCACCGCCGCAAGGCGCTCCGCGAACGGCGCGCGCGACCCGGCCAGCGTGCCCGGCGTTGCGCTCATCGAATGGGCCCGCGCTGCGCGCGCGAGACCAGGAGGCGCGCGGCGACGTTGAGCAGCAGCGTCATGACGAGGAGGATCAGGCCGATCGCGACGAGCGACTGCGTCTGGAACCCGCCGCTCGCCTCGTTGAACGTGACCGCGATCTTGGACGCGATGGTCTGGGCCTGGTCGAAGATCGATACCGGGATGTCCTGGCCGTTGCCGATCACCATCGTGACGGCCATCGTCTCGCCCAGCGCGCGCCCGAGGCCCAGGATCGCGGCGCCGACCACCCCGGAGCGTGCGTACGGAAGCACGGCCTTGACCGCGACCTCCCAGCGTGTCGCGCCCAGGCCGAACATCGCCTCGCGCTGGCTGTTCGGGACGGAGCTCAGCACCTCGCGCGAGATCGAGACGATCGTCGGCAGGATCATGATCGCGAGGATCACCCCCGCTGCGCCAAGGCCCACCCCGAAGCTGGGGCCACGGAAGAAGGGGAGCCAGCCGAGCGTCGCGATGAGCCAGGAGTCGACGGTGTCGCGGAGGAACGGGCTGAGCACGAAGATGCCCCACAGGCCGATCACGACGCTGGGGATCGCCGCCAGCAGCTCGATCGTGAACGTGAGCGGGATCGCAACCCGCCGCGGCGCGAACTCGGACAGGAAGATTGCGGTGAGGACCCCGATCGGCGTCGCGATGAGCAGGGCGATCGCGGCGGCGTAGAGCGTCCCGACGATGAACGGCAGCGCGCCGTAGACGTCACGGACTGGGTCCCACGTGGTCTGCGTGATCAGGTCCACCCCGAACCGTGTCCAGGCGGGTGCCGACGACACGACGAGCACCGCGGCGACCACCCCGAGTGTGGCGATCACGGCCCCGCCGAAGACGCGGGTGCTGCCGCGGAACACGACATCCGCCCGTCGGGTCGCGGTCCGGCCGCGAAGTCGGCCGATGGGGGCGAGGGTCGTCATCGCGCGGCGATCCTTCGTGAGGTTCGGATGGCTGGTCGAGGAGTCAGGGTGAGGGTATCGCACGAGCCGCGGCGGAGCGGGAGATGGGCCAGCCCCGCTGCGGTGCAGCAGGGTCGACCCTGGGAGGAGGAGGAGCGCGAGGCCCGCGTGGCCCGCGTGGCCCGCGTGGCGGCTACGGCCAGATCGGCGTACCGCCCGAGGTGATGGTGTGCAGCTCGGCGAGCGCCTTGTCCTGGACGGCCTTCGGGAGCGGCGCGTAGCCCAGCCCGGCCTCGTCGGCCTGGCCGTCGGTGAGGGCCCAGTAGACAAACGAGACGAGGGCCTGGCCCTTCACCTGGTCCTTCTGGTCGGCGTAGACGAGGAGGTACGTGTACGCGGCGATGGGATATGTCGCGGCCCCGGCGCCGTTGATGATGGGAGCGGCCCGGAAGTCCGCCGGGAAGGTGGCCACGGAGGCGTCCGCGGCCGCGGTCACGCCGTCGACGGATGCGGCGACGAACGCGCCGTCCGCGTTCTTCAGCTTCGCGGTGGCGAGCGCCGCCTGGGTCGCGTAGTTGAGCTCGACGTAGCCGATGGCGCCCGGCGTCTGCTTGACGCCGCCGGCGACGCCGTCGTTGCCCTTGGCGCCGATCCCGGTCGGCCAGTTGACTTCCTTGCCCACGCCGGGCCCGTTCTTCCAGCCGTCACTGACGGCGCCGAGGTACGTGGTGAACGCATTCGTGGTGCCCGAGCCGTCGGACCGATGGACCACGACGATGTCCGCGCCCGGCAGGGTCGCGCTGCTGTTGAGCGCCGCGATCTTCGGGTCGTTCCACTTCTTGATGGTCCCGAGGAAGATGTCGGCGGCCGTGGGCCCGTCGAGGTTCAGCTCGGTGACCCCGGGCAGGTTGTAGATGAAGACGACCGCGCCCAGGGCCGTCGGGATGTGCAGGATCTTCGTGCCGGCCGGCAGGGCGGCGATCTCGGCGTCCTTCATGGTCGCGTCCGAGGCGCCGAAGGCGACGGTCTGGGCGGTGATGTTCTTGATCCCGCCGCCCGACCCGATGGCCTGGTAGTCGATCTTGACGTTGGGGTGGGCGGCCGCGTACTTCTCGACCCAGACCTGGTACAGGGGCCCGGGGAAGGTGGCGCCGGCACCGGCGAGCGAGACGTCGCCCGACGGCGCCGCGGGGCCGCCCAAGCCCGGGCTGGCGGCCGCGGACGCACCAGGCGCGGTGCTTGCCGCCGGCGAGGGGCTGGCGCTTCCGGAGCAGGCGCCAACGGCGAAGGCTGCCGCGAGCGCGAGCGCACTGAGCCGCCCGGGGGAGGTGATGATCACGTGGGGTGGTCCTCCGTGCGTAGCCGCCGAGCGCCCACGGTCGGGCGTCATCGTGCAGCCAAATCGTTCGATTGGCACGCTGAACATGGGGTTCGTGCGTCAACCCGCCGTTGCCGGCCCTTCAACGTTCTGTTAACGGCGTGGCGGACGGCTCTTCTCCCGCGCACGATCGGTGCGCAGCATCGGGAGCGGTCGGGTTGGGGGCGGCGCCGGCGATCTACGTCGGGCCGACCTTCCGCCGCAGCGAGACGCCATCACGATGCTGGTCGGGCGCGGGGGCCGAATGACCCCGTGGGATGCGCCCTCCGGCACGTGCGACGTCTCAGGCCCAGATGACACAGTGTTGACTGATGCTTCTCGTTGTGGCGCTCGTCAACATCAGCACCCCGGCCTGCCTCGCCTACGCCCCGCAGGAGGTGTCCCGTGCCGATTGAGCTGTCGGTCCTGCAGGACCTGCGCATGGATCTCCGCCCCCCCGACGTCCGGGACGGGGCGGCGACCGCGGCCCTCATCGCCGACCCCACGCGTGCGGGCATCCTCGCGATGCTCCGCGGCGGCCCCCATTGCGTGTGTGAGCTGGCCGAAGCCTTGGGCGAGCGCCAGAACAACGTAAGCAACCACCTTGCTCGGCTCCGCGACGCGGGACTGGTACGCGTGAGCCGAGCGCCCGCCGACGGGCGCCGCGTCTACTACGAGCGCGACGACGCGGCCTGCGCCGCCGCCTCCTCCGCCGTCGCGGAGATCCTCGGATGATGGCCCTCCCGGTGCGCCGCGCCCACGTCCCGTTCCGCGCCGTCGCGCCGGTCGTGGTCGTCGCGTGGCTCGGGGCGTGGTTCGCGAACCTGCCGCTGGCGAACTGGGCCGCCTACGAGCTGCTGGGGCTCGAGCGGGGATCGCACTTCGGTGACGCGGTCGCGTTCTTCTTCCTCGACGTTCCGAAGGTCCTGCTCCTGCTCCTGGGCATCATGACCGCGGTCTCCTTCCTGCGGAGCTACTTCCCGCCCGAGCGGATGCGGGCCGCGCTGGCCGGTCGCGGCACGCTCCCGGCGACCGTCGGGGCGGCCGCGTTCGGGATCGTCACGCCGTTCTGCTCGTGCTCGGCGGTGCCGCTGTTCATCGGCTTCGTGGAGGCTGGGATCCCGCTTGGCGTCACCTTCGCGTTCCTGATCAGCAGCCCGATGGTCAACGAGGTTGCCCTCGTCCTGCTCTGGGGCCTCTTCGGACCGGGGATCGCGATCCTCTACATGGCGGCCGGACTGGCCGTCGCGATCGTTGGCGGGCTCGTGCTCGGCCGCCTGCCGCTCGAGAAATGGATCGAGCCGTGGGTCCTCGCCGTCCGGGCGGGGGGCGGCGCCACCTCGCTCGACCTCCGGCTCTCGGTCGAGCAGCGCATGCGCGACGCCTGGACGTCCACGCAGGACCTCGTCCGCAGGGTCCTGCTCTACGTGATCATCGGGATCGGGATCGGGGCGTTCATCCACGGCTTCGTCCCGACCGAGCTCGTCGCTCAGATGGGCGGGCGCGAGAACCCGTTCGCGGTCCCGATCGTCGTGGCGATCGCGATCCCGCTCTACTCGAATGCCGCGGGCACGATCCCGATCGTGGAGGCACTCCTTGGCAAGGGCATGCCGCTGGGGACCACCCTCGCCTTCATGATGGCGATCGTCGCGATCAGCCTGCCCGAGTTCGTGATCCTCCGCCGGGTCATGCAGCTCCGCCTGATCGCCGTGTTCGCCAGTATCGTCGTGGCCGGCATCCTCACCGTCGGCTTCCTGTTCAACGCGCTCGGAATCTGAGGAGGTTCACACCATGAAGGTCGTCGAAGTGCTGGGGCCGGGTTGCGCAAACTGTCGTCGTGTCGAGGCGAATGCCCGAGAGGCGCTGGCAATCGCCGGCGTGGAGGCGGAGATCCACCACGTCACCGACTATCGCGAGATCGCGGCCCGCGGGGTCCTGTCGACGCCGGGCCTCGTGATCGACGGCCGGGTGGTCAGCGCCGGACGAATCCCGTCGGCGGCCGACATCGCGGGCTGGCTCGCCGAATAACATCGCCCGCCTGGCGAGCGCCGCCCGACGCTCGCCATTCACGGGTCGCATGTCCGTCCGCGCATCGCGTGTTGAGGGTGTCAGACTGTCGGGGAGCGACCGGCGAGCGCGGCGGCCACCGAACCGGCAAGGAGGGGATCGACATGGACAAGGGAAGCGGGAAGCGCGCAGTGCGAAAGCGCGTCGCCGATGTCTCGGCCGTCGCGCGGGAGGACGCGGAGCAGCTGAAGCGGGCAACCAGGCGTCGTCTCGCGAAGCTCGAGAAGGACCTGGCGGCGGTGCGCAAGACCGAGGAGCGGCGCCGCTCGCGGCTCGCGGCCGCGTCCGTGGAGGCTGACCGGATTCGAAGCGAGATCGCCGGGCTCGTCCGCCACGCATCAGCGCCCGCGGTTGGCGGTGCGAGGAAGATCGGTCGCGCGGCGGGCGATCTGCTCGAGGGCGCCGCCGACGCGGTCGCTGACGCGGCGGGTGGTGTCATGCACGTTGCCGGATCGGTCGTCCACGCGGCCTCCCCCGCCGGCGAGACGGTCCTCGGGGCTGCCCAGGGCGCGGCCGGCGCGGTCAGGGATGCGGCGGGATCGGTCGTCGGAGCAGCCCGACGGGCGGTCCAGGCGAGGCCGGCCGCCGCCACGGCGCCCGTGCGCGCGAAGCCGGCCGCGACCTCGAGGCCCGCCAAGAAGCCCGCGAAGTCGCCCGCGCCCGCGAGGGCCGGCGCCGCCACGCCTGCCGCGCCTGCCGCGGCACGACCTCCCGCCCCCGCGAAGCCGGCTACCCCGCGTCGGAGGCGGACTCGTGCGACGACCCCGCCCTCGACGGGACCGGACAACGGCTGACGAGGCGCGGCTCGTCAGCGGCCCGATCTGCGCCGCAGTCGACGTTGGTGCGAACTCGGCGCACCTGCTCGTGGGCAGCGTGTACGGACATCGCGTCGTGCCGCTCCTCGACGAATCGGCGTTGCTGGGGCTCGGGACGCTCGTCGACGCCCGAGGGCTGATCCCCGCCGACGCCCGCGGACCGCTGATCGCGACGCTCGTTGGATACGCCGCCGCCGCGCGCGGGCTCGGTGCCGAGCGGATCGCGTTCGTGGGAACGGAGCCCCTGCGGCGCGCCGCGGACGCCCGGGCCGTGGTCGTCGCGGTCGAGGACGCGACCGGTGTCCCGCTCCATGTCGTCGACCATCGCGAAGAGGGGCTGCTCACGCTGCTCGGCGCGACGTCCGGTCGGGCGGTCGAGGCCGATCTTCTCGTCGTGGATGTCGGCGGCGGGAGCACGCAGCTGGTGGTCGTGGGTCCGGCCCGACGGGCGAGCGCGACCGGGCTTCGCGTGGGCGGCGCGCGTCTCACCCAGGTGCACGTGACCCATGATCCGCCGACGCGGAGCGAGATCGCGGCCCTCCGGGCGGCCGCCTCCGAGGCCCTCCGGGCGGTGCCATACGCCGCGCCGACGGAGATAGTGGCCGTCGGCGGGACGGCGTCGAACCTCGTGAAGATCGTCCCCGGGGCCCTGCACGACCGCGTCCTGACGCCGGAGCGGCTCGCCGCCGCGTTCGAGGTGCTCAGCGAGGCGCCTGCCGCCGACGTCGCGGCCCGGTTTGGCATCCGGCCACAACGCGCGCGGATCCTCGCCGCGGGTGCGGCCGTCCTCGAGGCGATCCTGGCGCGCTACGGCGTGCCGCGGGCGACCGCGTCGGATGAGGGGATCCGGGAAGGGATGGTGCTGGCCCTCGCGCGTGCCGGCGCCGCGTGGCGGGATCGCCTGGAGGCGCTTGCGCACGGTTGGGGCGCGGGCGGGGCGGAGGAATAGGCCGCCGAGCCCTGACCTGCCTGCCGGCCGCGCCCTCTCGTCAGAGGCCGCTGACGGCCCGCCCGAGGAGGCGCCGGAATGCCACCCCGTTGACGCCCCGCCATGGCGGGCCGATCGTGCGGCGAAGGCGCTCGAGCTCGCGCTCTCGGCCCTGCAGGTAGGCGGCGATCACCTCGGTCTCGGCCGGGCCCAGGCGACCGGCATTCGAGACCAGGAACTGGCGGGTCAGCGCGATCGTGACGTCCGCGTCGTGGAGCCAGCCGAGGTGGTCCTGCAGCGCCACGACGCGCGGGATGAGCTGGTCCACCTCCGGGCCCAGCGCCTCGCGGAAGAACTCCAGCGTGTAGCGCAGCCACTTCCCGGCGATCCGGAGCTGGTGGATCGTCTCGATATCGGCCCAGCGGAGGACGCTTTCGTACCCGCGGACCTGTTCGTACGCCAGCCAGATCCGCGACCCGGCGGTATCCCGGACGCGGTGCGGCGCCACCGGGCTCGCGGGCGCGAGGACGGCCGCGCCCTCGGCCGTGACGAAGATCCGATACTCCTCGACCAGGCGGGAATAGGCGCTCGAATCGAGCTCTCGCATCAGGAGCAGCCGGGCGGTCTCGCGGTCATCGGACCACGCGTGGACTAGCGGTGCGAAGGCGGCCGTTTCGTCCTCCGGGAGCGTGGCCCGGTGTGCCTCGGCGGCCTGGATCAGGACGTCGAGGTCGCGCACCGCGCCGAGCCGGGCGGCCACTTCGCGGAGTCGCCGGCGCATGCGGCGCGTCCGGCCGAGCCGGAAGCCATCGCCGAAGACGCGCCATGCGGCTCGCATCCGGCGCGTGGCGACGCGCATCCCGTGGAGGTCCTCGATACGGAGCCCCGTTCGGGTCCCCTCCTCGCGGGCCAGCATCCTGGCGAGGTGAAACCGGAGGACCTTGCGGCCGGCCTCGGCGAGCAGGTCGTCGCGCGTGACGCCCGGGGTCTTGCCCACCACCAGTGTCGGTCGCCGGGCGGCGCCCTCGGCCGGCACCTCGGCCGCCGGCTCGACCCGGGGCTCCGGCGCGGGCATGGGGGCCGACGACGCCGGGACGTTCGTGCCCGGCGTGGCGTCCAACCCTGCTTTCGACGGCGACGAGCCGGCGGGATCGGCGGGTGCGGCGCGCGATCGCTCCCGCGTCGGCCGCCCGCGCCGCGCGAGGGCCGCGAGCGCGCGCTCCAGCTTCGAGGTCGTGATGGGCTCGAGCGCAGCGTCCGCCCCGAGGATCACCGCGAGGTCGACGAGGCCGGCCTCGTCCCCCACCTTCAGCTCCACTTCGAGCTCCAGGAACCGGTCGATCATCCGCCCACCAGCGACGATCTCTACGTCGTCGACGCTCAGCTCGACTTCGAGCGCATCGCCGGCGAAGGCGCGCGCGCGCCGCAGCTGGCGGATCGTGACGATCTCGATGAGCGGGGAGTCGCCGGCGTGCTCCAGGACGAGCGAACGGGCGGCTGACGAGGGCCAGGCGTGCGGGTCGAGCGAGAGGTCGGCAGGCCCTTCGAGCTCCTCCCGCCGATGGAGCGCCGATGCCGCCTGGTTTGACGCCTTGACGGAGAGGATCGTCATCCGCGGGCCACGCCGAAGGCGGACCGCGTAGCCGGCCCGCGACATCGCACCGTCGGCCGTGTCGAGGTAGCGGTCCTCTACCTGGACCTGCCGCGGCCGGCCGGCGACCCGCAGCCCGCCGAGGGTCCGGAGCGCGCTGAGCCGCGCAGCCGCTTCCGCATCGCGCACGCGGTACTTGAGCTCCATCTCGATGCCCTGCCGGGTGTTCGTCACGTCGCGCTGCTCCTCGGCGCCGTCAGGCGCGCGGATCCAGCGAACCGACCGGCGAGGCCGGGCGGCGCGGCTCATGGGCGACGACGAGCGCGCGCTCCGCTCGCTCCTTGAGCGTGGCGAAGGTGTCAATCGTCCCGGCCGCGGCGTTGATCTCCTCCGTGCGGCGCCAGGTTGCGTCCGCCCCGAGCTGCCACGAGCGCCGGTCGTCGGCGAGCATGACCTCGACGATCTCCGCCAGTCGGGCCTGCGCCTCGAGGTCCTCGATCGGGAAGACCGCCTCGATCCGGCGATCCAGGTTGCGCTCCATCAGGTCGGCCGAGCCCGTGTACCACTCCTGTCGGCCTCCGCTGAGGAAGCCAAAGATCCGGCTGTGCTCCAGGAACTCGCCGACGATGGAGCGAACCCGGATCCGGTCGCTCACGCCGGGCACGCCGGGCTGGAGCGAGCAGATGCCGCGGACGATGCACTCGATCTCGACCCCGGCCTGGCCCGCCCTGTAGAGCACCTCGATCAGCTCGGGATCAACGATCGCGTTGCACTTCACGACGATCCGGGCCGCACGCCCAGCGCGAGCATGCTCCGCCTCGCGCTCGATCAGCTCGCGCAGGCGTGGACGGAGCGACACGGGGGCCACCAGGAGTCGGCGGAAGTGGTGCTGGCGCGAGAGGCCGGTCAGGTGGTTGAAGAGGTCCGTCGCATCGGCGCCCAGCTCTGGGCGACACGTCAGCAGCCCCAGGTCAATGTAGATTCGGGCGGTCTTCGGGTTGTAGTTGCCGGTCCCCAGGTGGACGTACCGGCGCAGGCCCGAGCCTTCGCGACGGACCACGAGGGAAATCTTGCTGTGGGTCTTGAGGCCCACCAGGCCGTAGACCACGTGGGCGCCCGCCTGCTCCAGCTTGCGCGCCCAGACGATGTTCGCCTCTTCGTCGAAGCGGGCCTTGATCTCGACGAGGACGACCACCTGCTTGCCCTGCTCCGCGGCCCGGATCAGGTCTCGAACGATCGGCGAGTCGCCCGAGGTGCGGTAGAGCGCCATCTTGATAGTCAGCACGTCGGGGTCGTCCGCGGCCTGGGCGATGAACCGCTCCACCGACGCGCCGAACGATTCATAGGGATGGTGGACCAGGATGTCGCCCTGCCGGATCGCCGCGAAGACGTCCACGGCCTCGCCCTCGTCGTGCGGGGTCAGGCGGGCCGGGACGACCGGTGTCCACGGCGGGTCACGCAGCTCGGGCAGGTCCAGGGTCGCGAGCTGCCAAAAGCAGGTGGCGTCGAGGATCCCGGGGACGGCGTACAGGTCGTCCGGACCCAGGCCGATCCCGTCGAGGATGAAGTCGCGGACGCCATCCGGCATCCCGTCCTCGACCTCCAGGCGAACGGCCGAGCCAAAGCGCCGTCTGCGCAGCTCGTGCTCGATCGCCGACACGAGGTCTCCCGCCTCGTCCTCCTCGATGTCGAAGTCGGCGTCGCGCGTGACCCGGAACGGATGCGACTCGACGATCTCCAGGCCGGGGAAGAGGACGTCCAGGTTCGCGGCGATCACCTGCTCCAGCGGGACGTAGGCGTGGGCGTCCACGGCGACGAGGCGCGGGAGGATCTGGGGAACCTTGACACGGGCGAAGCGCTGCTCCCCGCCGTCGGGGTCGCGGACCACGACGGCCAGCGACAGGCTGAGCGTGCTGATGTACGGGAACGGGTGACCGGGCGCCACCGCGAGCGGCGTCAGGACCGGGAAGATCTCCTCCAGGTACCGCTCGCGAAGCCGGGCGTGATGCTCGGGGATCGCCGCGTGGTCGACGACCGCGACTCCCTCAGCGGCCAGTGCCGCGAGCACCACGGCCACGAGTCGGGCATGCTCCAGGCCCAGCCCGTGGACGCGGGCACGGATCGCGGCCAGCTGTTCGGCCGCGGTGCGGCCGTCCGGTGACCGCTTGCCACCGGCCGAGGCGGCCTGTTCCATCAAGCCCGAGACGCGGACCTGGAAGAACTCATCGAGGTTCGAGGCAAAGATCGCCAGGAACTTCGCGCGCTCCAGCAGCGGGTTGCGCTCGTCGCGAGCCTCGTGGAGGACGCGCGCGTTGAAGTCGAGCCACGAGAGCTCGCGGTTGATGTACGGAAGCACGGCCGGGCGCCGGCGACCTCCGGTGCGCGGGGAGCGAACACGAAGCGTCGTCATGCGGGCGGGTTGGCTCCAGGGGCGATCGTCACGGGCCAGAAATCGTAGCACGGCCCCGCGTAGGTACGGCCGTATCTGTGCCCGGCCCTATCCCTCGGCGCGGTACCGCCGCTCGCCGGTCGTCGGATCCAGCCAGACGCGCATCCGCCGCCGGCTTGTCGGGTCCTCAAAGAACTCGTCCGTGCGCCGGAACCGCGGCTCCATGGGCGAGTCGAGGCTCTCGCCGCCACCGGGCCCGGGCCGCGCGCCGACGCGATCCGCCTGCTCGCTCCGGTACCGGAGCCGCTCCAGCGCGACACCGATCAGGAGGACCCCGCCGGTTGCGACGAGCCACAGCCCGCCGAACGCCGCGGGGCTGCCGCTGACGATCGCCACGAGCCCACCGATGAGCATGAGCGCCCCGACGAATGCCATGAGCACGCGCACGATGGCGAGGCCCGCGCTCACGCCCGAGCTCGGTTCGGCTGGCCCGGCTGCGGTGCGCCACGACCAGCCCCCGGCGTCATTCGACCGGCGTCGTCGGGGCCGTCACCGCCGGGTCCGCTTCGACAAGGACCGCGGTCCCGTAGGCGACGATCTCCGACATCGTGTTCGCGATCTCCGAGCTGTCGAAGCGCATGGAGATCACCGCGTTGCCGCCGACGAGCGTCGCGTTGCGGACCAGCCGGTCGATCGCCTGGCGTCGGGTGTCCTCAAGCAGCTCCGTGTACTCGTGGATCTCGCCGCCGCCGATCGAACGGAGCCCGGCCATGATGTTGCCGCCCAGGCCCCGGCTGCGGACGACCAGCCCGAAGACCATCCCCTTCGTCTCGACGACGCGGTGGCCGGAGATGTACGGCGTGGTGGCGACGATCATCGCGATCCTCCGTTCGGGATTGCCGCGTCGGTGTGTCCGGCGGCGGCGCGCGCGGCCGTGCACTCCGGGCACGGGCAATGGGTGCGCAACGACGTGAACGTGTAGTAGCCCGTGTGGTGGCCGTCGCCCCAGGTGGGCGCGACGGCATACCCGCCGACCGGCTCCATGGAGACGAGCCGGGTCTGTTCTCCGGTGAGCGTCGGGCTTGAATCGAGCCAGCCCGGCTGCCCCATCTCGCCCCGGCAGTACGCGCACGGGCAGAGCCAGCGGAGTCGGACGAAATCGTAGGTCGAGACGTGTCCGTCGACCCACTCGATGCGGAGGGTCCCCGCCTCGCGGTCGGCATGGATGCGGACCGGGGCGGTCAGGTCGTCGCCTCGAAGGTAGCTCGAAGTCATGATCGTAGTGTAGGCGTCGCCTTCGTCCATGCGCGGCTGATGCCGGGAGCGGGCATCATGCCAACCACGTGATGATGAGGCAGCTTTCCACGGCCGATGCCGCGGCCCTGACGTGTGCGGAGGTGGCCGGCGAGCTGGGCGTGACCGCCGGTGTCGGCCTCGACCCCGCCGAGGTCGCGCGACGCGCCGCCGACGCGGGGCCGAACGAGCTCCGGGCCGCCGAGCACGAATCGGTTCTCGGCATGCTTCGCGACGCCGCCACCGAGCCGTTCGTGCTCCTGCTGGTGCTCGCGGGCGTGCTCGCCGTGCTCGTGGGCGAGGTCCGCGACGGGCTCCTCATCCTGGTCGGGCTGGTCCCGATCGTCGGCGCCGACGTCGTCACCGAGTTCCGCGGCGAGCGTGCCCTCGAGGCGCTCCGGGCTGCCTCGGCCCCGATCGCACGTGTTCGGCGCGGCGGCAGCACGGAGGAGATCCCGGCCGCCGGGTTGGTCCCCGGGGACATCGTGCTCCTGCGAACGGGCGACCTGCTGCCGGCGGACCTCCGCGTGCTCCGGGCGGAAAGCCTGCTCGTGGACCGGAGCGTGCTGACCGGCGAGTCGGTCCCGGAGCCCGCACGGGTCGAGCCGGACGCCCCCGGCGCCAGTGTCACCGATCGCCACGCCGTCGCGTACAGCGGGACGTCCGTCGTCGGCGGACGCGGTGAGGGGATCGTCGTCGCGATCGGGCAGGCGACCGAGGTCGGCCGGATCGCCGGCGGCCTCGCCGGCCGCCCGGAGCGCCGCTCGCCGGTCCAGCGGGAGCTGGACCGCCTCGTGAAGATCCTCCTCGCGGTCGCGATCGGGCTGATCGCCACCACGACGCTGGCTGGCTTCCTGCGCGGGGCGACGCTGGGCGAGACGCTCATCGCCGGGATCTCGGCTGCCATCGCCGCGATCCCCGAGGAGCCGCCGGTCCTCCTCGCGGTCGTGCTGGGGCTCGGCGCGTACCGGCTCCTCAAGCGCGACGTGCTGGTCCGACGCCTGAACGCCGAGGAGACGCTGGGCGCGGTCGACCTCATCCTGACCGACAAGACCGGCACGCTCACCCAGAACCGCCTGGAGGTCGCGTCGCTGCGGACGCTCACGGGCGGGATCGAGGAGCCGGAAGAGAGGCGCGCGGTCCTCGCCGACGCGCTGCGGGCGGAGGCCGACAGCTGGGTCATCGCGGACGGTGCGGCCGCCGGCTCATTCGCACGTTCGATCTCGCGCGCAGCCGAGGCCGCCGGGATCGCCTTGCCGCCCGACCCCGCCCATCTCGAGGAGGCCTGGCCGGCGGCCGATGGCACGCCCTATTCGCGGGTGATCTTCCGCGACGGTGACCGGGGCACGCGCGAGCTGGCCCTTGGGGCGCCCGAGATGGTGCTGGCGCTCGACGGCGAGGCGAACCCGGAGACGGTCTCGGCGTGGAACGTCGTGGTGGATTCGGCGGCCGCCGACGGGGAGCGCCTGCTCCTCCTTTCCGAACGCGAGGCGCCGGGCGGCTGGGTGCCGCGCGCGCTGCTCGGGTTCGCCGACACCATCCGGCCCGGGACCCGGGACGCACTGGCGCTTGCCCGCGGCGCCGGGATCCAGACGCTGGTCGTGACCGGGGATCACCCGTTGACCGCGGCGGCGATCGCCCGGGCGGCGGGAATCGCGCGCGATCGCGTGATCACGGGCGACGAGCTGGCCGGCTGGGACGACGAGCGTCTTGCGCGAGAGCTGCCGGGCCTCGATGTCGTGGCCAGGGCGCTGCCCGAGCAGAAGCTGCGCCTGGTCCGTGCGGCGCAGGCGGCCGGCCGCACGGTGGCGGTGACCGGCGACGGCGTCAACGATGCGCCGGCGCTCAACAACGCGGACGTTGCGGTCGCGATGGGAAGCGGCACGGCCGTGGCCAAGGAGGCCGCTGACCTCGTCCTCGGCGACGACTCGTTCGACACCCTCATGTTCGCGCTTCGCGAAGGCCGCCGGATCGTCGCGAACATCCAGAAGGGCCTCGTCTTCCTGATCTCCACCCACGTCGCGTTCCTGGGGTTCATCCTCCTGCAGACGCTCAGCGGGGCGAGCCTCGCGCTGCTCCCGATCCAGATCCTCTGGATGGAGCTCTTCATCGACACGTCCACGGCGGTCGCGTTCGAGCGCGAGCGCGAGGAGCCGGGGACGATGACGCGCCCACCGCGGCCGCGCGCCCAGCCGCTCCTGACGAACGGGATCCTGGCCCGGATCGCGCTCGCCGGCGGGTTCTCCGCGGCGGCGGCGTTGGTCCTGGCCGTGATCGCGGGCGGCGATCCGGAGCATGGCCGGTGGCTCGCCTACACCGCGCTGGTCGTGGGCCAGGTGGTGCGGGCATACGCGAACCGAAGCCTCACGGTCCCCGCTTGGCGGCTGCCGCGGAACGGCGCCCTGCTGGCGGCCGCGATTCTCGTGGTCGTCGTGCAGGCCGCGATCCCCGTCGTCCCGGCGCTCGCGGATGCTTTCCGGGCGGCGCCGCTCGACGCGGGCGACTGGGCCCTCGTGGCGATCGTGGCGCTGGCTCCCGCGGCATTCGCCCATGTGCTCCGGTACACCGGGCGCGCGTGGGTCGCGTAGAGATCGGGCAAACTCCCCGGATGAGCCCGAGCGGCCTCGGCCCGTTCCTGCGCAACGTGCGGCTGGTGGCCCGCCGCGAGTATCGCGTTCGCGTGCGAAGCCGCGCCTTCGTCCTCTCCACGCTCCTGCTGGCCGCCGTCGCGGCCGGCACCGGCCTGGTTCCGATCCTCGTCCGGGCCCTGGACCGCGAGGCGGTGGTCCGGCTGGCCGTGCACGCCGACGACGACGCGCTCCAGGCCCTGGCGATCCGATCGCTGGACACCGTCCTCAACGGGCGAACCCAGCTCGACCCGACCGCGAAGCAGGTTTGGGCGATCGAGCCGGCCGCCGACGTCCCCGCCGCTCGCGCACGGGTGGTCCGCGGCGACCTCGCCGGCCTCCTCCTGGTGGGTCGTGATGCGGTCGGGACGCCCAGCTTCGAGTACGTCACGAACGCGCCCCCGGGCGGGCGGCAGGTGGTCCTGATGCGGCTCGCCACGCTCGCGGTCTCGGTGAACGACCGGGTCGGCACGGTTGGCGGGCTGGTCGGCGATTTCCAGGTCACCGCCGCGGACCCCGCCGCCCCGGTGCCGCGGCCCGAGACGGACGCGGCCAGCCGGGCGATCCTCGCCACGATCCTCGTCATCCTCGTCTTCATCACGTCGGTGACCTATGGGATGTGGGTGGCGACGAGCGTGGCCGAAGAGAAGGGCAGCCGCGTCATGGAGGTGATGCTGAACGCGGCCACGTCCGGCGAGCTGCTCGGCGGCAAGGTCCTGGGCGTCGGTGCGGCGGGACTGACCCAGTACGCGGCGATCGTGGTGCCGGCCGTCGGGGTTCTCATCCTCCAGGCGCCGCTGGCGCGGCTGCTGCTCGGCGATGGCGGGGCCGACGACGGGCCGCTGGTCGGGCTGACCGGTGGGATCCTCCTCGCGTTCGGGGTCTTCTTCCTGCTTGGGTTCGCGCTCTCGGCGCTCCTGTACGCGGCGGCCGGCTCGCTGGTGAGCCGCCAGGAGGACGTGCAGCAGGTCGCGCTCCCGATGCTCCTCCTCTCGTTCGGCGGGTACATCGCGGCGGCGATCGCAACCAACGCGCCCGACGCGGCCTGGGTCGCGCCACTCTCCCTGGTCCCGTTCTTCAGCCCGTACCTCATGCTCGTCCGGCTCATGGTCGGGCACGTCTCGGCCGGCGAGGTGGCGCTCGCGGTCGCCCTCCTGGTCGCGGCGATCGCGGCGGCGCTCTGGCTGGCAATCCGGGTCTACCGGGCCGGCGTCCTCCTCTACGGGCAGCGGCCGACGCTGCGGGCGGTGGTGGAGGCGGCCCGGGGGCGCCGGTAGCGCAGGTGGCGCCGCGCGGCCGCCGTCGCTGCGGCCGCCGTCGCGGCGTCCCGACCTGCCGCGACCTGCGAGCCCTACCGGTGCTGGTGTGGCTGCTTCACCACGAGCACCGAACACCGGGCGTGGAGGAGGACGCTGTGCGCCACGCTTCCCATCACGATTCGGCTGAGCCCGGTGTGGCCGCGCGAGCCGACCACGATCAGGTCGCCGGCGATGTCGTGGACGGCCTGGACCAGCTGGTCGGCGGGATCGCCCTCGCGCAGCTCTCCCTCGGCGGTGCGGCCCGCGGCCTGGAGCGTGGCGACCGTCGCCGAAACCACCTGGCCGTACGTCTGGCGCGAATTCGTGATCATGTCCGTGTACAGGTCCATCGCCGCTGGGAACATCGTGGGGGCGATCCCACTGCGCCACGGCGCGGCCACGTCCACCACGCCGACCACCCGAACGGGGATCCCGGCAAACGCCGACCAGCCCAGCACGAGGTCGCGCGCGGCCATCCCGGCCGGCGAACCGTCCTCGCCGAGGAGGATCGATCGCACGTGGTCCCCGCGCGCGACCAGGACCGGCGCCTCGGCGTGATCGACCACCGCGGACGAGACGGATCCCAGAAGCGCGGATTCCACGGGTCCGTGGCCGCGGCTCCCGACCACCGTGAGGTCGGGCCTCCAGAGCTTCGCGTCCGCAGGGATCGCAAAGGCGGGAGCGCCACGAAGCAGGTCGGCCTCCACGGTCAGGCCCGCGGCTTCGAGCGGCGCGCGGGCGGCGTCGATCACCGACGTCAGCTCGCGGAGAGCGTGGGCCTCGTATTCGTCGGCGCCGGCCGGGATCGCCGGGATCCACGGGCCGCCCCAGAGCGCCGGGGCGACGTCGAGCGCCGCCACGACCCGGACCTCGGAGCCCGCCGGCCATGGGAGGCTCGCGACGAGATCGCGGGCGCGGGTGGCGGACGGGGAGCCGTCCACGGCGAGGAGGATGCGCATGGGATCGCCTCCGATGCTACGTGCGGGCATCATCCTCCCGCGCGGTGTGCCGGTGCACGGCGGAAGCGCCCGAAATCGCCCCTCCAGGTGGGCCGGCTCGCTACTATCGTCCCGAGCATCGTCTCGCGCCGAAGACACGCCGCCGGCAGCCCACGCACATCCGAGGCACTCCATGTCGCGTTCGCCGCAACCCGAGGACCTCTACCGGTTCCGGATCCCGACCGATCCCCACCTCTCGCCGGACGGTGAGCTCGCCGCGTTCACCATCCAGACGGCCGCGCCCGGCAGGGACGCCTACCGCCACGCGATCTGGTTGGCGCCGGCAGACGGCAGCGCGTCACCGCGCCAGGTGACGCTCGGGGTCCGTCACGACACGCACCCCCGGTTCTCGCCGGACGGGCGCACCCTCGCGTTCCTGTCCGACCGCCGGCCGGTCACCGAGGAGGAGCCCGATGCGCCGAAGGACCGCGAGGACGGCACCCAGGTCCACCTGCTCCCGCTCGACGGCGGCGAGGCGCGCCGGCTGACCGACCTTCCGCGGGGAGTCGACGGCTTCGCCTGGTCGCCCGACGGCCGGTCGCTCGTCGTTCGGAGCGCCTCCCATGCGCCCACCCGCAAGGCGGACGCCCGGGCCCGCGGCAAGGTCGCGCCGCCGAAGCCGGGCGAGCTGCCGACCTCCGACTACCGCTACCTCGATCGACTCCAGAACATGCTCAACGGGCCGGGATTCATCTACGACCGCGTGAGCAACCTCTGGATCGTGGACGTCGCCACCGGCGCAGCCCGGCGGCTCACGACGGGCCGCACGAGCCACGATGACCCGGTCTTCTCGCCGGACGGCATGCGCGTCGCCTACGTCGCCCAGGGCGGTCGCGACCCGGATCTCGACTGGCAGTTCGACGTCCGCGTCGTGGAGGTCGCGAGCGGTCATGACATCCGGATCACGGACGGCGCCGGGTCGGCGTTCGGAACCCCCGCCTGGCTGGCAGACGGGCGGACCGTGGCCCTGCTGGGACACCGCTACCCGCGCGCCGGAGGGAGCCGCAACGACATCTGGTTGTTCGCGGCGGACGGCAGCGAGGCCGGAAAGGGCGGCGGGCGCAACCTCTCCGGTCGCCACGACCTGATGCCCGGATCGGGGATGGGCAGCGACATCACGCCCGGCGAGCCGGCCCACCTGTGGGCGACGCCGGATGGCCGGCATCTCCTGTTCACGGCGCCGATCCGCGGCAGCTACGAGCTCTGGCGCATCGCCCTCGACGACGGCGAGGTGGAGCGGCTGACGGACGGACGCCATTACCTGTCCGGCTGGAACGCCGTTCGGCGCCCGGACGCCAGCGTTCGCGTGGCGGCCATCAAGTCGGACCCGGCCGCGCTCGGCGACGTCCACGTCGTCGACCTGGGTGCAGACGGCCACGCCGGCGACGCTGATGGCGCCGAGCTGCGCCGCATCACCCACTGCAACGATGACGCGCTCGATGAGATCGACCTGCGCGCGGCGACCGAGCGCTGGGTGACCGTTGACGGCCTCGAGATCCAGGGGTGGCTCATCCTCTGCGCCGCCGCCGAGGCCGGCGAGCCGGCGCCGCTCATCCTCCAGATCCACGGGGGGCCGCACACGCTCTACGGCTGGGCGCCGTGCTGGGAGTTCCAGGTGCTCGCCGCATCCGGCGTCAGCGTCCTCGCGACGAACCCGCGCGGCTCGGAGGGCTACGGCCAGGACTTCAACGCCGCGAACGTCCCGGACTGGGCAGAGGGCCCGACGCGCGACGTGCTGGCCCACGTCGACGCTGCCGTGGAGGCCGGAATCGCCAACCCGAAGCGGCTTGGCGTCGCGGGCGGCTCGTACGGCGGGTACCTGACAAACTGGATCGTCGGGGCGGACCAACGCTTCGCCGCGGCGATGACCTGCCGGAGCGTGACGGACCTCGCGACCCTCATGCTCACCGGCGACCTGGCCGGCGGAATCTTCGGAACGATGGAGTTCGGCGCGCAACCCTGGGAGGACCCGGAGCTGTACCGGCGGCTCTCGCCGCTGACATACGCCGAGAAGATCCAGACGCCGCTGCTCATCCAGCACGCAGAGAACGATCTGCGCTGCCCGATCGGCCAGGCGGAAGCGCTCTTCGCCGTCCTGCGGACGCTCAAGCGTCCGGTCCGCTTCATGCGCGTCCCGAACGAGTCGCACGAGCTGACCCGCTCGGGCGCGCCGTTCCGGCGGGCGGAGAACCTGGTCCAGGCGCGCTCCTGGTTCGGGCACTATCTCGTGGCCGGCAGGAAGGGTCTGCCGCCGCTGCCGAAGAACCGGGCAGGCAAGTAGGGGACCCGCGACGCTGGCCGGGGCTCCCCGGGTTCGCCTCAGGCGGGCGCGGCCGACTTCGGCCAGAGGCGTGCGACCGCGCCCGCCGCCGCCGCGAGCGCCGCGAGGGTGGCCAGCCATCCGCCGCCGACGAGCAGCTCGAGCGTGGCCGCGTGCTCCTCGACCAGCCGGAGCGACCGCCCCGCCAGGACGGTGCCTCCGTTCCAGGGGACGGTAACGGTCGCAATGCGGACGCCCGGACGTGGCTGCCAGGTCACGGCGTCCAGGCCCCAGGCGCGCGCGCCGGCAAGGACGCCGGCCGGCACGGCCGGCGGCTGCCCATCGAGCGTGCCGTCGGTTGCCAGGATGGCGTCGGCCGCCCCGTAGACCACGATGAATGGCGCGAGGCTCCGGGCGATGTCCACGGGCGCCGGGCCAACCTGGTCTCTGGGCGTGCCGCCGGCGTCGAGGCGCGCCGCGGCGTCTTCGGCGAGCTGGGCCTGCGGCTCGTTGGCCAGCCATCGTCCGTCCTGTTGTGCAACGAGGTAGACGAGACCGGCCAGCCCGGTCGCAAGGACGGCAACCGGCAGGAACACGAGGATCGCCAGTCGGAGTCTCACGTGGAGCGAGACGGGGCCCGCGCACTCCATGTGACGACGGCCTGGCGCATGCCCGGAGCGCCCCTCGGCCGGTGCGATAATCCCGGGCATGGACAGTGCGGGCCCATCCACGAGGCGATGAGCGTGGCTGCGGGTTCCCATCCACGACTCCCGCGCGGGGCCATCGAGCGCCGCCTCTTCGTGGACGCGCCACCGGACAACGTATGGGCCGCGCTCCACGACCCGAGCTGCCCGACTTGGCGCGACGTCCGGCTGGACCTCGATCCGGCCGGCCCGGACTGGCCGGCGGCAGGCGCGCGGCGGCACGCCCGCTTCCGGGTGGGGCCGGTGGTCGTCGGGATCACGCTGGAGAGCCTCGAGGCGCGGCCGGCCCGTCGGTTCCGGGTTGGCATCAATGGCCGCGGTATCTGCGGCGAGCGGCGCTGGGATTTGGCGCCCGCAGCGGGCGGGACGCGGGTGGCCGGCTCGGTCCACCTTGAGGGTCGCTCGCGGCTGGGTCGAGTCTTCCTGCACCTGGTCCGGGCCGGGATCGGCCCGCGCCTGGAGGCTGAGCTGGCCGCGCTGAAGCAGAGGGCGGAAGCGGCCCCGACTCGACCCGGGTGACGCTCGGGACGGTCGGCCCTCGGCCTGGCTGAGGGCCGCGCATGGCCTTGCGCTCGCGGCACCGGGAACGCTTCCCCTGCCGCCTGGCCGTTCCCGTCGTGCGCCCAACTATTAGAATGTTCTGAACGGTCAGGAACATGCGGTGTAGACACGCACACCGACCGGGCAGTGGACGATGCCTGGCATTCGCTCCTGGAGCGCGGCAACGACAGGACCGGCCAGCTCCGCCTCATCGCCGAGCACGGCCTCGTCCTCGTCCGACCGGGCAGCACCGCCCGCACGACCCTCGCGGCGCTCGTCGACCTCTGCGGCTTCCTCAAACGGGAGCTTCCCACGCTCAAGGACCGCTGGCGCCGCGAACGGGCGGCGCGGGAAGGGACCTCCGAATGAATGTCATCGAGACCGAGCGCCTCACCAAGAGCTACGGGAGCCACCGCGGGATCATCGAGGTTGACCTGGCCGTCAACGAGGGTGAGGTCTTCGGCTTCCTGGGACCGAACGGCGCCGGCAAGACGACGACGATCCGCACGCTCCTCGACCTGATCCGGCCGACCTCGGGTGTCGCCCGCGTCTTCGGCATCGAGTCGAGCGCCGACCCGGTGGCGATCCACCGGCGGATCGGCTACATCCCCGGTGAGTTCGCCCTCTACGACCGCCTGACCGGCGGCCAGACGATCGAGTACTTCGGCAACCTCCGCGGCGGCGTGGACCGGGCCTACCGGGCTGCGCTCATCGAGCGCTTCGACGTCGATCCGTCGCGGAGATTCAGGGAGTACTCGAAGGGCAACAAGCAGAAGATCGGTCTCGTCATCGCGCTCCAGCACCGCCCGGAGCTGCTCGTGCTCGACGAGCCGACGTCCGGGCTGGATCCGCTCGTCCAGCAGTCGTTCTACGCGCTGGTCCGCGAAGCCCAGGCCGAGGGCCGGACCGTGTTCCTGTCCAGCCACATCCTGTCCGAGGTCGAGCGCACCTGCGACCGCGTCGCGATCATCCGCGACGGCCGGCTGGTCAAGGTGGACAGCGTCGAGGGCCTGCGGGATCTCGCCCACCACGAGGTGGAGCTCCGCTTCGTGGACGGCGTCCCCGCGAAGGCGTTCGAGGGCCTGCCGGGCGTGTCCGAGGTCGTGGTCGGGGACCACACGCTCCGGATGCGCGTCTCGGGCCCGATCACCCCGGTCGTCCAGGCCGCCGCCCGCTACGAGCTGCTCGACTTCGTAAGCCGGGAGCCCACCCTCGAGGAGACGTTCCTGGCGCAGTACGGCCACGAGGCCGCGGAGGTCGCCAGGCCATGACCGCCGGCCTGGGGCCCGTCCCGTCCGGGCGGACCGTCGCCTCGTCCTTCAGCCGCGTCTACGGCCTCGGAACCGTCTACGCCAAGACGCTGCGCGACTCGCGGCTCGCGCTGATCATCATGGGTGGCCTGATGGGCATCCTGCTCGTCGCGAGCGGCGCCGCCTTCGGCGAGGCCTACTCCACGATGCAGTCCCGCCAGGAGCTATCCACGCTCGTCAAGAGCCTGCCGGCGGCGATGGCCGGCGTGTACGGCAACCCGTTCCCCGTCAACATGACCAGCCTCGGCGGCTCGATCGGGTGGAAGACCGCGGGCTCGATGGGGCTGATCGCCGCCCTCTGGTCGATCCTCGCCCTGTCCGGGACGCTCGCCGGCGAGATCCGGCGCGGCAGCCTCGAGTTCGTCGCGACCACCCCGCTCCGCATGCGCCGGATCGCCCTGGAGAAGTTGGCGGCCCACCTGACCGGGATGGCCATCGTCGTGGTCGTGACGGCCCTGTCGGCGTGGGCGGCTGGCCTTTTCGCAACGCTCGCCGGGGACGAGATCACCCTGTCCGCGGCGATCGGGTACGCGGCATGGATCGGCGTCGTGGGCCTCGCGTCCGGGTCGGTCGCGTTCGCGCTGGCTCCGCTCGTGGGCCGGGGCGCCTCCGCGGCGATCGCGGGGGCCGTGCTCCTCGTCGGCTACTTCGCCAACGGGTACCAGGCGGCGGTGCCGGCGTTCGCGCCACTCGCCAACCTGACCTGGTGGGGTTGGACCGCTCACCACCAGCCACTGGCCGGCCAGTTCGACTGGGTGTCGCTCTTCCCGGGAGCGATCCTCGCGGTGGTCCTGTTCGCCGTCGGGGTGGTGGCATTCTCCCGGCGGGACCTCGGCGTCACTGTCCACATCCCGTGGCCGAGCATGCCCGGCGCGGCGCTCGGCCTCGGCGGGCCCGCCGCCCGGTCGTTCGGCGAGCGGCTGCCGCTCG